>JAQGNS010000163.1 GCA_028291705.1 Nevskia sp.
GCCGGCACCGACGCCACCCGCGTCGCCAGCTACGATCCCTGGAACGCCCTGTACTGGCTCAGCACCGGCAAGACCCTCGGCGGCCTGTCGCTGTATCCGACCGGCAATTGCGTCGATCGGGAAACAGCCTTGCAGCTCTACACCCAGGCCAACACCTGGTTCTCCAACGAGGAAGGCCTGAAGGGCCAGTTGATCGCCGGCCAGCTCGCCGATTTCGCCCTGCTGTCGGAAGATTATTTCTCGGTGCCGGAATCGTGCATCCGCCAGATCGTCTCGGTGCTGACCGTGGTCGGCGGCAACATCGTCCATGCCGACCAGGACTTCAGCGACCTGAATCCGCCGCTGCCGCCGGCGCTGCCGGACTGGTCGCCGGTGAATTCCGGCAGCCGCTACTGGAAAGACCTGGCGCCGAACGCGACGGCGAGTGTGAGCAGCACCTGTGCCTGCAACAGCGCCTGCGGCGTGCACCTGCACGCGCACGCCTATGCGCGTGCAGCGCCGGTGGCCGATGCGGACCGCTCAAGTTTCTGGGGCGCGCTCGGTTGTTCGTGCTGGGCCTTCTGACGCCGCGCATGTCCACGCCTGAATCCATCCAGCGCCCGGCCACCGTCGCCGTCCTGCTCAGCTTCATCGCGGGCTATGTCGATGCGGTGGGCTTCGTCGCCCTGCTGGGTCTGTTCACCGCGCACGTCACCGGCAACTTCATCCTCATCGGCACCGCCGTCGCGCATGCGCGCGGCGGCCTAGTCGCCAAGCTGGCGGCGCTGCCGATGTTCATCCTCGCCGTGTCCGCCACTACCGTCTTCGTGCAGGAGCGGACGCGCGCGGGCAAGCCGGCGCTGGTCGCGGTGCTGGCGGCGCAGCTGCTGTTCCTCGCCGGCTTCATGGCGGTGGGGCTGATGGCAGCGCCCATCCTCGACGTGGATGCGCCGCTGGCGGTATGCGCCGGCATGCTCGGCGTCTGCGCCATGGGCATCCAGAACGCCGCCTCGCGCCTGCTGATGGGCGAGCTGCCGCCGACCACGGTGATGACCGGCGGCGTCACCCAGTTCGCCATCGACGCCACCCACCTGCTGCGCGCGAAAGTGCCCGGTGTCGATGCCGCCGCCGCGCGCAAGCGCCTGGGCAAGTTCGTGCCGCCGGTGGCGGCGTTCGCGGTCGGCGCGGTGGCCGGCGCCGTGCTCTACACCCAGGCCGGTTTCGGCGTGCTGTTGCTGCCGATGCTGACCCTCGTCGCCGTGATGCTGCTGCTGCGCCGTCCCGTCACAACCATCAAAGAACCGACATGAACCTCGCCACCGTCTGCTACTGGCTGGCCCGCGCCGGCCTGTGCCTGGCCTACGCCTACAGCGGCATGGCCAAGCTGTTCGACTTCCAGGGCGCCATGGCCGAGCAGGCGCACTTCGGCCTGTCGCCACCGGCCCTGTTCGCCGCCCTCACCATCGCCGTCCAGCTCGGCGGTTCGGCGCTGATCCTGTTCGCGCACGGGCGTTTCGCCGCGCTCGGCGCCGTGGCGCTGGCCGGCTTCACCCTGGCCGCAACCTTCGTCGGTCACCCGTTCTGGCGCGAGGCCGGCATGGAGCGCTTCGCCGACCTCAATGCCTTTCTCGAACACTTCGGCCTGATCGGCGGCTTCCTGCTGATCGCGCTGCTGGAAACCGGGCGCATCGCGCGTCCGGCCGCGTCGTTTGAAGGTTCCCGGGCCATTCCATGATCATCCACAGGAGCATTGCCATGCGTTTCCTCCGCATTCCCCTGGGCGCGCTCGCCGCGACCGCCTTGCTGTTCGCCGCGGTTGCGCCGGCGCAGGCCAAGGGCGGAGCCGCGGCGGCCGGCGTCGCCGTGGCCTCGCAGTACGACACCACCCACGTCTACATCGCGCCGGCCGACTACGACACCTTCGTCAACAGCATCATCGCCACCTTCGACGGCAAGCCCTCGCCGCGCATCACCGCCAACGTGCTGCCGGTGCCGAGCAGCACCCAGGCGCAGTACGTGTGGACGCCGGTCGGCAACCTCTCCACCTTCGCCTTCGAAACGCCGATCCCGTATCCCTTCGGCTACGAGCGCAACGGCTACCTCGTCACCGACATGGACCAGGCGATCAAGGCCGCGCGCGCTGCCGGCGCCGAGGTCATCGTCGAGCCGTTCAAGGATCCCATCGGCCTGGACGCGGTGATCCAGTTTCCGGGCGGGGTGAAGCTCCAGCTCTACTGGCACTTCACCGCGCCGTCCTACGGCTCGCTGGAAACGGTGCCGGACAACCGCGTCTACGTTTCGCGCGACCGCGCCGACGCCTTCGTGCACAGCTTCCTGCGCTTCTCCCACGGCAAGATCGTGTCCGACGACAAGAAGGCCAATGCCGGCGAGATCGGCCGCAACGGCGAGACCTATCGCCGCGTCCGCATCGAGTCGACCTTCGGCAAGATGCAGGTGATGGTCACCGACGGCCACCTGCCGTATCCCTTCGCCCACGAACTGACCGGCTACGAAGTGAAGAGCCTGGGCGAGACCCTGGACAAGGCCAAGACCGCCGGCGCCACCGTGCTGTTCGCACCGTTCGATGCGGGTGACCGCGACACCGCCATCGTGCAATTCCCCGGCGGCTACATCGCCGAGCTGCACGACCTCAAGAAGTAAGGTCCGCCCATCATGTCCCGATGCATGAAACGCTTCTGCATCGGGCTGGCGCTGACGCTGCCCGCGATGACGGCGGCGGCAGCGCCGGCCGACCTGTCGGTGCCGAAGGTCGATCCGGCCGAGTCGATCCTGTCCGAGTACATCACCGAAGCCGCGCCCGATCCCAATCCGCCGCCGTACACGCTGCTGCGCTACAACGAGCGCTACGACTACCTGGCCGATCCGAAGAATCGCACCGATTTCTTCGACCCGGTCAAATACATCCCGCTCAGCAGCACTGACCAGCAAAGCTACCTGAGCCTGGGCGGCGAGCTGCGCGAACGCTACGAAAACTATCGCAATGCCGGCCTGGGTTCGAGCACGCCGGCCAACCAGTCCTACCTGCTGCAACGCGTCACCCTGGACGCGGACCTGCACGTCGACCAGCGCCTGCGCGTCTTCGTCCAGGGCCTGTCCGGCCTGCAGTTCGGGCAGCGCGAGAACGCGCCGCCGGTCAACCAGAATCCCGTCGACCTGCAGCAGGGCTTCGTCGACTACATCTTCGGCGAGCCCACGCCGCAGGGCCCGCGCCTCACCGCGCGCGCCGGCCGCTTCGAGATGAGCTATGGCTCCGGCCGCCTGGTGGCGACGCGGGCCGCGCCCAATCTGCCGTTCAAGTTCGACGGCCTGCAGTTCATCGGTGGCGATGGCGCGGCGCGGCTCTACGCCTTCCTGGTGCGGCCAGGGCAGGAATACGAATACCACCTCGACGGCGAGAACGACGGCCAGACCTTCTGGGGCGTCTACGCCACCACGCCCACCGGGCATCAATTGCCCGCCAACATCGACGTCTATTATCTGGGCGCGCGCTACGCCAGCCAGCGTTACGCCAACGGCGCCGCCGCCGAACTGCGCCACAGCATCGGCACGCGCTGGTCCGGCAGCCTCGGCGGCTGGAGCTACGACTGGGAGCCGATCGTGCAGTTCGGCAATTTCGGCAACCGCGAAATCTTCGCCTGGACCATGGCCACCGATACCGGCTACACCTTCGCCGCCGCGCCCTGGCGTCCGCGCCTCGGCTTCAAGGCGGACATCGCCAGCGGCGACTCCAACGGACCGCAGGGCCGCTTCGGCGCCTTCAACCCGCTGTACTTCAAGTCCGGCTATTTCAACGACGCCAGCATCATCCGCCCGACCAACATCGCCGACCTGCACCCTTCATTGCAGTTCGTGCCGCTGAAGTCCCTCACCGCCACCCTTGCCGGCGCCGCGCTGTGGCGCTTCAGCGTCAAGGACGGCGTCTACGGCCCCAGCGGCAACCTCGAGCTCAAGCCGGTGGCGGGCGGCTCGCGCTACGTCGGCAACACGGTGGAAGCGGCGCTGGAGTGGAAGGCCGGCCGCCATCTGGTTTGCACCGCCTCCTACGTGCACCTGTTTGCCAGCGACTACGTCAGCGCCGCGGGCGGCGGCGATGTCGACTACATTGCCGGCTGGGCGACATTCACCTGGTAGGGCGCACACGATGAGCCCCGCCAGGGCGTCATGCTCGTCCGGGCATTTGAATGACCAGGCAATAAAAAAAAGGCCCCGCATCGCGGGGCCTTTTTCTTGCAGCCTTGCTGAAGCTTATTCCACCACGAACGAACGCAGGTGGTTGGCCCGGCTCGGGTGGCGCAGCTTGCGCAGCGCCTTGGCTTCGATCTGGCGGATGCGCTCGCGGGTGACGTCGAACTGCTTGCCGACCTCTTCCAGCGTGTGGTCGGTATTCATGTCGATGCCGAAGCGCATGCGCAGCACCTTGGCCTCGCGCGGCGTCAGGCTGGCCAGTATCTGGTGGGTGGTCTCGGCCAGGGCCTGCGAGGTGGCGGATTCCAGCGGCGACACGGTGCCGTTGTCCGGGATGAAATCGCCCAGGTGGGAATCGCCGTCGTCGCCGATCGGGGTTTCCATCGAGATCGGCTCGCGCGCGATGCTCAGCGCCTTGCGCACCTTGTCTTCCGGCATTTCCATCTTGATCGCCAGCTCTTCGGCGGTGGGCTCGCGGCCCATCTCCTGCAGCATCTGGCGGCTCATGCGGTTGACCTTGTTGCTGCTCTCGATCATGTGCACCGGGATACGGATGGTGCGCGCCTGGTCGGCGATCGAGCGGGTGATGGCCTGACGGATCCACCACGTCGCATAGGTCGAGAACTTGAAGCCGCGGCGGTATTCGAACTTGTCCACCGCCTTCATCAGGCCGATGTTGCCTTCCTGGATCAGGTCGAGGAACTGCAGGCCGCGGTTCGTGTATTTCTTGGCAATCGAAATCACGAGGCGCAGGTTGGCCTCCACCATCTCCTTCTTCGCCCGCCGGGCCTTCGCCTCGCCGATCGACACATCGCGGTTGACTTCCTTGATGTCATTGATCGTCAGGTGATACTGCACCTCGAGCAGCTCGAGCTTCTTCTGGCGCCGCTCGATCTCGTCTTTGAACTTCGCGAGCGGCGCCGAATACTTCTTGCCGCTCTTCACGTGCTTCTGCAGCCAGCGCGCGCTCGTCTCGTTCTTGGGGAACGTCGAGATGAAATCCTTGCGAGGCATCCCGGCGTCGCGCACCGCGATGATCATGATCTCCTTCTCGAGTTGCCGGACTTCCGCCACGTGCGTGCGCAGGTTCAGGATCAACGCATCGAACATGCGCGGCGACAGCTTCAGCTCCATGAACTCGTCGGCCAGCTTCTTGCGCGCCTTCAGCGTCTTGGGCTCCTTCGCGCCGAGCTTCTCGATGGCGCTCAGGTTTGCGATGTGGCCCCTGGCCAGGGACGCGAATCGCGCGGCGGCCTCTTCCGGATCCGGGCCGGTATCGACTGCCTCCTCTTCCGTGTCGCCGCTGCCGTCCTCGCTCTCTTCGTCCTCGTCAGATTTTTCCTCAGCCTCAACCAGCTCCATCTTTGTGGGATTCTGAGGTTGAGCAATCACGTCCGGGGCATTCGGGTCGATGAAGCCCACGATGACGTCGACCAGGCGCGACTGGCCGGCCTTCACCGGCTCATAGGCCTTCAGAATGAAGTCGTAGGTAGAGGGATACATTGCCAGCGCACCGCGCAC
>JAQGNS010000171.1 GCA_028291705.1 Nevskia sp.
CCCTGGCCAACGGCCTGCGCAAGCTGCTGCCGGCCGAGGAAATCAGTGCGCTGGGGATCGACCCGCGAATCCGCGGGGAAACTTTGTCGCCGGCGCAGTTCGCGCTGCTGGCCAATCGCTGCCACGCGTTGCGCAGCTAGAAGGCTGCGCCGCAGAAGTCGATCGAAGGACTGTTTGCCGACACAAAACAAACGCGCAAAGAAAAGCCCGCACAGCAGAGCTGTGCGGGCTTCCTGGAACAGATCGAATCGCTTGCCGTTACTTGCTGGTGCTACCGCCACCACCACCGGAGACGCTGAAGCTGTCCGATTCGTAACGCTCCGGAATCGGATGGGTGAAGCTGGTCAGGTAGCGCTGATAGACTAGGGTTGCAGCCTCGCCCGGCATCGGCCGCTCTTCGGCGACCGCAGACACGCCGCTGGTCTGGGTGGCGAGCCAGAAACGGGTTTGCGAACCGAAACCCTGTCCTTGCACAGGTGCGGCCACGGGCGTGGCAGTGGGAGCCGGCGCCGCAGTATCGGACTGGGCCGAGGCAGCAAATGATGCCGCGAACGGCAAAGTGCAGGCTGCAACCATCATCCATCCACGCATATCGCTCTCCTTTCCATCTAGCCGGCAGCCTTGGCTGCCCTGGCACTCTGTTTGGCCCGAATCGTCTGCGCGGAATCGCGCAACTGCTGCATCTTTTCCGGCGTCACACCCGTTTTCTGCCTCAACCGCTCCGCCGCCCCCTCGTTGCCCATCAGCATCATCAACTCAATGAGGTTGTAGCGACTCTTCAACTGAGTCGGGGCCAGCTCGGCAGCTGTGGACAGCTGCGGTACGGCCTCAGTATAGCGTCCCGCTTCCATCAAGGCATAGCCTAGATCGTTACGGAAATCAACATCAGTCGGTGCCCGCTCAACGGCACTGCGCAGGTTACGGATGGCGCCGTCCAGGTCTGTCGTCACATAGAGCAGGCCCAGTCCGTGGTAAGCCTGTCCGGCATAGCGGGTGTTCAGCAGCTTGCGATACAGCGCGTCCGCCTGGGGCTGCTGCCCCAGGTGGCTGCGGGCGTCCGCCTCCAGCAAGCTCAATTCATCGTTGGTGCCGCTGCGCTTCTGGTCCTCGATATGCGCCAGCGCCGCGTAATACTGCCCCTTGTCCAGCATCTGCCTGATCAGGTCCGCGTGAATCTCGTTCTGATCGAGATGGGGCGCTTCCTGGTTGTCGAGCTTGTCCGCCGGGGTGGAACCCCCGTGGACCGTAGTGCAGGCAGCCAGCAAAAGCACCGGCGGCAGAACCCAGAAACACCTCATAGTCCTTTGATGGCCTTCAGAATCGATACAAGCGCCGGGCCGGCGATGAACAGCATCAACCCTGGGAAAAAAAATACCACCATAACAACCGTCATGCGCCCCGACAGGATGTTCACCCTTTCCCTCAAATCCAGCGCCTGTCGCTCCTCGATCACTTTAAGAGCATCATGCAAGGGCTCTCGTATTTCACCACCAAAGCGATCCACTTGGCGCATCACCCCAAGGATGGAACTGAGATCGTCCACCTTCAGTGCTTCACTCAGGGAATGCAATGATTCGGAAGTATCAGCACCAGCTTCAATCTGCCGCAGGACGACCTGAATCTCGCGCCCCAGTTCCGGTAGTACGCCCCTCCCTTCGCGCACCAAGTTGGCAAATGCCTGGCGAGTTGACAAGCCCGCATCATAGAGCATGACCAACAGATGCACGAACAGCGGCACTTCCTTGCGAATGCGCTGGCAGCGGGAATTGGCGATGCTGCGCAGGATCATACGCGGGATCAACATGGATACGGCAATCGCACCAAAGAATACCGCATAGATCAGCGGCGGCTCGAAATATTCACCCTTGATAAACAGCCAGCCTGCGATGACAAGCCCAACCAGCACAACCGGTACAATCGCCTGCAGCACGTAGAATCCGACACGCGATTGCGTATCTCGCCAGCCAGCTTGGATCAGCAAGCGAGAGGACTCTCCTTCCTTGTCCACGAACTGGTCGATGGCCCGACCGCGCCGAGCGAGTCCTTGCAGCAACGGCCGATCACTATCGGTAAAATTATCTTCTTCCGGGGTATCGCTGCCTTCCAAGCGACGTTGAATTCGTCGTTCGCTGTTAGAAGCGAAGACCAGCAAAATCCCTCCCAATACGGCAATCACCCCAAGGAAAATGGCAAGCGCGATCACTGCGGCATAGGTATTGGCGCTCATCAGTCGTCATCTCCTATCGAATTCACCATTCGCCACAGGATGAGGATGCCGACAAGCACCCAAACGACCCCGCCAATCAGCACTTTCTTGCCTACCGGATCATGCCACATGGCATCGTAAAACTGAGGATTGCTGAGGTAGATATAAGTAGTAAGACCGATCGGCACCAGCGCTAAAATCATCGCCGAAAAGCGGGTTTCAGCAGTCAAGGCACGGAGTTCTCTCGCTGCAGTGCCACGCTGACGGATCGCCAAAATCAGGCTTTTCAGCACGCCGCGCAAGCTACCCCCATAACGGCGATTGACGTTGGCGGCGAGCGACATGATCTGTACATCGCGCAAGTTGTAGAGTCCCCCGGCCTCCGCCAGCACTTGGTCTACCGGAGCTCCGAGCTTGATCTGACGCCCGACACTCGTGAACAAGGGCCGCAATGGATCATCGCTTTCCCGCGAGGCCGTGACCAGCGACTCCTCCAGGGAATTACCCGCCGACATCACACGAATCAGATTTTCCAAGTATCCGGGCAATTGCTCGATAATCTTGGAGCGCCGGCGAGCAGCCCGCTGAACCAGCACAAGATAAATCACCAGCAAGGTCCCAATGTTGACCAGCAGGCCAACCACTGGCCCCAAAACCACGAATACCAGCACAACAAAAGCGAGTAAGCCGAGGAGAACTACCACTATGCCTCTCGGTTGGACTTCGGAGCCAGCACGCCACAGCAATTGGCTGATCCGACGCACCCCGGGAATGCTCATTTCCGGGCTGTCTCCCGCGAACAGCACGGTTGGTCTTTCGGCTCCGGCCTGCAACCGGACCATCACTTCTTCTGAACGCTCCTGACCCCGTGCCACCGAGAAAAGCCATACCGCCGCCGCCAGAAAAACCAGCGCAACAGCCACAACAATGATCAGACTGACACTCATGCGGCCTCCCGCAGATCGATATGCCGACCGCTGTCCGCCTCGTAACGGAACAGATCCCGCATCACCAGCTCACGCCCTTGAAGCCCAGAGACCTCGGTAATTGAGAGTACCCGGCGCTGACCGCTCGGCAATCGCGACACCTGGACCATCAATTGGATAGCGGCGGCGATCTGCCCACGCAGAGTAGTCTCGCCGCCCGTATAACCGGCAAAGCCAGCCAGTAACTCAATGCGGTGCATGGCATCCCGAACATTATTGGCGTGCAGCGTGGTCATGGAGCCGTCATGGCCTGTGTTCATGGCCTGCAGCATGTCCAGCACCTCGTCGCCGCGAACCTCGCCGACGATGATGCGATCCGGTCGCATACGCAGGGCATTGCGAACCAGATCGCGGGCACTGACGGCCCGTTGTCCTTCGAGGTTGGGTGGCCGGGTTTCCAAACGAACCACATGACCATGCTGAAGCCTCAACTCGGCGGCATCTTCCACCGTCACTATACGTTCGCCCTGCGGAATCCACTGGCTTAGCAGATTGAGGAAAGTCGTCTTGCCCGAGCCGGTGCCTCCGACCACGATCAAGTTGGCACGCCCTTCCACGCGCTTGCGCAGATATTCAAGCTCGACCTCGGTGATGCTGCCCATTCTGAGCATATCGTCCGCGGTAAGCGGAATCTTGCGAAACTTGCGGATCGAAAGACAAGGCCCGTCCAACGCAATCGGCGGAATGATGGCATTGACACGTGAGCCATCCGGTAACCGCGCATCGACCATTGGCGTTGATTCATCGACACGCCGCCCCAGAGGCGACAGGATGCGCTGGATTACGCGGATGACGTGATTGTTGTCGTTAAAGCGCACCGGCACCGAGTACAGTTTGCCGGCCCGCTCGATGAAAACGTTTTGCGGTCCGTTGACAACAATGTCGTTGACCGTGTCATCCTCAATCAGATGCTGGATGGGCCCGTAGCCCATCAACTCATTGCGGGCATCGTGCACTAGCACTTCAGTTTCACGCTGACTGACCGGTAGGCGTTCGTCCAATACGAAGCGTTTGACCTGTTCGGTAACAAAGCGCTCCAGCTTGTCGGCCGGCCAGGAATAAACGTCGAGATTGCGTTCCTCGATTTGCAGGATAAGATGCCTGTGCACGTTCGACTTCAGCTGCTGATACTGATCAGACAGACGGAAGCGTTCGATTTGATCGGAGTTGCTCATGCTCGCCTGCTCAGGCGCCCCTCAGCCGGTCAAGAAAGCCTTGTGGCGATGCCGCCGGAATCGGTTGCCCTGAGGTCAGCGATGCCGCAAGCTTCTTCACGCCCAGGGCATAGGTATCCTTGCGGGCAAGCGTGTATAGCGGCTCGCCGGAATTCATGGACACTGCGCGATTGGAAGGATCAATCGGCAACGCGGCGAATAAGGGCAATTCGAACAGCTCAGCCAGGTTTTTTGGCTCCAGACCCAGACGTCGGCGGTAATCGTCCACCACCAGCCCGGCGCGATCGAGCACACAGCCCTCTAGCCTCAACGCACGCAGCAAATGCTTATTGTGGCGCGAACGGAGAATCGACTGATCCGACAGCAACAGCAGACGCTCTGCTTCGTTGGCCACGCTGACCAGGGCCGACAGCGGCAAGTGTCCGTCAAGCGCCACCACAATATAGCTGAACAGGCTGCGTAGCACTTGCAACAACTTGAGTAGCTCGCCCGAATCCATGGCGGGCTGGCCGAGCAGATCCTCGGGCAGGCTCAGCACATAGAGGCCGCTGCTGTGCCGGGCGAACGCCGTATCCACCAGGCTCTGATCGCAACGATAGGCGTCGTTGATGGCATCGAGAGCGCTGTAAGTAGTGTTGATATTGAGAAAAATCGCGGCCGCGCCAGCCGGGGTGGCCAAATCGAGCAGCAGTACGCGCTCATTCGAGCCCTGCACCTCCAGGATGCCCAAAGCCAGATGCTCGGCCAGGAAAGCGATGCTCTCGCCGGGGTGGGCAGACACTACGCCCAAGATTTTTCCCGACTTCTGCGCCGCAGGCTGGGCGGCGGGCGCGGTACTGCTGCGTCGCAGAAGCCGGCCGATCTGCAAGCTCAGGGTAGCATCGTCTCGACGCAGGACAAAGAAGTCACGCGCACCGGAACGCATCGCCGCCAGGACCCATTGCGGGTTATCGTCCGCGCCCAAGCCGACCACCGGAATTTGCCAGTGCCGTTCGAGAAAGCGCTCAACCAAGGCGGCGCGCTGCGCTACCTCCTGGCTGTCGAACTCGACGAAAAGCACGTCGACACGGCCTCGCGCCTCGATCAGCGCCACCACATCCTGGCCACCGGACGGCGACAACAGCGCCACATCCATGGTTGCACCGGCTGCGTTCTGCAGCCAGAACTGGTAGACCGGATCGCTGGATACGACGACCGCTTGCGTTTTCATCGCAGCTCCCCGCGTCGTCGTTGGAACAATCAGCGGCTATACCCCTGTGTGCTGTCGGGCTGCCCGAACTTGCCAGTCTCCATGAACATGGTGTGCGCGAAGCTGGGGTTGTACTGATCCAGAGAGGCGCCCGGAAGCTCCGGCAACGGGGCATCCCTGACCATCGGACGAACCAGATGCGGCGTGACTACCATGATCAATTCGCGATCGTTGCGGCTGATGCTGGTATTGCGGAAGAAGGCGCCGATGACCGGCACGTCGCCAATCCATGGAACCTTGCTGACGCTGTTCTTGAGCGTATTGCTGACCAGACCGCTGATCACGAAGGTCTCGCCGTCGCCCAGTTCAACCATGGTATCGGTACGCCGCACATTCAGGCCGGGGATGGTGATGCCGTTGAGACTGATGCCGTTGGTGTAGTCCAGCTCGCTGACTTCCGGAGCGACTTTCAGGGCAATGCGGTTACGCGCCAGCACGGTCGGCGTCAGGTTCAGCCGGATACCGAATTCCTTGAATATGATGGTGATGGAATTGCCACTGGAGCCGCCACCGCCACCGTTCTGCACGGTGGGGAAGGGGAATTCGCCGCCGGCCAGGAAGCTAGCCGTCTGCCCGCTCATTGCGGTCAGGCTGGGTTCGGCCAACGTGCGGGCCAGACCTTTGCTTTCCAGAACACTGATGGCGCCAAGATACTGGTTGCTGGCGTAGACGAAGTTGAATGCGCTGGCGATCGGCAGAAAGCCGGTGCCGCTGACGATCTGGTTCCCCGAGGTCGTCGTGCTACCACTGGTGGCCGATCCAATGCTGCCCAGGCCGCCAGGCGTGAATGCACCCATGACCCCGGTCGAATTGGCATGCGCGAAGTTGATGCCGAACTCCTGCAGCGCAGTGCGGCTGATATCGACAATCTTGACCTGGCTCAGCACCTGGGTGTCTACCGCCACCGTGGTGTGATCCGCGACAGCCTGTGCTGCCCCGTTGCCGCCGGCGGAAGGAGCGCCGACTCCGGCCGCCAGCACCGTATCTCGGTGCGCCAGCAGGTCCGCCGTGCTGCCGCTGATGCTGCGGCTGGAAACCTCCACCTTGTAGGTGACCGGCTGTGCTTTGGCATCGCGGCTCCAGATGATCAGGCTGGTGACGCCATTGACCTTGCCGTTGAGCAGCAGCTCGCGGCTGTTGATCACGCTGACGTCGGCGATCTCCGGATTGGCCACGGCCACACGACGGATCGGCTGCTTTTGACGCAGTAGCTGCTGCGTCCCTACGTCGATCACCACCGTATTCTCGACCGTCTGGGCCGCCGGGGTCTGAGCCGAAGCCGTTACCGGGGCGCCACAAACCGTTACTGCCAGGGCCAGGAGCCCTGCCTTGAAGACGTATCCGACGCTTTGCGGCAATCGCATTATCGTTTCCCTTTGCTGCGTCTGTTTCCGAGCTTCACCCACCAGCACACTGCACTCCCCGATGGCTTTCATGGGTACACCGTCGAGGCTTTCGAACCGTGATAGATGACGATGCCCTGCGGAGCCCCCTTGGCAGGATGCGGCGGCTTGAGGCGCGCCAATTCGGCCGAGGTATAGGGCTGGTCCGGCAACTGCTGGTCAACGCCCGGTTTGGCCGCGGCCGCGGTAGCAGGCGCCGCTTGCGGCAGGCTGCCACCGGAAACCGGTGTTGGCGCCCCCGCAACGGCGGCCGGTGCAGCGGCGGTATCGGTTTGCGACCCTGCCGGCGCTTGCGCAGCAGCAGCCTGGGTCTGATCCGGAACCTGGCCATGCAGGGCCAAGCGAACCTCGCCCATGCTCGCACCCAGCATGACGCGCGTCACTTCCTGGTCCGGCACCGCAACCACCACCGTACGCTCATGGCGCTGCTGTTGCTGTTGCTGCTGCTGCTGGGCCTTGGTGTCCGCGCCGGCCGGGGGCGTGACAATGTGGTCGTCGGAAGCCAGCACCAGGGCATCCTTGAGCAGAATGCGTGCTTGCGCAGGATCCACTTTGTTACCTTGATCGTTGTGCAGGTAGATCAGCACATCGACGACATCACCTGGCCGCACAAACCCACCCACACCGATGACGTCGCTGAGCAGTAGCGAGACTGCCTTGGAACCAGCCGGCACTATTTTGGCCAGCAGATTGTTCTCCTTGAACAGCCGGGGGGTAATCGGTGTTCCGGCGTCGATATCGATTAGGGGCGTGCGCCCTGCCACATCGTCGATATTAGCGTAGTAGTCCTTCGGGGCCACATCCGCGCCGACCACCTTCAGCGATCCACGATCGATGGGCAGGTTGGCCAGCAACGGCTGGGTTGCCACCACCACCTGAATCTGCGGAGCGACGGCTGGTTGAACCTGGGCCTGCTGGGAGGCTTTATTGGCGCTATCGGCATACTCATGGCTCATCCGATAGCCGACAAAAGCCAGGATGATCGCCAGGACGACGAATACGGCTGCTATGATTTTAATCAGATTACTGCTCATCCCCTTGCATCTCCCTTACCCAGAAGCAACAGTGTTATTGCTGTAGTTACAACAATTTAAGCACACATGTTGAAAGTTAAAGCTACGACGTAAAAGCCACAGCGCAGGCAAACAAAGACTGCGGCATGGCGGGGAAACTACCCAAAAGCGGCAGGTTGAATGCCGCAAATAACCCGCTAATACTGAAATTGACCTGCACGGCGAAGGTTCCAGTGGGAACATTGCAGCCTGTAGTTGGTTGGGGAATGGTGTAACGACCGCGCTGACCGAGGGGTAGCCAAGACAAGGTGTTATCAATCGCAAGCTTGGCATTCGCTAGTTTCGCCGCAGCGGTTGCCGCAGCGGGATTACTCCCAATGCTGATTGGAATGGTCGATACTGCGGCCTGGGCTCCTTGCTGGGCGGCAAAATTGATCGACTGCTGCAGAACATAAATATAAGCGTAAACAATGCCGGCGTAGGCGACCCCCAGCATAATCGGCAATACAAGAGCAAACTCGACGGCTGAGGCCCCGCTTTGACCTGAGCGCAGGCCCTTCAGTCGTAAGCCAGAAAATCTCTTCATAACCCCCAGCCTGACAGCAAATAGCCGCCCAAGACCACCCAAAGGAATCCTACAGCAAGCGCCACTGCCGCGGGAAGGCGTGAAGCGTGAACCCGGTCTGATTTAGCCAGCGCCGCGAATACCGCGATCAGGCCCAAAGCAACGGCAGAGACTATGAAGGCCTTGAAAGCGCCTACTCCACCGAGCAAAAAGCCCTGCAATCCCGCGAACTTCACATCACCAGCGCCGACTTTCCCCCATATGTAGCCAGGTAGATAGGGCAAGGCGCAGACGACGAGTCCCAGCAAACTGGACCCGCCGCCCATACCGAGCAATCCCTGCCTGAACACCCCGAAGGAAAGCACTGCGGGTACAGCCACGACCAAAAGAAGCAGATTGGGAACCCGCCGCTGCCGCAGATCGTACCCTGCAACGGCGAGCGCCCAAATCACCAACAAGCTCGGAATGACCGAGCCCATTGGCAACTTCGTTCCTTAGATCGCAGTGCTGATAGAGGTAAACACGCTCGACAGACCGGTACCCAGCTTGGTCGCGCCGACCAGCATGACGATCGCCACAACGGCGATGATCAGTGCATATTCAGTAGCAGTAACGCCTTCTTCTTTACGGATGAAAGAAGCGATTTTCTTCAACATGATGACACTCCTGGAATCTGGTTAATGAGTCCGCACGACTCAGGAGTTAAAGTATGTCAGGGCGACTAGGCTGTCAAAGCGCTTCACAGGCGCGTTTTCTACCGCTCATCGGCTTCGTGGCACCTGAATCACAAGTACTGGAATATGGCTACCTACGCGATCGGTGACGTCCAGGGATGCTACGACCCCCTGCGCCGCCTGCTGGATCTACTACGTTTTGAGCCGGCGCGGGATCAACTCTGCTTTGCTGGAGATCTGGTCAACCGGGGGCCGCAATCGCTGCAAACCCTGCGTTTCGTTCATGGCCTGGGAGCTGCGGCTTCGAGTGTATTGGGCAATCACGACCTGCATCTGCTGGCCGTGGCCAACGGCGGGCGCAAAGGACGCCGCGATACGCTCGAGCAGGTCCTGACTGCACCCGACCGGGATGAATTACTGGACTGGCTATGCCGGCAGCCCTTGCTACACGAGCCGGCAGTCGGCGGCGTGGCATTGTTGCATGCTGGCCTGCCCCCACAATGGAATCTTGTGCAAGCGCGCTGCTACGCCCGCGAAGCCGAAGCGGTATTGCGCAGCCCGGACTGCCCGGAGTTGCTACGCGGGATGTATGGCGACGAACCGGACTGCTGGGATGATCGGCTCAACGGCATCCCCCGCCTGCGCTTCATCATCAACTGCTATACGCGACTACGCTATTGCGATGCTCAAGGCATCATCGATTTCAAGCCGAAAGGAACTCCGGGAACCCAACCGCCGGGTCTACTGCCGTGGTTTGCCGTTCCTGGCCGGCGTTCAGGCGGCAACTTGCTGGCTTTCGGCCATTGGTCGACCCTCGGACAGGTGTATTGGCCGCAGCATCAGGTCTATGGGTTGGATACTGGGGCGATTTGGGGAGGGCGATTGACCGCCCTGCGCCTCGAAGACCGGGCGCTGGCCTCAGTCGACTCCCCCGCCTTCAGCGACATCGACTAAGCGCTGGTAGATAGCCCCGTATCATCCCCGTGGACACGCTGTCATCAGGCGCGCGACATCGTCAGCAGCCGAATAGCGATCAGTCGATTCAATTTCAGCCAGCGTTGGTCATGTTACCGCCGGCGCCACCTTCTTGGCGGCGTCGGCATTTCGCATCTGGATTAGCGATCTGCGCACAATCAACACAAAGAACGCCAACAGTACCAGCGGAGCCAACTGCAAGCTGGTGAAATAACGAGCTGGCATCCACAAAACCGGCAACAGCCAGACCACGACCAGCGTTTCGCGCTCTCCGCGCAGCCATCCTTCCCGCATGGCGTGGCCGACAAACCAGATAAGGGCCAGTGCCAGCCAGCTCAGGTCATAGTCGAACAGATAGGGGCTGATCAACAGGGTTCCCGCCGCAAAAGCCGCCGTACGCAGGGACTCATCCCTGCACTTCACCCAGATCCAGGCGACCGTGGCGGCGACAGTCAACGCCACAGCACCATGCAAGGTGTAGGCGGCGGCGGGTGGCAAGCCGAGCAGGCGGCAAAACGAATAGAAGCTCGGCATTTCCCGCACCAGCAACAGGCTGTCCCCGCCGATGGCGCCGCCGACATGCGGGACTTTTTCCAGAAAAGCGTGCAGCGTGTCGATGCCAAGCACGCCGATGGCCGCGGTCATGAACATCAGCACGGTTACACTGGCGGCGAACAGCGCCCGCCATTGGCGGCTGCACACCAGAATTAGGGGAAACAGCGGCCCCAGTTGTGGCTTGATGGTAAGCAATCCGATCAATACACCGGCCCACAGCGGCCGTGAGCGCAGCATCAGCAGTGCGCCCCCCGCCAGGCCAGCGGTCAGAAAGCCATTCTGGCCCTGCAATAAATTCAAGAATACCGCCGGGAATCCCAGCAAAGGCCACCACAGCCCCGAAAGAGGAAGTCCCTGCGTCAAGCAAATCTGGCGCAGCACAAAAACGTAGCCTGCAAAGGTGACGCTCATGAACAGCAGGTACGACGGCAGGTAAGAAAGCAGGGACAAAGGCAGCACCACCAGAAAAAACGTGGGGGGGTAGTACCAGGAATTCCTGGAATTAACCGCCGCCGGCATGGCAATCCGCTCAGCCCCAATGATCGCTTCGTTATCGTAGGCCGCAGCCGGATCACCGGACACAGCCAGATGAGAGGCGCCCCAGTACACGATGAAATCCGGAGTCAGTGGAACACCCTGGTTGGTCACCCCGCTCGGACATTGTTTCAACAACAACGCACCGATGGCCAGGTAGAGGACGACAAACGCAGCCGCGTACAACGCCAGACGCTCCCTATTCAGCCAGTGGCGCTTCATCACCGCCGGACTGCCAATGGTGGTGGCTGCCGATGACTTGGCGCGGGGATAGCGAATGCAGTTGGCGCGAAAACCATGGTGCTCCAGTCTTTCAGGCCGAGAACGCCGGCATCAATTGCCCTGCGACGCGAGATTCACTACGCCGTCCGCCATCTCGTTCTTCACCCGTCGCAGGATCAGCAGCAGGAAGCCCGATAGTACCGGCGCCGCCGGTTGCAGATGGAGAAACTGACCCGATAGCATGCTGATCAGCGGCAGCACCCACACCAATACCAGAAACTCCCGTTCCCACGACAACCAGCCGCGCCGCATGGCATAGCCGGTGAACCAGGCAAGCGCCGGCGCCAGCCACACCAGATCGTAATCGAATAGATATGGGCTGATCAGCAATGTGGCCACCAACAGCGCCGCCGAACGCAACGCCCAGTCGACACAGTTACGCCAGACCCAACCTACCCCGAGCGCGGCCAGCAACGCCCCCAGAGCATGTACCAGATAAGCCCCCTGCACCGGCAGGCCAAGCAGCCGGGCGAAAGCGAAGAAAGTCGGCATCTTGACCAGCGGCATCTCGCCACGGGCAACCCAATCGGCGACTTGCGGCAGCCGGTCAAAAAAGGCCAGCAAGGTATCTCCTCCCAAAACAGCAACGCTCAGCGCCAGAAAGCCGCTCGCGCTAAAAGCCGCATAGAGGAGTGCCCGCCATTGACCGCCGCAAAGCAATGCCAGCGGCAGCAACAGGCCCAGATGCGGCTTGACCGCCAGCAGACCCATCATCATACCTCCACATGCCGGGCGTGTGGGCAGAAGCAGCAGGGCTAGTCCCATCAGTGACGCGGTGAGAAAGCCGTTTTGCCCTTCAAAAGCATTGATCATCACGGCGGGAAAGCCCAGCAGCGGTAGCCACATGGTGCGGGCCGCCAAGCCCTCGACCGCCAGGATTCGGCGCATGACGAGGGCGAATGCGATAAAAGTAGCTCCGACAAAGCAAAAATACGCAACGAAGTACGGCATCAGGCCCAGCGGCAGCACCAGCAGAAAGAATGTCGGCGGGTATTGCCAGGGACCGAGCAGACCTTCGCCCAAGCCCGGGAGCGCCGCACGCTGCGCCAGCAGCAGGGTATGCAGGTCGTAGGCTCCCACCGCATGGCCGGCAAGCGCAAGACGCGAAGCCCCCCAAAAGGCGATGAAATCGAACCCCAGCGGCTTGCCGCTCGGATCGATGCCGCCATGCGAGCGTCCGACCAGGATGCAGACCCATCCCAGATAGACAATGAGGCAACCCAACGAATAGAGACGCAGGCGCTCCCGGTTAAGCCAGTGCTGTGCCATCGAACCCCGTCTGTGGAAGAAGTGCCGAAGCGGCGACCACTACGCCATCATCCACGACTCGGCAGCCGCCTGCCAATGGCTTCCAGGGCTGATTGTCACGCGCCTGGCCCGGCCACGCCAACGCGGAGCAGCCGCCCACCGGTTGTTTCATGCTGGCCATCTGAATTGTCCATCATGTCGCGATGGCCATGCTATAAAAGCTCACTGCTGCTTCGACCTCTAAACCATGACCAAGGACCGCAAAAAGCTACCGGTGCCGGCCGACTCCGCCGCGGCAGAGTCCAAGCCAGTCCTGACCGACCCCTGGTTCGACAAGGCCATGGCTCTGCTTGCCTGTGCGCCCCTGCTGTTTGTATTGTGGATCAACTTGGAGGCCCGTACTTTTGACCTGCCGCGCATCGTGCTGGTCGCACAAATCCTGCTCCAGGTTGGCCCAATGTTTGTGCGCCGCGCGCCGTTACGCGTCAGCCACAACCCAGGCTTATGGATATTCTCCTTCGTCACCACTTACTGGCCATTTCTGGTCGCAGTGACCGCACCGCACGGCCCGGCGCTGGCGCCGCAATGGGTCACCACCGGGCTGAGCCTGCTGGGCCTGAGCATATTTGCATTTGCAAGACTCAGTCTGGGACGCAGTATCGGGCTGGTTCCAGCATTGCGCGGACTGGTGGTGCATGGCGCCTATAGCTACGTGCGCCACCCGATCTACAGCGGCGCTTTCCTGATTTACCTAGTGATGGGGCTGACCTCCTATTCACTGCTCAACACTGCCCTGTGCATAATCGGCTGTGTCCTGTACATGATCAAAAGCCTCATTGAGGAACGCTTTCTCAGCGCTGATCAGACCTATCGCTTGTATATGCAGCAGGTGCCATGGCGCTGGCTGCCTGGAGTGGCATGAACATTTCGGTAAGACGACCATGACGGTTCGGAACTCGCCACAGCTCCAGTCCGTGCAGCTACGCAATTCCAGCTTTGGGGCTCTCTAGCCCGCTTGCAGCCCCCTTGCCTTCGGCAACGACTACCCACCATACCCTGCGCAGAACCACACAGAAGAATGCCAGCAATACGAAAGGCCCCAGTTGCGCATGCAACAAGGTAGCCAGGGGTGCGATCAGCAGCGGCAGCACCCAGGCAGCTGCCAGTATTTCCCGTTCCCAGCGCAGCCAGCCATTGCGCAGGCAATATCCGACAAACCATACGATCGGCAGTGCCAGCCAGGCCAGATCATAGTTAAGCACGTACGGACTGACCAGCAAGCTGCCCAACGTCAAAACAGCCGAACGTAATGCGACGACACCTTAACCAGACCCATGCCACCGCTGCGACGACTGGCACAGCCACGGAGACGTGAACGGCAAAAGCCATGTGCCGGCTAAGGCCAAGCATTGAGCTGAACGACAGGAATGAGGGGATCTTGGCAAACATCGATCCGTCCTGGAATGCCATATTGGCGAAAGTCTCCAAACTAGCGAAAAATCCACTTAGGGTATTCGTGCCGAGCATCAGCACACTCAGCCCGAGAAACAGCATCGAACTCAGCGCCGCGCTGAATAATGCCCGCCAATGGCGCCCACAGATCAATGCAACAGGCCACAGTACGCCCAGATGCGGTTTGATTGTAAGCAAACCGATCAGAATTCCGGCCCACACCGGACGCCGGGGCAACAACAAAGCCCCACCCATCAGCGCGGCAGCCAGAAAGCCGTTCTGCCCCCGGACGAAATTGATGAACACTCCAGGAAAGGCAAGCAGCGGGCCCAGGCTTCCCGACATCGCGGCAATTTTTCGTACTACACCCGAAATAGCCGGCGAAGGTGATACCGAGGAATGCGAAATAGGACAGAAAATACGGCAACAGCGATAGCGGCAGAATCAACAGATAGAACGTCGGCGGATATAGCCAGGGAGTGACGAACTGAATGCCCGGCACGACAGCGCGCTCCTGCTGCAGCATGGCCGCCACGTCGTAGGGCCGCTGCGGCATTACCGGACAGTGCCAGATGCGACGCCGCCCAATACGTGATGAAGTCGTAGCCGAGGCTTGTAGTAGGGGTCAAGCCGATGATGGGACATCGATATCCAGATGCCCCCCGCGATCAGATACAGCCCGATGAATATCCGCGGATAGACAGTAAGTCGCACCTGGTTCAGCCAATGTCCCTGCATCGGTACTCCACCGCCGTGAGGCCGTCGCCGGTACTGCGCATGCTGCCCATGGCCGGATGAAATACCAGCCTGACATGAAAAGGCCTCGCTGTGCGAGGCCTTTTCAAACCATGGAATCGCCTAGTGCCGCGACACCATCACCGGCTTCTCCCCCGGCGCCAGCTTGCGCGGCGTCAGCAGGAAGGAGGCGATGGCCGGCAGGATCAGGATCGCGCCGAACATGTTGGCGGTGAACATGAACACCAG
>JAQGNS010000179.1 GCA_028291705.1 Nevskia sp.
CCACCGGCGATTCCAAAGGACGTCATGACTACCAACAAGCTGGCAGCCGCATTCGCGTGCGCGCTGTCGTTGACCCTGCTTCCCGCCTGCACCAAGAATTACTACAGCAACACAGGCAGTTCTTCTTCGTCGAGCAGCAGCTCTTCCTCGGGCAGCTCCTCTTCAAGCAGTTCTTCCAGCGGCAGCTCCAGCTCCTCGTCTTCGAGCAGCTCCTCCGGCAGCAGCTCCAGCTCTTCGTCTTCCAGTAGTTCCTCGGGCAGCAGCTCGAGCAGCGGTGCCGCGGCGGTGCAGGTGCTGAAGACCACGGTGGACACCGGTGTGGTCGCGGCCCAGGCCACCATCAACCAGGGCACCGCCATCGGTGAGGGTGCCCTCAACGGCGCCACGCCGTCGGCGCTGTTCAACCTGGCTGCCGATCCGAAGAACACGCAGACGGTGACCAGCAGCACCAATCCGTTCCTGTCCACCGGCAATGTGCCGGATACCGCTTTCGGTTTTTGCGACTACAGCGGCGCCGTGCCCAAGCGCGTGTCCTACGTGACCGGCGCCAAGTTCAACGCTGCCACGGCGGCCGGCGCTGCCGGCGGCGATCCGTCCGTGGTGATGGCGCCGTACTATTTCCCCTTGGTCTACAACACGACCCTCACCACCAAGGGCAATGCCTTCGGCGGCCTGACTCCGATCATCGGCCTGTTCGACTGGCGCCCCAAGGACATCGACGAAGCCCTGGTGGCCGCCGAGTCGGACGACAACGGCAAGACCTGGTATTTCATGCAGACCGTGCTGGAGCTGAATCCGGATTACACCAATCCGATCAGCGGCGGCTTCGGCTTCACCGGCACCTCGACCAATACCGGTTGCCCGGCCGCCGTTACCGGCACCAATGCCAGCACCGCTTCGCTCAACGGTTCCGATGCGGACAACGGCTGGGGGCATGCCGCCATCATCCAGCTACCGGGTGTGGCCGCGGCGACCGGCCAGTTCCTGTACATGCTGGACCGTGGTCCGCAGATCGACGTCGCCCCGCTGTGGGTGATCAACCTGTCCAGCCCGACCGGCACCAATGGCGGGGCTTCCAACAAGTTCCCGATCTGGAATTCGAACAATACCGCCGCTGGCGCCAACGACATCAAGTCGATCTATTCGGCGCTGCACAACACCACCGGCGCCGACACGGCGGGCAACACCGTCGCGGTCAAGCAGACTGTCGGTCTGAAAAACCCGGATGGCATCATGGCGGTGTTCCCCACCGCGCCGACGGCGGCTGCCGGCACGGCGGTCACGGTGATGTACGTGCAGAAGATCCTCAACGGCGACAAGACCGGCACCACGGCGCTGCCCGCCAGCCAGCAATGCAACAAGGCGCCGTTCAGCGGCAAGAACAACGACGACATCTCCATCGTGCACCTGGTCGACACGGTCGACGGCATCAACTTCACCAACGACCGCGTCGTCAACGGTCTGAACGACATCACCACGGTGGACTACAACAAGACGCGCTGGGTGGCCCCGCGCGGCACCCTGATCGACATCAACGGCGACGGCAGCGTCTGGGGTCTGTACTTCTCGGCCGGCAACTGCCTGGACGGCGATTCCGATGCGTTCCACTACATCGGCTATGCCGAGTCCACCGACAAGGTGAACTGGACGGTGTTCAACGACATCAACAACCCGATCGCCTCGATCAACACCATCACCACCAAGAACCAGCTCGATGGCGCCACGGTGACGATCCCGGCCCATCCTCCGGTCGTTGCAACCGAGGCCTGGTTTGCCCAGCGTCTATATGCGCCGACGGCGACGCAGATCGACTCCACCCATCTGAGCCTGACCTTCGCCGGTTACGCCGTACAGACACCCGCGACCAACCTGCTGAACTACCGCCAGATCGGCAACGTGGTGCTGACGGTGAGCAAGGCGCTGCCGGCGGGTGTGCCGAACAACATCAACGCGCACTAAAGCTACACGAACCCGGCGGGGCGTCCTGGACGCTCCCGCCGCGGAGCCGGAACAGAAGCTGAAACAAAAAGGGGGCGGTTCCTTGCGGAACCGCCCCAATTTTTTGCCGTGCACCCCGGGAGCGGAGGCGCACGGCCACCGCTGGAAGCAGGTGGATCAGAACTTGTAGTTGACGCCGATGGAGACGCCCATGATGTGACCGCCCGGGTAGCAGAACGGGCCATTGGCGACCTGCACCACGTTGCCGTCGGGCAGGGTGTCGTTGATGTAGAGCGGGCTGGCGTCGTGGCAGTCGGTCTTCAGGCCGTGAGCGCCGGCGCCGAGGTCGTAGTGGGCGGCGGAGGCGTTCTCGGTGAGGGCCCAGTTGGCGTAGATGTAGGTCTGCTTGTCCAGCTTGTGCTTGATGGCGGCAGTGAACAGGTTGGACTGGTTATCGGGATTGGAGGTGGTCGGGGTGGTGTGCTGACCGGGATCGCCCGGGCTGCGCTGCGCGTGCGCCCAGCCGAGGCTGATGTCGTCCTTGGTGCCCAGGGTCTGCGTGATTGCCACCCAGGTGCCGCGGCGTGAGCGCTCGTTCTGGAAGGCCAGGGCTTGCGGCACCGCGCGGTGCAGGTCTTCCCAGATGAAGTTGAGGGTGGTGTGCGTGGGCAAGAGGTATTGCACGCCGATCTTCGCGGCCCATTCGTTGGCGATGTCGCGCGGATCGTTGGCGACGACGTCGCTGGCCGGGTTGCTGGGATCCGGACCGACGACATCGCTGACGCGGTTGACGCTGCGGTGCAGTTCGTAGGCGCCAGTGATGTAGAGCGGCAGGGAGGTCGGGCCTTCGTAGGCGAGCGAGGTGCTGAAGGCGGTGCCGAAGGAGCCGTCGTTGCAGCTCGGGGCCAGCGCGCCGCTGCCGGGGATGTTGCCGCCGGTGCAGTCGGATTCGCCCTGGGCGATATTGTCGTCCTCGCCGGAGCGGTTCTGGCCGGGCGAGACCAGGGCGTTGAAGGAGACGCCGTGGAACTTGGGCGACTCGTACCAGATGGCGTGATCGAGGTAGCCGCCGAACTCGACGCGGTTGTCGCCACCGGTGTTGCCCATGATGACGGCGTTGTCGCCGAGCATGGAAGAGAAGGGGTTGAGGCGGTCGGTCGATACCTTGTAGGGTCCATAGCCCTTGCCGATCTTGACGCTGCCCCAGTCCTTGTTGGCGAAGCCGAGGAAGCTGGTGCGCGAGGCGAGGGCGCCCTTGACCGTGCTGGAGCTGTTCGAGTTGGTGTTGGCGGTGCCGGGCTGGGAGGTGACGTCCACCTGGGTTTCCAGCTGGTAGACGAGGTTGAAGTCGCCGCCCAGGGCGTGCTTGCCGCGGATGCCGAAATAGGTTGCATTGGTGCCGATCGCCGGCTGCCAACCAGTGCGTCCGGCCGGGGTGGCGGTGCCGGCGGCGGGATCGCCGTCCTTGTAGTAGGTGTGCGGCGGCAGTCCCTTGATGCCGTTCCAGCCCTTGGTGACGTCGTCGACCGAGAGGTCGATGTTGGCGTAGAACTCGTTGCCCTTGAGGAATTTCACCAGGCCGTGCAGGACGGATTCATCGTCCTGCGACAATGGCGCCGCGGGTGCCGGCGCCCGCGCGATGGTTGCGGCGGGCGGTGCGGCTGCCGCTGCGTCTTGTTTGCGGGATAATTCGTCGATCTTGCGGGTCAGGTCGTTGACCTCGTGCTTGAGCGCGTCGATCTGCTGGCTGTTGTCGCCATCGGCTTGCGTGGCGCCCGCATAGCCGGCTGTGGCCACATAACAGGCCGCAACGCAGGCAACGCGGAAACGCGTTGTAAGGTTCTTCATCTGCCTCTCCTCATGATGTTGTTGGTCGAATCGTGAACGCAGGAATCCCCTGGGCGCGCCGCATCGAATGCATGTGCGCGCCGCGAAGTTCCGGCGGATGTGCAACGGCAAGTGAATGAAAGCGGTGACGTGTGCGACGTCCGTGGACGGCGTGGTCGATACGGTGGTTGCCGGCGTTTGGGTTCGTCGGCTTCACGCGCCATCCGTATCGGCGATGCCGATGGACGCACTGCTCCCTACCTCCTCAGGGAATTTCCGTAGAAGGTGCGACTGTGTATTTGACTGCCCCATTGGGTGAACCCAATGCCGGGCGGATTATGTGGACGCTGCTTTTTAAACGCGCTTGACCATGGTCAAGTACACGACGTTATCTTTTCGTAATGTTCATCTGAGCCGATGAATATTGGTCATTTGAAGAATCGAC
>JAQGNS010000180.1 GCA_028291705.1 Nevskia sp.
CAACGACCAGTCCTCGCCGGCGTTTCATTCGCTCAATCCGAACAACAAGATTCCGGCGATCATCGATCCGGCGGGGCCGGGCGGGAAGCCGCTGCCCTTGTTCGAGTCCGGCGCGATCCTGATCTACTTGGCGGAAAAGACCGGGCGCTTCATGCCGCAGGACGCGGCGGGGCGTTATCACGCGATCCAGTGGCTGATGTTCCAGATGGGCGGCATCGGGCCGATGTTCGGGCAGCTTGGGTTCTTCAATAAGTTTGCCGGTAAGGACTACGAGGACAAGCGTCCGCGTGATCGTTATGTCGCTGAAGCGAAGCGGCTGCTCGGGGTGCTCGAGGAGCGGCTGGCGCAGCAGGCCTGGCTGGTGTCGGACGAGTATTCCATTGCGGATATCGCCACTTTTCCCTGGGTGCGCAATCTGATCGGCTTCTATGAAGCCGGCGACCTGGTGGGCATCGCGAATTTTCCGAATGTGGTGCGGGCATTGGAGGCGTTTGTCGCGCGTCCGGCCGTGGTGCGAGGGTTGACGATACCGAACCGCGGTTAACGCCGTCAGGCGGCAAGGAATGCCGGGTCGGGGCTAGTGCTCCGGCGCGGCACGGCCGTCGTCGGTGAGTAGGTGGCACTGCGCCATCTTTGCTCTGAACTCCTGATTCACCGCATCGCCTGGATTGCCCGATTGCTCGCTTTTCAAGCGGGCGCACTCGGCGGGGCTCGGGTGATTGGCTTGCATCTCCATCGAAGCGCCGGCGGCGCCGGAGCTGCTGCCGAAGCGCGACGGCGTATTCATGTTGGGGGATGACGGGCTCATGCTGCGTGTATCGCTGTCGCTGGACTGGGCGTTGGCGATGCCGGGCCCGATCAACAGCAGCGACAACAGCAAATAGCTGCGAAGTGCATTCCTTTGCATCGCGATCTCCTCGTGCCGCTGCTGGGCAACGGCTTTATTCCTCTAGTTAAGACTGAAGGGCGGGAGCGATAGTTCAACGCCGCTGCAGCGGCGTCCCTGCTGAATAACGGCGCTGGTGCGCCTCTTCAGGGGACCTGGCGCTTGGCCAGCTTGCGTGCGAGGGTGCGGCGGTGCATGCCGAGGCGGCGCGCGGTTTCGGAGATGTTGAAGCCGGTTTCGGCCAGGGCTTCGTGGATGCGTTCCCATTCCAGGGTCTTGATGGAGGTGGCGCGCGCGGCGACGGGAGCGCCGACATCGCCAGGTGTGTGGTTGAAGGCGGCCTCGATGTCGTCGGTATTGGACGGCTTGACCAGGTAGTTGCAGGCACCGAGCTTGATCGCTTCCACCGCGGTGACGATGCTGGCGAAACCGGTCAGCACCACGATCAGCATGTCGGGATCGTGGGCGCTGAGGGCTTGCACCACGGCCAGGCCCGAGGCGGTACCGAGCTTGAGGTCGACCACGGCGTAAGCCGGCGTTTCGGTACGGAGCAGGTTCTGCGTTTCCTCGACGCTGGCGGCCAGCAGTACGCGGTATTCGCGGCGCTCGAAGGAGCGCTTGAGGACGCGGGCAAAGGACTCGTCGTCCTCGACGATCAGCAGCAGGCGCTGCGGCGCGGGCTCAAGCGGGTTCGGCATTTCTTTCCCCGATGGTCAATGCGGCCAGCGGCAGATACAGGGTGACGATGGCGCCGCCTTCCGCGGCATTCTCGGCGGTGACGCGGCCGCCTAGCTTGCGCACCACGTTGACCACCAGGAACAGGCCGAGGCCGCCGCCGGGGCGGCCCTTGCTGGACTGGTAGGGCTTGCCGAACTGCGCCAGCATTTCGGCGGCGAAGCCCGGCCCGCGGTCGCGTACCGAGAGGGACAGCGTTTCGCCGTCGTGCGCCACGCTCAGGCCGATCCAGCGCGGCGAGGCTTCCTGGGCGTTGTCGAGCACGTTGAAGATGATCTGCCTGAGGGCCGAGTCGGACACGATGGGCAGGTCCGCGTCGAACTCCCGGGTGTATTCGAGGAAGGCGGAGGTGCGCTTGGCGCGCCATCCTTCGACGAGGCCGTCGACGAAACCGGCGATGGTGGTGATGACCGGCGATTCGCCGCGCGCCTCACCGGCGGAGAGCAGGATGCCGGTGACGATGGCCTTGCAGCGCTGCACCTCGGCCTGCATGTCGCCGAGTTCCTGCAGGCGCTCGGGGTCCTGCCAGAACAGGGCCATGTTCTCCCAGTCGCCGAGGATCACCGACAAAGTGGCCAGCGGCGTGCCCAGCTCGTGCGCGGCACCGGAGGCGAGCAGGCCCATGCGCACGATGTGGTCTTCCTCGGCGGCGCGCTGGCGCAGGTCGGCGAGGCGGGCGTCGCGCTTGCGTAGGTTGCGGCTGATGCGGCTCATGAAGACCACCAGCAGCACGGCGTCGAGCAGGAAGCAGACCAGCATGCCGAGGATGTGCAGGCGGAACAGCTCGGTGACGCCGCCCTCAGGCAATGCCAGCGGCTGGTAGAACGCGGTGAGGCCGGCGAAGCAGAAGCTGGTGACGGCGACGATGGTCAGGGTCGACCAGGTCTCCAGCAACATGGCGCCGAGCGTCACCTGCAAGGGATAGAGGAAGACGAAGGGATTGGTGGCGCCGCCGCTGAGGTAGAGCAGGGCGGTCAGCGCGGCCACGTCGAGCAGCAAGCCGAGCAGCAGCTCGCCGTTGCTGACGCTGCGCAGGGTGCGCCAGCGGTAAACGCTGATCAGGTTCAGCGCCACCAGGCAGGCCACCACCACGGACATGGGTTTCAGCGGCAGCTCGATACGGAACTCGAGCTCGACGAAGACGATGGTCATGATCTGGCCGATCACGGCGATCCAGCGCAACTGGATCAGCTGCAGCATGTTGTGCAGGCCGGCGGCGTCGCCGGAAATGGCGGCGGCGCGGCGCGGATGCTCGCGCACGGGGTGGGACGACATCAGGTTTTCGCCTTGGTCCGGCAAGCGGCGGCTCCGGCGGGTGGCGGCGGCGAGGGCCGCCGCTTCCCGATCATTTTACCACTCGGCCCGAGTGCCGCAGCCGCCATTCGTAGCGGGCGACGATGGCCATGCCGCCCGCGACCAGCAGGGCCAGGCCGTACCAGGTGATGGCGTAGACCAGGTGGCTGTTGTGGAAGTGGATCACGGTGAGGCCGCCCACCGGCCAGCCGCCGGGGTTGGGTGTGGCGTCGGCATCGAGGAAATACGGGGCGGTGTCCTGCGCCTGCAGGCCCTGGGCGGCGGTGATGGCGACGACGTCGCGGGAGAACCAGTGGCCGGCGGCGGGATCGTTGCGGCGCAGGAAGGCGCCGTGGGGCTCGGTCAGGCGCAGCAGGCCGCAGACCTGGAGTGGTCCCGCTGTCTGGCCTGCGCTGCGCGCGGCCGGGGTCCGCTGCTCGGGGGGAACGAAGCCGCGGTTGACCAGGACGAGGTCGCCGGTGGCGGTGCGCAGGGGCGTCATCACCCAGTCGCCGGCGCCGAGCCGGGTGACGGCCTGTACCAGGGTTTCATGGTCGCGCAGGAACTCGCCGGACAGGCACAGCTTGCGGTATTCGTCGTCGGCCGCGTTGAGGCTGGGCCATTGCGCGCGTGTCGGCGCTGCCGCCGGCGGTGCCTGTAAGCGGGCATCCACTTTCTGGATCAGGTCCAGCTTCCAGGTGCGGCGGTGGACCTGCCAGTTGCCGAGTGCGACGAAGCCGAGCAAGGCCAGCGTGGCTACGAGGCCCAGCAGGGACAGGCGCAGCGGCGAGGCCGGCGTTGCTGCCGGCTCCACGCTCGACTGCGCGGGCTGCCCCATCAGGGCATGTTGCGCATGTCCTGCGGGGACATCGGCATCATGTTGGCGTTCATGTGGTACATGACCCACAGCGAACCGCTGAGGGTGATCACCACCAGCACCATGGTGAAGATCAGGGCCAGCATGTTCCAGCCGCCCTCGGAGCTGGTGTTGAGGTGCAGGAAGTACACCATGTGCACCAGGATCTGCACGATGGCGAAGGCCAGCACGATCAGGGTGGTGGTCTGGTGATCCTGGAACACCTTGCCCATCACCAGCCAGAAGGGGATACCGGTCAGCACCACCGACAGCAGGAAGCCGGTCATGTAGCCCTTGAAGCTGCCGTGCGCGGCGCCGCCGGGGCCGTGTCCATGAACGTGAGCCTCATCGTGGCCGTGGCCGTGGACGTGGCGGGTGTCGACGTCGGCATCGCCCGCGGCGCCGCCGTGGGGGAGTTCGGAGGCGGTGCTCATCGCAGCACTCCCATCAGGTAGACGAAGGTGAAGACGCCGATCCAGACGACGTCGAGGAAGTGCCAGAACAGGCTGAGGCAGCTCAGGCGGCGCATGTTCTCCGGTGACAGGCCGCGCTGCGTCACCTGCACCATCAGCGTCACCAGCCAGATGATGCCGAAGGTGACGTGCAGGCCGTGGGTGCCGACCAGGGTGAAGAAGGACGACAGGAAGGCGCTGCGCTGCGGGCCCGCACCCTCGTGGATGAGGTTGGCGAACTCGTACAGCTCGATGCCGAGGAAGGTCGCACCGAACAGGCCGGTGACGATCAGCCAGGCCATCATCGTGCCGCGGCGATTCTTCTGCATCTCCAGCACGGCGAAGCCGTAGGTGATCGAAGACAACAGCAGCATGGTGGTGTTGATCGCCACCAGCGGCAGCTCGAACAGGTCGGCGCCCGAAGGGCCGCCCGCATAGCTGCGGCCGAGGACGCCATAGGTGGCAAACAGGCAGGCGAAGATGAGGCAATCGCTCATCAGGTAGATCCAGAACCCGAGCAACGTGCCGTTTTCCGGGTGATGGTCTTCCTTCATCCAGAACTGAAGGTCCTGCTTGTCCGCGACGACGGGGGTAGGCATAGCTTGGATATCAGACATGGGCGGCAAGCTCTTCCGTGCGGGCGGCCTCGGTCCGGGCCACGACGTCGGCGGGGATGTAGTAGTCGCGTTTGTAGTTGAAGGTATGGCCGATCGCGGTCACCAGCAGGCCGACGAAGGCGAGAGCGGCAATCAGGAACATGTGCCAGATCATCGCGAAGCCGATGACGAACGCGAAGGCTGCGATGAACACGCCCGCCGAGGTGTTCTTCGGCATGTGGATCGGCAGG
>JAQGNS010000185.1 GCA_028291705.1 Nevskia sp.
TCCGCCGTGGCCGCGAACTGCGCATCAAGGCGCAGGCGCAGGGCGGTGACGCGCTCGCCCTCGACCATGCTGGAAAACACCACCGCGTCCCCGGCGACCGCGTCGAGCGCGCTGATGATGCCGGCGCCGCCGGCCAGGCGCGGCAGCCAGCGGCTTTGCTGCGCCTCGCTGCCGTGCCGCCGCAGCAGCTCGATCCAGGCCAGTCGCTGCGGCGAGGCCATGCGTTCACCCATAGCCGGATCGATGGCGGTGATGCGCGCCAGCGCCGCCGACTGCGCCACCGCCGACCACTCCAGGCCGCCGTGGTAGTGCGGAATGCCGAGGCCGAATGCCTGCTGCTCACGCAGCCAGGCCAGGGCCTCCTCGGGCGCGTGGGCGCGGCTGCGGAATCCCGCCACCAGCTGGTCCACCACCACCTGCTCGGTTGGCAGCGGCCGCGCCGGCGGGAAGGACTGGAAACGCTGCCAGTCCGGCTCGCCGCCGATCAGCTCGGCTTCCCACCAGGCGGTGCCGGCATCCAGCGCCCCCAGCGCGGCGGGGTCGAGCCGCTGCACCACGCGCTTGAACCAGCCCAGCGCCGGCCGCGACAGCCATTCCTGCCGCAGCGGCGTGACGGTGAGCGGCACGCACACCAGCAGCCACAGCAGCGCCAGCAGCGTGAACAGCAGTGTCGAATCGCCGAACAGGCCGTAGCACAGCACCGTCACCCCCAGCACCGCGCTGGTGGCGCGGATGCCGGGCCGGTAATACGCCAGCGCCAGTACCGCGATGGCACAAAACAGCAACCAGAACGGCATGCGCTAGATTCCCGTTTGGCGAGCGGAGGCAGTCACCGGGCGCTTACGGTGCCTTCGCACTCTTCTTGCGCGCCGCCTCGAACTCGTCGCCGGCCTGCCAGCTCACCGTGTCCGACGCCAGCAGCTCCTGCCAGCCCAGCGCGAAGCCGTAGCGCGCCAGCGCGGCATTGCTGGAGAAGTCCATTTCCGCCGTCCACTCGTCGCCGGGACGGTGGTAGCGATTGGTGGTGTAGTCGTCTTCCTGCGCCTTGCCCCACTCCTTGGGGTGGCCGGCGAACTTGGTGCCGTTGCCGATGGAAAACGCCGGCACGCCGACGCGGGCGAAGCTGAAGTGATCCGAGCGGTAGTAGTGGCCCGCGCCCGGGTTGGCGTCCGGCTCGATCTCGTAGTGGAAGGACTTGGCGGTCTTCTCCACCGTGGGGAAGAAGCTGATGCGGTCGGCGCCGGTGACGTTGACCGACTCCGGCACGCCGATCGGCGCGATGGCGTCATAGTTGAGGTCCAGCGCGATCTGCGCCGCCGGGATCGGCGGGTGCGCGCCCAGGTAGCGCGAGCCCAGAAGGCCCTTCTCCTCGGCCGTGACCGAGGCGAAATACACCGGGTGCGGCGGCTTGTCCTTCATCTGGCTGTAGGCGTGCGCCAGCTCCAGCAGGATGCCGCAGCCGGTGCCGTTGTCCACCGCGCCGTTGTAGATGTTGTCGCCGCTCATGCCCGGGTCGATGCCCAGGTGGTCGTAGTGCGCCGTATAGAACACCGCCTGCTTCGGCGTGCCCTTGTCGCTGCCCGGCAGCATCGCCACCACGTTGGGCGACTGGAATTTGCGGATCTTGCTCAGCACATGCGCCTTCAGGCGCACCGGCAGTTCCACCGCCTTGAAGTCGCGGGTGCCGGCGAGGGCGATCTGCTCGTCCAGCTTGAGGCCGGCCTTGGACAGCAGCAGCCGCGCCACCTCGAGCTGGATCCAGGCGGCGCTCTGCAGCTTGGGATCCTTGTCGTCGGCCAGGTAGACCTGCTCGTTGCTCCAGGAGCTGCGCACCACGTCCCAGGGATAGCTGGCCAGGTCGGTGCGGTGGATGATCATCGCGCCCACGGCGCCCTTGCGCGCCGCTTCCTCGAACTTGTACATCCAGCGGCCGTAATAAGTCAGGGTGCTGCCGTTGAAGAACTTGGGATCCTTGGACGGCGGCTGGTTGACGATGATCAGCACCACCTTGCCCTTGACGTCCACGCCCTTGTAGTCGTCCCACTGGTACTCGGGTGCGTCGATGCCGTAGCCGACGAACACGATCGGCGCGTCGATGTCGGCCGATTCCCCCTGGGTCTGGTTGCTGACCACGAAGTCGTCGCGGTACTTCAGCTGCACCGCGTCGCCGCTGGACGGCTGCAGGGCGAAGCTGGTGGCCGGCTGCGACTGCACGCCGACGAAGTTCACGTTCTGGAAATAGCTGCCGTCGTCGCCGGCCGGCTTGAGGCCGTACAGCGCGAACTGGGTGGCGATGTACTTGGCGGCGAGGTCGCCGCCGCGCACGCCCGGGCCGCGGCCTTCCAGCGCGTCGTCGCCGAGGAAGCGCACGTGGGCGCTGATGCGCCCGGCGTCGATGCCCTGCATCGCCTCCGTCACCGCGGACGGCAGGCCGAGGTCGGTGGGCGGCGGTGGCAGGGGCGAGGGATCGGCGCAGACGCCGGCGGCGACGCCCAGGCCCAAGGCCAGGGCGAGGGCCGCGATCAACTGTGATCTCATGGAATAAGGTCCCGGATTCAAGGTCAAAAAGGGGGCCGCTTTGCGGTATGGCGCCAATCTTCGCAGAATTGCCCCATCGGAAAAACCCAGGAGCGTGAGTCATGCAGGAACCCGGCGCTGGAAGCCGGCGGGACTATTCACCCGCCGACCGCCTGTTGATGCGTTTGCAGCAGAGCCTGCAGACCCTCGCGCCCCGCCCTCAGGACCCGGCCGAAGCCCCGGCGTACCCGGCCGGGAGCCTGCCGGAAGCGCACATGGACAACCAGGCGCGCCGCCGCGCCGCCGGCCTGATGCGTGTCAACCATGCCGGCGAAGTCTCGGCCCAGGCCCTCTACCACGGGCAAGCCCTGGTTTCGCGGGATCCGGCCATCCGCAAGCATCTGCTGCATGCGGCGGACGAGGAGCGCTCCCATCTCCAGTGGTGCGAGACGCGCCTCGGTGAGCTGGGTGAGAAGCCGAGCATCCTCAGTCCTTTCTGGTACGTCGGCTCCTTTGCCATCGGGGCCGTCGCCGGGCTGGCGGGGGACCGCTGGAATCTGGGCTTCGTCGAGGAGACCGAGCGGCAGGTGGTGGAACACCTGGAGGATCACCTCCAGCAGTTGCCCAAGGATGACCAGCGCAGCCGGGCCATCGTCGAGGCGATGAAGGAGGACGAGGCGCGGCATGGGGACGAGGCTGCCGCGGCGGGGGCGCATCCCTTGCCGTTGCCGGTGCGGAGTTTGATGAAGCGGGTGTCGAAGCTGATGAAGTTCGGCGCCTATCGCTTGTAGCTTTTGTAGGATGTGCTGAGCGCAGCGAAGCGCATCAGTCGCGGCTGATAGCTTGGATCAAGCGCTGGAACGATGCCTTTAAACCTCTAGTCAGGGATTCATGCATGTTCCCGATCCATATCAAGGGCCGAATTGAACTGCCGGACACGACGCCCGAGCAGGCTGCCGTCATCGCTGACCGGATCGTGGCAGCGCTCGTCGCGGTTCGTGCATCCGGTGTCGAGTGCCGTGCAAACCGGATCACGTTTCGCGGCGGCATTTTTCGCATGGTGTTCAACTGGAATGTCCTGGCCGCCGTAAGCCACGGTGTAGTTGACGTGCAGAGCGGTTCGAAGCCCATGGTTGACTACACGTTCTATTGTTGGGAAATGCTTGCTTTCGTGATGCTTCCGATCCTTTTCGTCGTCTTGCATACCTCAATAAACGAGTCGCCACTAGTGAGATTCGGCATTCCGGTATTCATTTTCCTGTGGTTGTTCGGAGTGAATTACTTCGTTGCGCGTTTTCGACTTCCCGCATTTCTCCGAGATGCCATCAATGCCTGTGAAGTAGGGTGGGCAAAGTAAAGCGTGCCCACGCGGGCTCACTCTGAAACCTCGACGTACGCGCTTGCGCGCGAGGCATTGACCGCGCTGCCTGACACCCCGGTTCCGCCTTGAAGGCGGGTCACTTTCTTGTCTCCAGCGACAAGAAAGTAACCAAAGAAGCGCCGCCCCGGAGCCTGCGCCCATCAATCACCTGTCGGTGATTGATGGGGCCCCTGCGCTTCTCGCCCGCGGCGGGGTTTGGGTTTGTTTTTCTTGGCAGGCCATCCCTGGCCTGTACAAAAACGCTTCGGCATCCTGCCTCGCCTCGCGCCAAACAGGCGCGAGCCTACGTCGCCGCAGACTCCGATGCTCGGCGCAGGCAACGGGGGGAACGTCAAAAGCAACGTCAAAAGCACAAAGCAACGTCAAAAGCCGGGGTGTCGCTCTTGAGCGCTCCCTCTCCCTCTTCGTCATCCCCGCGAAGGCGGGGATCCAGTTCTGCTGACTTCGATGCACGAATGCGGGCAGTCGAATCCTGAAACCCGACCGTAAAAACCCTCTTCGGGCGTTCTCATACCTTCTTGGACACCCCCAAAATGCCCTGTTCCTTATTCACTCACCGCATGCGTGCCAACAACAAGCCTTGGCACGCATGGTGAACCGCCAAGTGCCGTAAAGTGGGAAAAAGGCGGCCCGAGATGCCTCCCGGCCCATCCCACTATGTGCGTTTTCCGACAGACGTGCGGCCGGTTCGGTGGTATACCTCGCTGCTGCCTCCACCCGTCACGCTCCGTGACGGTGCAACCGGTTTGTCCCCGCTGCGGTGTCGCCATCTCCGGCGCATGACAAGCCTTGCGTTCAAACCGCAACCGGCAGCGGTGCCCGGCAATTCCGCCGGCCCCGGCGATGCATCAACGAAAAAGCGAGTTCACCATGAATCTCCCCGAATCAGCGGAAAGCACCCTGGCGGTAGCGCCCGCGCCGCCGCGTACCAACAAGCAGATCAGAGCCAGTTCCATCGCCAACGAGCAGGCGGCGCAGAAGCGCTGGAAGCTGATGCTGGCGGATGCCAAGACCACCTGGGTGAAGGTGCCGCCGGAAGATCTGACCCGCGTCAACGGTAATCTGAACATCCTGGCCGGGCTGATCCAGTTGCGCTACCACACCACGCGCGAAGAAGCCGACCAGCAGGCGAAGCAGTTTTACGACGCGCATCCCGCTGTTGTCTGATTGACCTGGCTGTCCCGTTTTCCAAGGAGGATGCATCGATGAACATCAGCAATGTCCCGAAGCGGAATGCGGGCGCTGCCGTTCAGCGCGAAATCCAGCCGGGACAGAAGGATCTGGAGAAGCTGTTCGGCGGCCCGGTCAGCAGCACGCCGGCCCGGGTCGCCAACAGCCCGCGGTTGTTCCATGGCAAGTTCGCAGATCATCTCTGGTGCAGCCACTGCAACCGCACCTTTCCCAATGGCATGTACCGCCAGGTCGGTGAATTCCGCCTGTGTCCGTATGCGGATTGCGACGGCCACGCCTCGGTCGATGCCATGCCTTGGGAGCGGGTCAAGTCGACCAATCCGGACTATCCGGCGATTCCCGCGACAGGCACACGCTACCTGATGGCGCCCCCGGCGGCGCCGGCGCGCGCCGCGTTTTTCTAAGGGCTCAACCGCGGCGCAAGCCGCAGTTCGCGTATCCTGCCTGAGGGAGCCAGTCCGGTTCCCTCAGCCCAGGTTCCGCCATTCCTTCCAGGCAAACGCCGCAACAGAGTCGACTGCTGGCCGTGCTGCCGGAAGGGGAGCGCGAGCGCCTGTTTCCCCACCTGGAACTGGTGCCGCTGACGGCGGGGGAGGTGTTGTACGAATCCCGCGTGCGCTTCCAGCATGTCTATTTCCCCACCGATTCCATCGTCTCTCTGCTGTACCTGATGGAAGACGGCGCCTCTGCGGAAATCGCCGTGGTCGGCAACGAGGGGCTGGTCGGGATCGCGCTGTTCATGGGCGGCGACACCACGCCGAGCCGCGCGGTGGTGCGCAGTGCCGGCTATGCCTATCGCCTGCCGGGCAAACTGCTGCAGCATGAATTCGCCCGCTCCGGCCCGGTGCAGCACCTGCTGCTGCGCTATACCCAGGCCCTGCTGACCCAGATGGCGCAGACCCAGGCCTGCAGCCGCCATCATTCGATCGATCAGCAGTTCTGCCGCTGGTTGTTGCTCAGCCTCGACCGGTTGCCGTCCAGCAAGATGAAGATGACCCAGGACGAAATCGCCAACCTGCTCGGTGTGCGCCGCGAGGGGGTCACCGTGGCCGCCGGGCGGCTACAGAAAGCCGGCCTGATCGAATACGCGCGCGGCCGCATCACGGTGCTGGACCGGGCTGGCCTGGAGAAGCAGTCCTGCGAGTGCTACCAGGTGGTCAAGCGCGAATTCGATCGCCTGCTGCCGGATGTGATGGCGACCTGATATTCCTTGCCGGGGTCGCGACGCTACACCCGATTCCTCTGGAAGAAGTTCTTGACCTGCCGGTCGGCTTCGTGATGGTCGAAGGAATAGTGCCGCTGCAGCAGCACGATCAGCTTCGCCGGATCGCCCTCGATCCGCTCCAGTTCGCCGCCGCTGAGCTTGCTCCAGGTCAGGCGGGCGCTGCCGATGTGCCGCCGCCACGTCGCCTTGCCCGATTTATCCTCCGCGGATGTCGTTGGCGCACGCGGATGCTCCCGTTCCCAGGCCAGAGCGGCGACGGTCGGCCGCTGGCCGAGTTCGATCAGCGCGCCCGGCATCGCAGGCGGCTTGATCTCGTAAAAGGTGGCGGTGCTGAAAATGGGGATGCGTTTCGCGTCCAGTAATGGCGCCGGTGCTGTGCCCGCCGGCGTGGTGAGGCTTGCGTTCATGCTGACTCCTGCGGCGAGGCCGCGACGATTGCCGCGGGTCCCTCGCATTGCCGACCAACGCTATACCCGGCAAGCTGTCCCGTCTGTGCGTTCTCCGACGCATGGCGATGCGGCGTTTGGCGTACACTCGCCTCCCACCTACAGGAGCCTTGAGCCATGGCGCAATCGATCAGGCTTCTCGGCTGGCTCGACCCGGAACTGCCCGCACGCTGGAAAGAGAGCGGCCAGTACGAATTCCGCATCAAGCTTTCCGAAATCCCGTCATCCGCGTGGAAAAAGACTTTCCACGACCTGAGCAAGAACCAGGGCCCCGCGTTCGCCATCGAGCAGGACATCGTGGTGCTGGCCTGCGAACTCGGCGAGATCGAAGGCAACACCAGCCGCATCAAGCAGCGGCTCGAAGCGATCAACCAGGCCGTCACCCGCCAGGAGCGCGAAGTCGACGAGCGCGTCGCTCGCCAGATGTCCGCAGCCGAGGAAGTGCGCAAAAAGATCCTGGCCGCGGTCGAAGGCATCCGTTTCGACTAGCTGCTGCAATCGCAGGTCTTGCGGCAGTCCTATGTTCGGTAGCGCACCGACGCGAACGGCCGTCTCACGTTAATCTCGACGGGTTGGCGCGGCGGTGCCGCGAGAGGTTCGGTTACCGTCGGCATCGACGCCGCGGCGAGTCTCGAAAGGTGATGCGGCGCCACGCCCGCAACGACGGGTGGTTCCAGGATGGAAAAGCAGCAGATGGAGAGGACTTTCGGCGGCCCCATCGTGATCGGCCGGGCGCGCAAGCCGGCGCAGTCCGTGTGGTTCTGGCAGGCACGCGAGGCGCATCTCTGGTGCAGCCTGTGCAGCCGCACGTTCCCCAACGGCACCTGTCGCCTGGTCGATGGCGAACAGCATTGCCCCTATGCCGATTGCAATGGCCTGGTGTCCAAGGATGTGTCCGACTGGAGCAGCATCCGGCGCGAGCATCCGAATTATCCGGCGGCGCCATGGCTGGGCATCCAGTATCCGCTGAACGCACCAGCGCAGAAGGTCAGCCGCTAAGCCATGCAGGTCGCCGACGCCATGCAATTGCTCGCCGCCGGGGAGCAGCCCGCCGTACTGGTCGAGCGCCCGGACGCCGCTTCCGACTTCGTGCTGGCCTGCGACCACGCCGGCCGCGACATTCCGCGGATGCTGGACTCGCTTGGCCTGTCGGAAACCGAGTTGTCGAGCCACATCGCCTGGGACATCGGCGCCGCCGGCGTCGCCCAACGCCTGTCGGAGCGGCTCGACGCCACGCTGGTGCTGCAGCCGTATTCGCGCCTGGTGATCGACTGCAATCGTACACCGGGTTCGGCCGAATCCATCGTCGAACGCAGCGAATGGACGCAGATCGGCCGCAACGAAAACCTCTCCGAGGTGGAAGTCGAAGCGCGCGGCCGTGAAATCTTCCAGCCCTACCACGATGCCCTGCGCGAGCTTCTCGACGCGCGCCAGCGGCAGCGCCGCAAGACGGTGCTGATCTCGGTGCACAGCTTCACCCCGTCCTACCGCGGCGCCGCGCGCCCCTGGCATATCGGCGTGATGTATCACCGCGACGCGCGGCTGGCGACCGAGTTGCTGCGCCTGTTGCGCCGCGACGAGCGCCTGCCGGTCGGCGACAACGAGCCGTATTCGATCAGCGACGAAACCGACTACACCATTCCCGTCCATGGCGAAGCGCGCGGCATCCCGCACCTCGCCCTGGAAATCCGCCAGGACCTGATCGCCGACGAAGCCGGCCAATCGACCTGGGCCGGGCGCCTGGCCAAGCTGCTCAAGCAGGCCTCGGAACATCTCGGCGCCACTCAGGTCTGAAACAAAGATTGGTGCGGATTTTCCGCGCATCCGGACCGCTGTCCGGTACTTGTTGCACGAGGCAAGACAATGCGCATCCGTGTCGGCTACGAATTGGTATACGAGTTTCCCCGGCCGACGCCGATGATCCTCACTCTCAGCGTGCACTACAGCCGCGCCTCCGACCTGGTGCGGCCGGACCACCTGATCACCGATCCCTCCATTCCGGTATCGGCCTACCGCGATGGCTTCGGCAACTGGTGCAGCCGCCTGGTCGCACCGCAAGGGCGCTTGCGCCTGACCGCCGATGCCCTGGTCAACGACTCCGGCCTGCCGGAAGTTACCCTGCCCAACACCTGGCAGATCGACGTGCAGAGCCTGCCGGAAGAAACCCTGGTGTTCCTGCTCGGCAGCCGCTACTGCGAAACCGACCAGCTCTCCGATATCGCCTGGAAATTGTTCGGCCACGCGCCGATGGGCTGGGGCCGGGTGCAGGCGATCTGCGACTTCGTCCATAACCACATCAAGTTCGGTTATGAGCACGCCAGCGCCACCAAGACCGCGCTGCAGGTCTACAACGAGCGCACCGGCGTGTGCCGCGACTACGCCCACCTCGCCATCGCCTTCTGCCGCTGCATGAACATTCCGGCGCGCTACTGCACCGGCTACCTCGGCGACATCGGCATGCCGCCGCCCTACGGTGCGATGGACTTCGCCGGCTGGTTCGAAGCCTGGCTCGGCGGCGCCTGGTACACCTTCGACGCCCGCAACAACCAGCCCCGCATCGGCCGCGTCCTCATCGCCCGCGGCCGCGACGCGGCCGACGTCGCCATCAGCACCTGCTTCGGCGAGAACAAGCTGGAAAGCTTCAAGGTGTGGACCGACGAAGTGGTGTAGCTGTCCTTCTTTGTCGTTTGTAGGGTGTGCTGAGCGCAGCGAAGCGCATCAATCGCGCACAGCCTCGCGGTAAACGGTGCGCTTCGCACACCCTACGCCAAAAAACAAAAAAGCCGGGGCACCGCAAGGTGCCCCGGCTTTGAAATGAACGTCTTACTTGCTCTTGCCCGCGGTCAGCCCGCGCGCTTCGAGCAACGGGCCCACTTCCGGCGGCTTGCCGTAGAAGTCCACGAACAGCGAGGTCGGATCGGCGCTGAAACCGCGCGACAGCACCTTGGCGCGCAGCAGGTCGCCGTTGGCGCGCTTGAGCCCGCCGTGGGTGTTCATCCAGTGCTCGGTGTCCTTGGCCAGCACGTCGCTCCAGATGTAGGCGTAGTAGCCCGCCGCATAACCGTTGGAGAAGATGTGGGAGAAGTACGTCGTGTGGTAGCGCGGCGGCACCAGGGCGTAATCCACGTTGGACTTCTTCAGCGCGGCGGCTTCGAACGCCATCACGTCCTTCGCTTCCGGCGTCTGGCCGGGCGGGATCTCGTGCCAGTTCATGTCGAGGATCGCCGCCGCCAGGTATTCGCCGGTGGTGAAGCCCTCGTTGAACTTGCGCGCCGCCAGCACCTTGTCCAGCAGTTCCTTCGGCATCGGCGCGCCGGTCTGGTAATGCTTGGCGTAATTGGCCAGCACCTGGGGGTCATGCGACCACATCTCGTTGTACTGCGAGGGATACTCGACGAAGTCCGGCGGCGTGGCGGTGCCGGCGAACAGCGGGTACTGCACGTTGGAGAACATGCCGTGGATGGCATGGCCGAATTCGTGGAACATGCCGGTGACGTCGTCGAAGCTCATCAGCACCGGCTGGCCTTCCGGCGGTTTCGGCAGGTTGAGGTTGTTGACCACCACCGGCTTCAGGCCGAGCAGCCTGGACTGGCTGACGTATTCGTTCATCCAGGCGCCGCCCTGCTTGTTGTCGCGGGCGAAGTAGTCGGCCAGGAACAGCGCCAGCGGCGTGCCGTCCTCGTTGAATACCTCGAACACGCGCACGTCCTTCTGGTACACCGGCAGATCGGTGCGCTCCTTGAAGGTCAAGCCGTAAAGCTGGTGTGCGGCATAGAACACGCCGTCCTGCAGCACATGGTTCATCTCGAAGTAGGGCTTGACCTGCGACTCGTCGAAGGCATAACGCTTCTGGCGCAACTGCTCGGCGTAGTAGGCCCAATCCCAGGGTTGCAGCTGGAAGGTCTTGGCGTGGTTGGCCTTGGCATCGGCATCGGCCAGCTTCTGCAACTCAGTGGCGTCCTTGCGTGCATTGGCCAGCGCGCCGGTGGCCAACTGCCCCAGCATCTTGTTCACCGCTTCCGGGGTGCCGGCGGTTTCGTCTTCCAGCGCGTAGGAAGCGAAATCCTTGTAGCCCAGCAGGGCGGCCTTGTCGGCACGCAGCTTGACGATCTGCGCCACCGTGGCGGTGCTGTCGTCGGTGCCGCCGTTGCCGCGGGCGATGGAGGCCTTGTACAGGCGCTCGCGCAGCTCGCGGTTCTTCAGCTGCATCAGCGCCGGCTGGGTGGTGGTGTTCATCAGGGTGATGACCCACTTGCCGTCCAGCTTGCGGGTCTGCGCCGCCTGGGCAGCGGCAGCGATGCGATCCGCTGACAGGCCGTCAAGGTCGGATTCCTTGTCCACCACCACGGCGCCGTCGTTGGTCGCCTTCAGCACGGTCTGCTGGAACTGGGTGGTGAGCGAGGAGATCTGTTCGTTGAGCTTGCGCAGCTTGTCCTTGTCCGCGTCGGACAGCTTGGCGCCGGCGCGCACGAACAGCGTGTGGTAACGCTCCAGCAGGCGCAGCGACTCGGCGTCGAGGCCCAGGCCGGCGCGGTCCTGGTACAGCTTGTCGACGCGGGCGTATAGCGCCGGATCGAGGTAGATCGCATCCTGGTGCGCCGACAGCTTCGGCGCCATCTCGCCCTGGATCTTGTCCAGCTCATCGCTGGTATTGGACGAGGTCAGGTTGAAGAACACGCTGGAGACGCGCGCCAGTTCCAGGCCGGAACGCTCCATCGCCACGATGGTGTTATCGAAGGTCGGCGCCTCGGCATTCTTGGCGATCGCGTCCACTTCCTTGCGCTGCGCCGCCATGCCTTCCTCGAAGGCCGGACGGTAATCCGACTCCTGGATCTTGTCGAACGGCGGCAGGTTGTAGGGCAGGGGGCTGATCGCGGCGAACGGCGAAGGCGCGGACTTGGCGGCCGGCTGGGCCGCGGGCGCAGCGGCGGGGGCGGGTGTCGTATTGCTGTTGCAGGCCACCAATCCGGCTCCTGTGGTCAAAACCAGTGCGAGTGCCGCGTACGGCAGTTTTGAAGCTTTCATTCTGTCTCCCTTGATCACGGCGTGCACGCCGCAACACGGCCCTGGCTGGGCCGGACGGCGCTCGGCAAGAAGTAACTGAACTTTACCAAACAACGGCTGGGAGTTAGATGCGGCTGCGGCCCAGGCGGTTTAAAGTCCCCGACACATATGGGGAGCAGTATCGGCGCCTGGACACTGGTCGGGCGCAGCGTCGGTGCGTGGACGCCTGGATCGGGGCCATCCGCACGTAATCCGTTTTCTCGGGGGAATCACATGACTGACCGCTGGATCAAGCCGGCCTCCGCGCTGCTGCTGTCGCCTTTCCTGCTGTCCCTGGGTGCCTGCTCGGGGGGCGGTTCGTCCGACGGCGGTTCTTCTTCCGGCGGCAGTTCCTCCTCGAGCGGCGGCTCATCCTCCAGCAGCGGCGCCGTGGCCTATTGCGCCAACCTGCCGCAGGCCACCAGCGTGATCGGTCAGCCGAGCTTTACCACCAATAAACCGGACAACGGCGGTATTTCCGGCCTGACGCTGGGTGGCGTGCAGGGGTCGGTGGCGGTGTATTCCAATCCCGCCAGCCCTTCGGCCAGCCCCATCATCTACGTCGCGGATACGGCCAACAATCGCATTCTTGGCTTCGAGGGCATTCCCAAGGGCATCAACACCACGGCGGCGAGCTTCATCATCGGACAGTCAACCGCGTCCGACCAGACGCCCGGCATCGGTCCCGAGGGCGGCAATCCGATCAAGTTCGCCAACCCTAGCAAGATCTCGACTGCCAACGCATCCGGTCACGCCTATGTGACAGTCGCCGATTCCGGTAACAACCGCGTGTTGATCTGGAATAAACCGCCGATGGCAAACACTGCCCCCGACGTCGTACTGGGCCAGCCGGATTTCACTGCCAATGGCGAGAACCAGCCCAGCCTCAAACCCACCGCCTCCGGCATGAGTCATCCAACTGCTGCCGTCATCAGCGCCAATGGCCAACTGGTGGTGGTGGACAAGGGCAACAACCGCGTCTTGATCTGGAACAAGGTTCCGACCGCAAACGGCGCGCCGGCCGATCTCGAACAAGGCCAGATCGCCACCGATGCCACGGGGACGACTACCTGCACGACCAACGACAACAACCCCACCTCGGGTTATTGCTTCACTACCAACATCCAGAACATCGACACGTTCAATGGCACTCTCAACGCCAACATCCTGGCGATGCGTCAGCCGTCCGATGCCTGGACCGATGGTTCCAACCTGCTGGTCACCGATACCGGCAACAACCGTGTGCTGTACTGGACTAGCATGCCCGGCACCATGAATCAGTTGCCGGACAACCTGCTGGGTGCTACCCAGTTCGGCTCCTACAACCCGGCTGGTGGCGCCGGCACCCAGGCCTTCAACGCACCCTGGGGCGTGGCTTCGAACGGTGCCAGCGTGTTCGTTGCCGACACTGGCAACAATCGCGTCATGGAGTTCCAGGCCTACGTGACCACGCCGAGGAACGGCCCTGCCGCCAATGACGTCTTCGGCCAGAAGGACTTTACCCATATCACGCAGAACGATCCGGATCAGAACGGCGGCGTCGGCGACCAGACCTTCAACCCGGCCACCAATGGCATTACGGCCGGCACCTTGTTCAGTCCCCAGGGCCTGTACGTGAATGCCGCCTTCAATATCCTGCTGGTTTCGGATAGCGCCAACAGCCGCGTCATGGGTTTCCCGGCATCGGCCGGCGTCGATGGGACTGACAGCTACATTCCCTGCAGTCCCTGAAACTGGCCGCCCTTGTCGCTCGATGCCGGCCCGGTTCAGCGCTGGATGTTGCGGATGTCCCGGTCCGGCGCGCCGTCAGAGCCTGGCCGGCGGCAAGCGGTGGCGCCAGCGCGCAAGCTGTCGGGTCAGTTGCGCATAGCGCTCCGTAATCGATCGTAGCCGCTGTTCCAGGCCGTCGCGATCGGCTTCGGGACCATGCCCCAGGATGACCTGCTCGAGCGCGCCGCATTCGGCCGCGAGCGGATTGGCCCCGACCATCGCGCAGTTCGCTTCCACGCTGTTCAGCTCATGCCGCAAGCGCTTGAGGTTGCCCGCCGCGCCTGTATCCAGCAGGGCCTGGCATGCACGGGCGGCGCCGGCGCACATCGCCTCGATCACCTCCAGCGCGCCGTCAGCGCCAACTTCCTCGGCCAGCCGCGCCAGTGCGCCGCCCTCGAAAGCGTCCGCGGGCGTCGCCGGCGGGGCGTCCCCGGAAGGCGGCTGCAGCGTGTCGGCGACTTCGCGCAACGCCTGTTCGAGCTGCTGCCGTCGGATCGGCTTGGCGAGGTGCCGTTCCATGCCCGCATCGATGCACTGCTGCCGTTCGCTGTCGAGCACGTTTGCCGTCATGGCGAAGATGCGCGGCTGCGGGATCGGCAGGAGCCGGATGCGGCGCGTGGCTTCGAGGCCGTCCATCACCGGCATCTGTGCGTCCATCAGCACCACGTCGTAGCGCTGTCGCTCCACCTGCTGCACCGCCACCAGGCCGTTCTCCGCCAGGTCCGCGGCATAGCCCAGCGATTCGAGCATGAGCAGCGCCACCTTCTGGTTCATGGCGTTGTCCTCCACCAGCAGGATGCGCAGGTCCGGTGCGGGTGCCGCCGCCGCGGCGACCTCCGGTGCCGCCACCGGCGCGGTCCCGGACAGCAGTTCCAGGAAGGCGTCGAGCAGGGCCGAGCGGCGCAGCGGCTTGAGCAGCACGCGGTTGAAATCGGGCAGGTCGCGCGCCGAGCGGCGCACGCTGCTCAGCAGCAGCAGGGGTAGCTGCGCGTGGCCGTGCTGCCGGCGGATCGCCGCCGCGAGTTGGTCGCCGCCCATTTCCGGCATCTGGAAGTCCAGCGCGCCAAGGTCGAAGGGCTCGCCGCGCCCGATCATCTCCAGCGCCTCGCGCGGCGAGCCCGTGTCGGTCGGGAGCATGCCCCACTCCAGCGCCGTGGCGCGCAGGATGCGCCGGTTGGCGGGATTGTCGTCGACGATCAACAGGCGCTTGCCGACGAGGATCGTGCTGTCCGGCCGCGGCGCCACGCGCCAGGCCGGATCGGTTTCGGCGGCGAAGGTGAAGGAGAAGATCGAGCCCCGGCCAGGATGGCTCTCCACTGCCACGCCGCCGCCCATGCGCTCGGCCAGGCGCTTGGAGATGGCCAGGCCCAGGCCGGAGCCGCCGTAGTGCCGCGTGGTCGAGGCGTCGACCTGGCTGAAGGTCTGGAACAGGCGGTCGAAACGGTCGGCTGGAATGCCGATACCGGTGTCGCGCACGGCGACCTGCAGCAGATGCCGCCGCCCGTCGAGGCGCGTCGCGCTGACGCTGACCACCACCTCGCCGAGCTCGGTGAACTTGACCGCGTTGGACAGGTAGTTGACCAGGATCTGGCTCACCCGCCAGCGGTCGCCCTTGACCATTTCCGGCGTGTCCGCGGCGAATTCGCTGGCGAGGTCGAGATTCTTCTGCGCGGCCTTGACCGACACCATCTCCAGCGCCTCTTCGACCGCGCGGCGCAGATCGAAGATCTGCTCGTCGAGTTCGATCATGCCGGCCTCGACCTTGCTGAAGTCGAGGATGTCGTTGATCACCGACAGCAGGTGCTCGCCGCTGCCGTGGATGGTCTCGACGCTGTCGCGCTGCTCCGCGTCCAGTTTCGTCTCGCACAGCAGCTCCGACATGCCGATCACCGCGTTCAGCGGCGTGCGGATTTCATGGCTCATGTTGGCGAGGAAGGCGCTCTTGGCCTGGTTGGCGTCGAGTGCGCGCTTCTCGGCCTGCTCGCGGCGCGCGATGTCGCGCTGGATCGCGGCGGCCATGTCGTTGAAAGTCTCGCCCAGGCGCTGCAGCTCCAGCAGGGTGTGTGGGCCGACGCGCTGGCCGTAGTCGCCGCCGGCGATGCGCCGCGTGAGCTGCATCAGGTCGCGCAGCGGCCGCGTCAGCCCGCGCTCCGACACCAGGAACGTGGCGGTGCTGAGCAGCAGGAGCAGGAGAAAGAATGCGATCTGCGAGCTGAGCAGGCGCGCGCCGCGCGCCCGCAGGGCCGCTACCTCGCCCTGTGTACGCGCGTCGACCAGGCTCTGGAATTGCCTGGCCGCTGCCATGATCCGGTCCTTGTAGGCGTTGTAGCTGCCGTCCGCCAAGTACTCGTATTCAGACTGGATGTCGGCCGGATAGCTCCGATCCACGCCGCGGGCGATACGGCGGGCCACCCGGTCCATCACCGCGATCTCGATGCGCGCGAGCTCGTCGGAGGCCGCGCGCGCATTGTCGAGCGCCGTGAACTCGGCATCCGCAAGATGCGCCGCGCGCATCATTTCGACCAGCGAGACGGGCGGCCCGTACTCCACACCGGCCTTGCCGTGCGCCAGCACGCGATCCCAGAACGAGCCGTCGTAGTCGCGCGGCCGCGGCGCGGTGCCGTTGCGGATCGCCAGGATCTCCTCGTAGTACTCGCGGTAGCGCGGCTCGCCGGTCGCCACGTACTGGCGCACCATGCTGGTGAGCTGGTCGGAACTCTGCCGCACGGCCTCGGACAGCACGTAAGATTCGTGGTGGCGGGTCTCCGCCTGCGCCTGCAGCGCGGCCGTGCGAATCTGCCACCACGTGACGTAGCCCAGACCGCACAGCAATACCGCAATGACGCCCAGCAGCAGGGCGATGGTGACCCGCACCGAAATCATGGCTCTCTCCCTAAGGGGTAGGTTAACCGGTTTCCCGGATGCGGCGCAGAGGCTTGCAGGTTGACCGCCGGAGACCGCAGGCGTTAAAAATGCCCGGGGCAGCGAGCTTTGGGGCAACAAGCAATGAAACTGGACGTCGGGACGTTGTTCCTGATCGGCATACCGCTGGGGCTGGTATGCGGCATCGTGCAAATCGCGTTCTGGCTGCGTTGGCGTCAGCGCGAATTGCTGTGGTGGGCTTCCTCGGACTGGCTCGGGACTGCGGGCGCGCTCCTGATCCTATCCGGCTTGTCTGGCGCCTCCGTTCCCGTGTGGATTGCACGGTCCCTGGCCGAAACCGCACTGTTTGGCTCGGGCCTGCTGCTGTGGCTGGGTTTTCGGCGCTTCGCCGGCCAGCCGCTGCCGCTGCGGGCCTTCACGGTCGCCACACTCATCTATTTCGTGGCGTTCCATGCATTGCTGTCTTTCGCGCCGGACCTGGCGGTCCTGATCGTGTACTGCTCTTTTGCGCACGGACTGCTGCATGCCGGCATCGCCTTCGACCTGGCGCG
>JAQGNS010000202.1 GCA_028291705.1 Nevskia sp.
TTCATTCCCACAGCCCATGCAGCCGCCACTGCGGATCGCCGGGCTCGCGGTAGACCCACAGCTTGCGCCCGGAAGGGTCTTCGGCCAGATGATAGTCGCGGCTTTCCTGGCGGCCTTCCCACCAGCCGCATTCGATGCGCTCGGGTGGCCCCAGCAACCGGGGTAGCGGGATTGGCTTGGGAGTGGGCAGCAGCCAGTACGGGCGTGGTGGATGCGCGCCGGCCCCAGACGCTTCAGCGGCGGACCACGCCCGCTCCGGGCGATGGTCCGGCGTGGTCGCCAGCCGGCGCACGGCATCCGCGCCAAGCCGGGCGACGAGACGCTCCTGCAAGGTATCCAGGCCTTCCGCCAGCGCATTGCCGGTCTGGAACAGGTCGTCCTGTGCCGCGCTGGCTGGCTCGAAGCGGCGGGCTTCGAGAAACAGCTCCTGCACCGGCTCGGCCAGCACCACTTTCTCCAGCCGCTCGCGCAGCACCAGCAGCAGGCGGTTCGGATCGCGCGTCGGCGCCAGCAGGCCGATGTCGAGCCGGGTCATGTGCCGGCCGAGATCGCGGAAGCGCAGCCGGAAACGCTGCACCGCCACGTCGCGGCCGCGCAGGTAAAGGGCGAAGTCGTTGAGCATCTTGCGCAACGGAAACAGCAGGGCTTCGGTGGTTTCGGCGTGGCCAAGTAACTCGAAGCGACGGCGATAGATCGGCGGCGGCTCGAACGATTCCCAGGCCTCGCCGGCACGGCCCAGCAGGCGCGAGAGTGTCAGCGGCACCTGCGGACCGAAGCGGCGGCCCAGGGCATCGTGGGGTAGGGCCAGCACTTCGCCGATGCGCCGCAGGCCGGAGCTGTGCAGGGTGTCGATCACGCCGGCATCGAAGGGCAACAGTTGCAGCGGCCACTCGCGGATGGCGGCGTGGATCTCGCCGATGCGCGCGATGGGGCGCTGCAAGCCGGCGCCGGCATGCGCCAGCAGGGCGGCGGCGGCGAGGGTGGGGGCGATGCCGTAGCTGCGCGTATAGGGCAGATCTTGGGCTTGGGCGGTGATGTGCCGGCGCAGCGAAGGCCAGCCGCCGTAGAGGCGCAGGCTGCGGCGGATCTCCACCCACACATCGAGCGTGCCGGCGGCGAGCGTCACCGGCGTGCCGAGGGTATAGGCCCAGCAGGCGATGGTTTCCAGTCCTTGCATTTCGGCCTGCGTATCACGTTGCAGAAGGCGGATCCCGGGTACCAGGCCGAGGGCGCTGTTGACGCCCATGCCGGGTTGGAGGCCACGCCTGCCGGCGGCTTCGTTCAGCGCGATGAGGCGGCGGCGCACGCCGCTGGTTTCAACGATGCCGGCGGGTTCATCCGGTGAAGGCGCCAGGGCCTCCAGCGGCAAGGCCGGCAGATGGATACAGAGCCAAAGCACGGTTCACGCCCTGGCCCTAGGCGGCTCGTCGCAACGGAAACGGGCATTCCACCCGCTGCCCGGGCCGCGCGCCGCGGCAGCGCACGATCTCCACCGACAGCGCAGCCGGCGTGGGCGTCACCCGCAGGCGCACGGCGGCGATGGAGTGGGCGCCGTAAGCGCCGGCATGGGCGACGATGCCGATGCTGCGCCCGGTCTCGGCCGCGAGTTGCAGGCGGCGCTCGATGGGGGCTTCGAGCGCCGGGCTCCACAAGGCAACCGCGCCATGAAGACCGGAACGCAGCATCTGCTCGGTGGCCCACAGCGCGTCGACGCGATCTTTCGGCGCGATCCACAACAACTGGTGCAGATCGACGCCGGCATCGCGCAGCGCCGGGGCATAGGGAATGTAGGGCGGGGCGATCAGCGCCACATGGCGCCCGGCCCGGGTCAGCCGCGCCAGCAACGGGATCATCAGGGAAAAGCCCAGGCCGGATTCCCGACTGACAATCTGGCTCAGCGCCCCAACCGGCCAGCCGCCGAGCAGGGCCTGGTCCAGCAGCGCGATGCCGGTGGATTCTGAATCCGGGCGGCTGCGGCCCAGGCCGCGCCAGACGCCGGCAATCGCGTCCACATCCACGCTGCCGCGCAGCGCCGCTGCGGCGGGGGAGGTGGCGGTGGTGATGGCGGCAAGCATGGCCAAATACTATACAAACGTACAGTAGAATGGCAAGGGCCGGTGAATGCCAGCCCGAGATCGTCAGTCACTATTTTTTGAAAAATCCGCATGCATTCGTGCGCTTGATCCGATGGGCCCTGGTTTGCCACATTTTCGGGCAGTTTGGCGCCGGGATATGCGATATAAAGTTCACCCGTAAGGACGAGGCGGCGGGTACCGGAAATTCCGAGACTTGGGCCATCCTCGCGGCGCCCAGGCGCTGCCTCGTTTTTCGACTTTTCAAGTAATCGGAACAGGGTAAATCAATGGGCATTGCGGAAACGGCTCCGGTCATCGAAACCCCGCTGGTACGCGGCTACCCCCTGATCGGCAGCGTGCTGGGCATGGCCAAGGATCCGGCGCGGTTTTTCCTGGACTGCTACCGCGAATACGGGCCGGTGTTTCGGGTCAAGATCCTGAGCAAGACCTACACCGTCATCGCCGGCGTGGAAGCCGCCAACTTCCTCGGCACGCGCGAGGGCAAGGAATGCCTGCGCTCGAAGGAGTTCTGGCAGGGCCTGGTCGGCGAGTACGGCGCCACCCGCACCCTCACCGGTGAAGACGGCGAAGCCCACAAGGAGCTGCGCGACATCATGCGCCGCGGCTACTCCAAGGAATCGATCAAGGGCCGCTACAACGAACTCATCTCCATCACCGACCGCTCCATCGAGCGCGACTGGCCGGTGGGGCAGCCGGCCCCGGTGCTGCAGGCCATGCAGTACATGGTCACCGACCAGCTCGGCTCCATCCTCACCGGCGCGGCGCCGCTGGAATACGTGCAGGACATCCGCACCACCATCCTCTACATTCTCAACGTGCTGGTGACGCGGCAGCGGCCGAAGTTCCTGCTGATGCACCCCAAGTACAAGAAGGCCAAGGCGCGCGTGTTCGAGCTCGGTGAAAAGATGATCGCCGACTACTACGCCAAGAAGGGCACCAAGAAGGATGAGGAAAAGAACCTCATCGACGACATCATGGATGCGCATCTCAACAATCCGCGCGTGATGCCGGCCAGCGACCTGGTGCTGAGCCTCACCGGCCCCTACGTGGCCGGCCTGGACACCGTGGCCAACACCATCTCCTGCTTCGTCTACGCCGTGCTCAAGCACCCTGAAGTGCTGGCGCGCATCCACAAGGAAGTGGACGCCCTCTTCGCCAACGGCCGCATCGAGGAAGAAGATCTCAAGAAGATCCCCTCGGTGCACGGCGCCATCATGGAGACCATGCGCCTGTACCCGATCGCCGTGGCGCAGATGCGCACCGCCACCAAGGATTTCACCTTCGCCGGCCACAAGATCAAGGGCGGCGAAATGCTTTACATCGGCACCAGCGTGCCGCATTTCATGGAAGAGTTTTATCCCAACCCGGAAAAATTCGACATCGACCGCTACGAGAAGCCGCGCTCCGAGCACATGCAGTCCGGCGCCTACTCGCCCTACGGCCGCGGCCCGCACACCTGCCTGGGCAAGAGCTTGGCCGAAGTGCAGATGGCCATCTCCATGGCGCGCCTGTTCTACCGCCTGGACCTGGAACTGGACCCGCCGGATTACGTGCTGCAAACCAAGACCGCGCCCACGCCGGGCCCGTCGATGGAGTTCAAGGTGAAGGTGAAGGGCTTCCGCCACTAGGACCCGCTTCACGGCAGCGGAAATCGTTTTAAATAGGGCGGGGCGGCGCAGGCTGTCCCGCCTTTTTTATTGGCGCCGCCGCTCAGGCGCATAATAGATCCGGTTCAGCCAGAAGGAAGCGCAGTCCGCCGATCCGTCCGCCATGCCCGAGTTCGAAGTCAGCCATCTGCTGGATACAGGCACCGTCGCGGTGCGCACCGTCCACTGCGACGGCGCCTGCCGCCATCGCAGCGCGGAAGAATGCGCGTCGGCTACGCAGCTGGTGTTCCCCTACCGCGGCGTTTACCTGCGGCATGTCGGCAACGACCAGGCGGTGGCGGATGCCAACCACGTGCTGTTCTTCAATGCTGGCGAGGGCTACCAGGTCAGCCACCCGGTGGAAGGCGGCGATGCCTGCCTCTCGCTGGGCCTGTCGGAACCATTGCTGCGTGAGCTGGCACCCAAATCCCTGCTGAATGATCGCGGCACGCTCGGCTTCCGCCGCCAGCACCTGCGCATCGATCCGCGTGCGCAGGCCCTGGTTGCCCTGCTGCGGCATAGCCTCGAAAACGGCACCATCGAACCGCTGGAAGCCGAGGGCCTGCTGCTGACCCTGGTATGCCGCAGCCTGGGGCCGCGCACTTCGCATGAGCCGGGTGCGACCCATGCGCGCCGCCGCCTGGCGGACCGGGTCAAGCTGCTGCTGGCCGGCGATCTGTCGCGGCGCTGGACCCTGGCGGAAATCGCCGCGGAGATCGGCGGCTCTCCGGTCTACCTGACGCAGGTGTTCCAGCAGGTCGAGGGCATTCCCCTTTATCGCTACCACCTGCGGCTGCGCCTGGCGCGGGCGCTGGACCTGGTTGCGCGCTATGAGGACCTGTCCGCTCTGGCCGCGGAGCTGGGCTTTTCCAGCCACAGCCACTTCACCGCCGCTTTCCGGCAGGCCTATGGCCGCTCGCCGACGGCGTTCAAGCAATCCGCCCGGCGCGCCTAGTCAGGGGTCTGCACACAGGCTCCGGAAAATCGCTAAAGATTTCGACAGCGGCCGCAGGCGCCGGATGGTCTTCTATGCATGCCCGATAGGCGGGCATCCAAAGGAGATGTAGTCATGACTGAAAAAACCTGCGCGGCCTGCGATTATCCGCTCGACGCGAACGCCATCAAGGTCACCATCGGCACGCGCGTCGTCGAAGTGTGCTGCGAGGAATGCGCACAGAAGCTGCAGGAAGCCAGCGCGAAGAAGCCCTCATGAGCGGCGCGGACTTTTTCGCGAACCGGCGCACGGTGGCAACGCCCTCGGGGAACATCAGCTACGTCGAGCACGGCAACGGCCCGGTGGCCTTGTTCGTGCACGGCGTGCTGCTCAACGGCTACCTGTGGCGGCATCAGCTGGCGCAGCTCGGCGGTCTCAGGCGCTGCATCGCCGTCGATCTGCTGGCGCACGGCGCCACGGAAATCTCCGCCGAGCAGGATGTTTCCGTGACGGCCAACGCCCACATGCTGGCCCAGTTCCTCGATGCGCTGAAGATCGATCAGGTGGACCTCGTCGGCAACGACAGCGGCGGCGGCATCTGCCAGATTTTCGCGGCGTTGTATCCGGAGCGCATCCGCAGCCTGGCGCTGACCAACTGCGACACCCATGACAACTGGCCGCCCGAGCCGTTCAAGCCCTTTGTCGCCATGGTCGCCGCCGGCGGCCTGCCGGACACGCTCAACGCCATGCTGGCCGACAAGTCCGTCTACCGTTCGCCTCAGGCGCTGGGTCCGGCCTATGAACGGCCGGAAGCCGTCACCGACGACACCATCGAAACCTATCTGCGTCCTTTCACAGGTTCGGCCCAGCGCATGCGCGACATCGAGCGCTTCGTCAACGCTTTCGATTGCCGCCATACCGTCGACATCGAAAAGCAGCTGGGGCGGGTGCGGGCGCCCACGCTCATTGCCTGGGGAACGGACGATATCTACTTCGACCTGAAGTGGTCGCGCTGGCTGGAGCAGACGATCCCCGGGACGAAGCGGCGCGTGGAATTCGAGTCCGCCCGCATCTTCTTTCCGGAAGAGCGTTCGAGCGAGTTCAACGGCGAGCTCAAGGCGCACTGGATCAGCAGCTCCCGGACCGTCAACTAAAGGCGGAGGATCTGTAACCGCAAACACGGCTCGTGCAGGTCGGGATATCCCTGGCTTGTACGAGCCGTTTCCCGCATCAGCGCCATGTGTCGAGGTCGGGTGATTTGTTCCGTCCGGTGCGTTAGGGTGTAACACCCTGGCCAGCGACAAGATCGAACATGCAACTCACTCCCGGTGAAGGCGGACTGCATCGCCTGCTGCTGACAGCGGCCGATGGCGCCCGCGCCGAGATTTACCAGCATGGCGCGCACCTGACTTCATGGATTCCGGCCGGCGGCGGCGAGCGGCTTTATCTGAGCCGGAAAGCGCAGTTCAAACCCGGCGCGGCGATCCGCGGCGGCGTGCCGGTGATCTTTCCACAGTTCGCCGGCGAAGGGTCTTTGCCCAAGCATGGATTCGCCCGCGCCCTGCCGTGGCGCCTGGTCGCGGCGGCGCAGCCGGGGCAGGGGCCTGCCACCGCGGTATTCGGACTGGACGACGACGAGGCCACGCGTGCCATCTGGCTGCATTCCTTCAAAGCTGAATTGCGCGTCACTCTCGGCGGCGCGGCGCTGGAGACGATGCTCAGCGTCGAAAATACCGGGAACAATGAAATTTCCTTCACCGCCGCCCTGCACACCTACCTGCGTATCGCGGAGATCGGTGCGGTGCGCCTGCATGGCCTGCAGGGTTTGCACTATCGCGACACCGCGCAAGGCGGCATCGCGGCGGTCGAATCGGCGGACCAGCTGCGTATCGAAGGCGAGGTGGACCGCATCTACTTCAACGCGCCGGCACGGCTTGAATTGAGCGGTGCACCGGGACGCCTGCATATCGAATCCGCCGGCTTCGCCGATGCGGTGGTGTGGAGCCCCGGGGCCGAGCGCGGCGCGGCACTCTCCGATCTGGATCAAGCGGGCTATCGCAATTTTCTTTGCGTCGAAGCCGCGGCGGTTGGTG
>JAQGNS010000211.1 GCA_028291705.1 Nevskia sp.
GACAAATTTTTGCCGGGCAAAATCGCCGCGGGCCTGGCCCATGTGCTGCTCAATATGCGCAAGGACGATCCGCGCCTGCCGCAACGGCTGCGCGAATTTCGCGCCATCGCCGACCTCACCGCCGGCATGGACAACCATACCTGGGGCACCTATTACTACCTGCAGGCCTTGTACAGCCTGAAGAAGGCGGGCTTGCTGGAGCAGGCGGTGAGCGCGGCCACGCTGGCTTCGCTCAAGTCCAGCCTGGACTGGCGCAAGTTCGTCACCACGCCCGGCTTTGAACTGATCAACCTGCCGACCAACTACTTCGGCGTGGCCTTCAGCGTAGCGCGCCTGCGCATGCTGCTCGGCTGGGAGGACGACAGCGCCAGCCAGGTCCTGCTCGATAAAATGATGAAGCATTACGCCGCCTACTCGGGCAGGTTCGGCTTCTCCGACGAGACGCCGGGCGAAGGCCGCTTCGACCGCTACAGCATCTTGCTGGCTGCGGAGATCTGCGAGCGTTTCATCGAGACCGGCATGACGGTGACGCCGGAATTGAAAGCGATGCTGCGCAAGGCGGCCGAACTGGCGCTCAAGCTGGGCAACAGCGCCGGCGACGGCTTCAGCTTCGGCCGCAGCCTCGGGCCGTATGGCGAGACGGCGATGCTGGAGATCCTGTCGGTGTCGGCCTATCTCGATGTGCTCACGCCGGAAGAGAAGCAGTACGCGTACAGTTACGCCAACCACGTCGTGGCCAGGTACGTGGACTTCTGGTACGACCCGGCAATCCACTCGGTCGACATGTGGGGCAAAGGGCGGCGCACCGATGCCTATCGCGGCAAGCACCGCATCCTGGGCGAGAATTTCTCGCTGTTGCACCAGCTGATCTTCACCAACGAGCTGTGGAACAAGGCGGGCATGCAGGGCCAGAAGCCGAAGGCCGACCTGCAGGCCTGGTTCGACAAGACCCAGCTGCCGTTCAGCCTGACCTGGTATGCCAGGGGCGAGTACGACCGCGCGCTGGCGCTGTATCGGGACAAAGGCCATGTGTTCAGCCTGAACATGATCAATGGCGGGCCATCGCAGCACGCCAACAGCCCGTACTACCCGCTGCCGTTTTCGAACGGCGTGATCGCGGGGACCGCAGACAGCGGCCCGGAGCACGCCCAGCTTCTGCCCAAATTTACGCTGGCCGACGGCAGCGAGTTGATCGGGGCAGCCTACATCAGGGAAATCACCACCGTACGTGATGGCGCGCGCCAGCTGGTGCGCTACCGCCAGGACGCGCTCGACAAACTGGGCAAGGCCGCGCCAGTCAAGGACGAGCGTATCACGCTCGAAACCGAATACGGCTTCGAGTCCGGCAAGCTGACCCGCACCGACACCTACACACCGCGCGCGCCGATCAAGGTCGCGCGGCTGAGCCTGGAATTCGCCTCGTTCTCCGGCGGCGCCAGCGTCGACGGCAGGCAGGTGCGCTTTACCGACGGCGCCGTGAGCGCCTTCTCGGTCAGCGGACTGGCTGGCTGCATCGTCGAGGACACCGAGGGCAAGGAGCCGTTCAAGGCGCCATACGGGCCGATGAAGAGCCACGTCACCTGCGCCACCAAGGACTTCGTGCTGGCCGCGCCGCTGACGGTCAGGTGGGTCATCGACTACCATTGAGGCACGTATGCCGCACTTGAAGATCGACTACAGCGCTAACCTGGATGAGTGCACCGACATCGGGGTGCTGTGCCGCGCACTGGCGGCCAGGCTGGCGGGCCTGCGCGACGCGGTGGGGCAGCCGCTGTTTCCGCTGGCCGGCACGCGCGTGCTGGCGGCGCCGGCGCCGCATCATGCGGTGGCCGGCGGGCGCGCGGGTTACTGCTTCGTCTACCTGAATTTGCGCATCACGCCGGGACGCGGCAAGGGCCTCGTCGCGCACGCCGGCACGGCCCTGCTGGCGACGGTGGAGGAACACTTCGGCGCGCTTATGCAGACGCGCGCGGTCGGCATCACGCTGCACATCGACGAAGCGGCGCCGGCCTACGAGGGCAAATACAGCAACCTGGCCAGCCACCTGGCGGCGGAACGGTAAGCCGGAGGGACGACAATGACTCAAAAAATGGGGTCGGGTCCGTCGGACCTGACCCCGGGGTTGACACCGGCTCCAGAAAAAAGGCAAAAAAAAGGGAACCCATCACTGGACTCCCCTGGAAAACGGCGCGGCGCCGCTCGGTAAGCCAGCGGCCGCTCCGTTGGAGACGACGAATCAGAAGTTCATGTCCAGGCGCACCCCAAACTAGCGGGTGTAGTCGCGTGGCGGCAGCCACTCGGTAGTGTTGACCGCCACCACCGGGTTGGGCGCCTTGGTGCTCCAGGTGCCGTTGGCGATGCTGCTGTTCAGGCCGGCCGCATAACGTTTGTCGAACAGGTTGTTGATGAACATCGACAGTTTGAAACGGTCCCGCTTGTCCCTGATCCCGAAGCCGATGTTGGCGATGCCGTAGCCGCCCTGGACTTGCGTCGGGTCCTGGCTCAGCGCGA
>JAQGNS010000236.1 GCA_028291705.1 Nevskia sp.
AAACCTCGGGCAGCGTTGCCGGGGTCCAGTGCGGCTTGTTGTCCTTGTCGACGAGCAGGGCACGTACGCCTTCGGCGAAATCCGGGTGCTCGCAGCATTGCAGGGAGACGATCAGCTCCATGCGGAACGCCTCGGCCAGGCTCATGTGCCGGGCGCGATGCCAGATGGCCCAGATCAACGCGGCCGAGGTGGGGGAGCCGCTGGCCAGCGTCGCGGCGGCTTTCTTGAGCCAGGCGTCTTCGCCGCGATAGCCGGTGATCAGGGCGACGACTTCGGCGAGCGTGTCGCCGTCGGTCAGCCGCTCGATCGCCTCGGCGTGCGTGCGCACGTTCGACGCCGGCCGCAACTCCACGGCATTGCCGGAAAATTGCCGCAGCGCCCGTGATAGTGCGGCGTGGTTGGCTGCCGGCGCATCGGTCCAGGCCACGGTGCCCAGGTGTTCCATCAGCGCGCCGCGATCCGCCGCGCGCAGAAAGAAGTCGGCCAGCCCCACCGCCAGCGCGTCATGACCATTGAGCGCGGCGCCGGTGAGCGCCAGGAACAGCCCCGTGCGGCCTGGCATGCGGCGCAGGAACCAGCTGCCGCCGACGTCCGGATACAGGCCGATGCCGATCTCGGGCATGGCGATGCGCGAAGTCTCGGTGACTACGCGATGGCTGGCGCCGGCCAACAAGCCGAGGCCGCCGCCCATGACGATACCGCCGCCCCAGACCAGGATCGGCTTGGGATAGGTGTGGATGCGGTAGTCGAGGCGGTATTCCTCGCTGAAGAACGCCTCGGCCTGCGGATTCGGCGCGGGCGCCTGGTGCGCGAGTATCGCCTCGCGCAGGGAGCGCACATCGCCGCCGGCGCAGAAGGCCTTGTCGCCCGTTCCGCAGAGGACGACGCAGGCGATCTTCGGATCGAGCGCCCATGCCTTCAGCCGGGGATCGAGCAGGCGGATCATGTCCAGGGTCAGCGCGTTGAGCGACTTCCCGGCATTGAGCGTGGCCACGCCGATGCGCTGGCCGCTGGCGGTGTCCTGCTCGTGCAGCAGGACGGAAGGCAGGTTGCCGCTGTCCTCAGCCATTGCGCCACTCCGGCTTGCGCTTCTGGAGGAATGCGCCGACGCCTTCCTTCTGGTCCTGCGTGTCGAACAGATCGACGAAGCGCTCGCGTTCCACCGGCAGGATCTGTTGCAGCGGATTGGCGCGGGCGCCCTGGATCAGGGCCTTGCACGCGGCCACGCTGCTCGGGCTTTGCTTCGCCGCCTGCTCGGCCAGCTTCAGGGCCGTATCGAGCGCGGTGCCGGTGGGAACGACCTGCTCGACCAGCCCGATCGCTTTCGCGGTCGCCGCGTCAACGCGCTCGCCGCACAGGATCATGCGCTTGGCCCAGCCTTCGCCGACCAGCCAGGGCAGGTTCTGCGTGCCACCAGCGCAGGGCAGCAGGCCCACGCCGGCTTCCGGCAGCGCCATCTGCGCATGCTCTTCGGCGATGCGGATGTCGCAGGCGAGCGCGCATTCCAGTCCGCCGCCCATGGCGTAGCCGTTGATCGCGGCGATGCTGACGCCGCGGAATGCGGATAGCGTCTCGAAGGCTTCGCCGAAGCGGCGCGCCATGGCGCGGGCGATGGCCTTGTCGCCGTCGGCGAACAGCTTGAGGTCCGCCCCGGCCGAAAAGAATTTGGCGCCGTCGCCGGTGATGACCAGCGCATAGATGTTGCGGTCCGCGTCCAGGTCGCGCACCAGCTCGGCCAGTGCTTGCAGGCTGTCGGCGGTCCAGGTGTGCGCCGGCGGGTTGTTCAGGGTGACGATCGCGGTATGTCCGCGTGTTTCCAGCTTCAGGTTGGTATAGCTCTTCATCGCAGTTCCTCGGTTGCGCCTTCACGCAAGATGGCGCGGGCGACGATCACCCGCATGATTTCGTTGGTGCCTTCCAGGATCTGGTGGACGCGGCTGTCGCGCACGTGCCGCTCCAGTGGAAATTCACGGATGTAGCCGTAGCCGCCATGGAGTTGCAGGGCGGCGTTGCAGACCTCGAAGCCGATGTCGGTGGCGTAGCGCTTGGCCATGGCGCAATAAGTGGTGGCGTCGGGGCTGCCGCTGTCGAGCTTCCAGGCGGCCAGGCGCACCATCTGCCGTGCCGCCACCAGTTCCGTGAGCATGTCGGCGAGACGGAATTGCAACGCCTGGAACTGCGCCAGCGGCTGCCCGAACTGCCGGCGCGTATTCAGGTGCGCTTGCGCGCGTTCCAGCGCCGCCTGCGCCGTGCCGATGGAGCAGGTGGCGATATTGACGCGGCCGCCGTCCAGTCCCTTCATCGCGATGGTGAAGCCCTCGCCTTCCGCGCCCAGCCGGTTCGCCGCCGGCACCTCCACCGCGTCGAAACTGATGGCGCGCGTCGGCTGGCTGTTCCAGCCCATCTTGTGTTCCAGCTTGCCGTAGTGGATGCCGGGCGTGGTGGCCGGCACGGCGAAGGCGGATATGCCCTTCGCGCCGGGTCCGCCGGTGCGCGCCAGCACCACCAGCAGGTCGCTGGCACCGGCGCCGGAGATGAAGACCTTGCTGCCGCTGATGACATAGCGGTCGCCGCGCCGTTCCGCGCGCGTGCGCAGCGAGGCGGCGTCCGAGCCGGCCTCGGGTTCGGTCAGGCAATAGCTGCCGAGCTTTTCGCCGCGCGCCAGCTTCGGTGCCCAGCGTTCGGCGACTTCGCCTTGCGCCCAGGTCGCCACCATCCACGTCACCATGTTGTGGATGGTGATGTAGGCGGCGGTGCTGGTGCAGCCGGCGGCCAGCTCCTCGAGGATGACGGTTGCGTCCAGGCGCCGCAGGCCGAGGCCGCCGCGCGCTTCCGGCGTATAGATGCCGCAGAAGCCCAGCTCGCCGGCGCGGGTAATGGTCTCGCGGGGAAACTCGCAGTCGGCGTCCCAGCGCGCCGCATGCGGCGCCAGATCTCCGCGCGCGAAGCTGCGCGCGGCGGCCTGGAACGCCAACTGGTCTTCGTTGAGCGCGAAGTCCACGGGGCGCTTTCGCTCAGCGCAGGTTGATGGTGGTGTTGACGCCGGCGTTCAGCGTGCTGTCGTCGAACCAGCGCTGGGTCACCGTCTTGGTCTGGGTGTAGAACAGGATGACCTGCTTGCCGTAGGGCCCCAGGTCGCCGAGCTTGGAAGCGCGCGAGCCGGTGAAGGAGAACAGCGGTACCGGCACCGGGATCGGCACGTTGATGCCGACCTGGCCGACGTCGATGTCCTCTTGAAATCTGCGCGCGGCGGCGCCGGACTGGGTGAAGAGCGCGGTGCCGTTGCCGTTCGGATTGCGGTTGACCAGCTCAATTGCCGCATCGAGGTTGTCGGCGGCGAGGATGACCAGCACCGGGCCGAAGATTTCCTGCTCGTAGATGGCCATGCCCGGCTTGACGCCGGAGAAGATGGTCGGACCGACGAAGTTGCCCTTCTCGTAGCCGGCGACTTGCGGCTTGCGGCCGTCGAGTTCGAGCTTCGCCCCTTCGGCGATGCCGCGCTCGATCAGCCCGTTGACACGCTCGTGGGCGGCGCAGGAGATCAGCGGCCCGACGTCGGTGCCGGCCTCGGTGCCGGCGTTGATCTTCAGCGCCCGCGCCTTGGCCACCAGATCCGGAATCCACGCCCGCGCCGCGCCGACGAGGACCGCGGTGGATGCCGCCATGCAGCGCTGGCCGGCGGCGCCGAAGGCCGCGCCGAGCAGGTTGTTCAGCGTCTGTTCCTTATTGGCGTCGGGCATCACCACGGCGTGGTTCTTGGCGCCCATCATGCACTGCGCGCGCTTGCCGGCCAGTGTGGCCCGCTGGTAGACATGGGTGCCGACACGGGTCGAGCCGACGAAGGACACGGCCTTGATGTCCGGATGGTCGCAGATGCCGTTCACCACTTCCTCACCGCCGTGCACCACGTTGAGCACGCCCTTGGGAATGCCGGCTTGCAGGGCCAGCTCGACCAGGCGCATGGTCACCATCGGGTCCTGCTCGGAGGGCTTGAGCACGAAGGTGTTGCCGGTGGCGATGGCCATGGGGAACATCCACAGCGGGATCATCGCCGGGAAGTTGAACGGCGTGATGCCGGCACAGACGCCCAGCGGCTGCAGCAGGGTGAAGGTGTCGACGCCGGTGGCGACGTTGCTCGCCAACTCGCCCATCTGCAGCGTGCCGATGTTGGCGGCATGCTCGACCACTTCCAGGCCGCGGAACACGTCGCCCTCGGCATCAGCCAGGGTCTTGCCCTGTTCGGCGGTGAGGATCGCGGCAAGCTCCTTCATGTGCTCGCGGATCAGCTGTTGGTACTTGAGGAAGATGCGGGCGCGCACGCCGATGGGCGTCTTGCGCCAGGTCTTGAAGGCCTCCCGGGCGGCGCCGACCGCGGCATCCAGCTCCTGCGGCGTGGCGAAGGGCACGCGCGCCAGCACTTCCTGGGTGGCGGGGTTGACCACGTCGCGCCACTGGGTGGTGCGGGATTCGACGAACTCGCCGCCGATCAGCAGCTTGACGGTGGGGATGGCGGACGCGGCAGCGCGTTGGGGGGCGGGATTCATCTTGACTCCGGGGTGGCCGACTAGGCAGGCGAGGGAATTTTTTGCATTATTCGCAGATGCGGCCCGTCAAAAATAGAACTGAAAATGCCAATGTTTGCGAATAAATCAGAGATGGTTTGCAAAGTTTGCGAATATTCCGGATGTCGGGGATTCGCGGATCGTGGCTAAGGCCTTCATGGGGGTGCGCCTGACGCGGCTGCGCAAGGAGCGCGGCCTGAACCAGCTGGTGTTCGCCAAGACGCTGGGCATCTCGCCGAGCTACCTCAACCAGCTCGAACACAACCAGCGGCCCCTGACCGTGCCGCTGCTGCTGCGGATCAACGAGCAGTTCGGCGTCGACGTGCAGATGTTTTCGGAAAACGACGAAGCTGCCCTGATTGCGGATGTGAGGGATGTCTTCGCCGAGGCCGGAGCCGATGCGGTTTCGCCGGTCGAAATCCGGGCGCTGGTGTCCAATATGCCGGCGGTCGCCCGGGCCATCATCGATCTGCACCGGCGCGGCCGCGCCTCCGCCGAACGCGCCGATACCGTGCTCGCCGCGCTGGGTGACGGGCAGAAGTTGCCGTCGTTCAGCCTGCTGGGCCTGCATGAAGAGGTACGCGACTACTTCAACCGCCGCCACAACCACGTGGCCGAGCTGGACGACGCGGCCGAGGCCATGTTCCGCGAGAGCGGCTTTGCGGCCGGCGACGCCGCGCCGCGCCTGGCGCAGCGCCTGTCGGAGCGCCATGGCGTGCGGGTGATGGTCGGCCACAGCGGCGAACCGACGCCCGACAAGCTCCGCTACGAGGCGCGCACCAAGACCCTGCACCTGGCGGATTTCCTGCGGCCCGGGCAGCAGGCTTTCCAGATGGCCTTGCTGCTGGCGCGGCTGGAAATGGGCGCCACCATCGACGCGCTGATCCGCGACGGCGGTTTTGTTGAAGGGGAGTCCAGCCGGCTGGCGCGCATCGGCTTCAGCAACTACTTCGCTGGCGCCCTGGTGATGCCTTACACCGCCTTCCTGCAATCGGCCGAGGAACTGGCCTACGACGTGGAATTGCTTGCCAGCCGCTTCGGCGTCGGCTTCGAGGCCGCCTGCCACCGGCTCTCCACCCTGCAACGCCCGGGCGCGCCGGGGCTGCCTTTCTTCTTCGTTCGGGTGGACCGCGCGGGGAATGTCTCCAAGCGGCACTCGGCGGCCGACTTCCACTTTTCCCGTGTCGGCGGCACCTGCCCGCTGTGGATCGTCTACGAGGCGTTCAGCCAGCCGGACCGCGTGCTGTCGCAGATCGCCGGCATGCCGGACGGCCGCAACTATTTCTGGATCGCGCGCCGCGTGGTCAGCGGCGCGGTCGGCCACGGCCGGCCGCAGAAGACCTTCGCCGTCGGCCTGGGCTGCGACCTGCGTCACGCCCATCGCCTGGTCTATTCGCGCGGCTTCAATCTCGCCGCACCCGACGCGGCCACGCGCATCGGGCTGGGCTGCAAGGTCTGCGACCGGCAGGACTGCGTGCAGCGCGCGGCGCCGTCGCTGCTCGAACGGCGCAGCCAGGCCGAGGGGTAGAATTCATCCATGAGCGATTCACCCGTCCGCGAAAAACTGGAACTGCCGCCCGGGCATGCAGGCCTGTTGCTGCATTCCTGCTGTGCTCCCTGCTCGGGCGAGGTGATGGAAGCGATCCAGGCTTCGGGCATCCGCTACGCCATCTTCTTCTATAACCCCAACATCCACCCGGTGAAGGAATACGAGCTGCGCAAGCAGGAGAACATCCGCTTCGCCGAGCAGCACGGCGTGCCCTTCATCGACGCCGATTACGACACGGACAACTGGTTCGCGCGCGCCAAAGGCATGGAGAACGAGCCGGAGCGCGGCATCCGCTGCACCATGTGTTTCGACATGCGCTTCGAGCGCACGGCCCTGTACGCGCACGAGCATGGCTACTCGCTGATCAGCAGCTCGCTGGGCATTTCACGCTGGAAGAACATGGCGCAGATCAACGGCTGCGGCCACCGCGCCGCCGGGCGTTATCCGGGTATGACTTACTGGGATTACAACTGGCGCAAGAAGGGCGGCGCCGCGCGCATGGTGGAGATCGCCAAGCGCGAGAACTTCTACCAGCAGGAATACTGCGGCTGCGTCTATTCCCTGCGCGACACCAACCGCCACCGCCTCGCCCAGGACCGCGACCGCATCCGGCTGGGGGTGCAGTTCTATGGTCAGCCGGAAGTGCTACCGTCCGATCCGCCCGCTGGGGAATAGGACCAGGAACACTGGCGTACACGAGGGGGGGGCACAACATGGCATTTCGCATTCTGGTCGTGGGCGGCACCGGGCAAGTCGGGTCGGCACTGGTGCGGGCCTTGCTCGCCACCAGCGCGTGCACGGAAGTGGTGATGATCAACCGCCGGACG
>JAQGNS010000255.1 GCA_028291705.1 Nevskia sp.
TACATCCAGCGCAGCCCGCGGAACCACAGGCCCGCACGCTGCCGCCAGTCGAAGCCGTCCACCCGGAACATGTGGCGCATGATGCCGAAGGTGGTCAGCGGGAACACCAGCGTCATGTAGAGCATGGCGAAGGCGCGGCTGAAATAGCCGGCCCCGGCCACTTTCTGCAGCACGTCGAAGGCCACCGCCTTGTGCTCGATCTCCTCCATGCCGTGCCAGATGTACATCGCATTGACGCGCGGATCGGCGTCGAGGAAATGCGTCGCGGACTGCGAGAAGCAGTGCGAAGTCACCGCCGTCATGTGCTCCGCCGCCGCGGTGAAGGCCAGCGTCAGCCGCCGAGGCAGGAAGCGCCGGCTGCCGCCGAGCATGGTCTTCAGGAAGGCGTCGATGCGGTCGGTGCGGATGCCCTGCGCGCGCAGGCGCCGGTTGAAGAACTCATGCACCATGCCGTGCTGGCCTTCCTGCCGGGTGAAATCCTTCACCTGCTCCAGCAGCGCCGGATCGGTGATCCGCTCGCGGTAATCCCGCACGCAGTTGATGAAGAAGCGCTCGCCTTCCGGGAAGATGGTGGAAAGGGCGTCGAACAAGCGCGTCTTGAACGGATCCCCGCCGAACCAGAAGCGCGGAATATCGCCATCCAGTCCGAAGTCCGGGTTGTTGCGCGGAACGATGATGGGCTGTTCTTCCGGGATCATCGGGCCCTCCTGAGCGGGTGATGCCTGGGTCTAGCCTATGCCTGTTCGGTAGGCGCGGGCAATGCTGGTCACAAGCATCGGGCAACTCGGCTGAGTCGCCGCGCTAGAATCGGCGGCATTCAAATCTAAAGCAACGGGACATCCATGCGTCGGATTGGGCGGATATTTGGGTGGGGCGCACTGGCCCTTCTGAGCGTGGCTACGGCATTGCTGCTGGTCAATGCTTTTGACGAACCGCTGACTCCTGAAGTAAGGGCCTTGCTGGAAAAGCCCGATGAGCCATTGACCCGACAACAGAACATGTTTTACGCAGCAGTAGGTTTTCGCACTGCCGGCCAGGATATGGAACAGGCAGGGTGGGAACGTGTCCAGGCCATTAATGCAGCGCTTCGCGCTGGAAAATCCTGGCAGGACGCTGAGTCAATCGGCGCACAGGGAACACTCAAGACAGTGGGGGACGGGGAATGTCTCTCCCGGTCGAGCGATCTGCCCCTGCTGCTGGATTTTCTCCAAGCCCACAAGTCTGAGGCCGAGGCCTTGTTGAAGGACAACTCGAAACTTATGCAGCGCTATGCCGATCTGGCCAGTTATCAGCGCTTCGCAGCGACTACGCCGGCCGATGTCCTAGCGGCATTTCTGCCAGCTTGGGGCGGCATTTCCTGCGGCAAGCGGCTTTGGATGCTTGATCTGGCGCAGCGCGTGGCAACTGGCCATCTCGACAGCGCAATTACCTGGCTGCAGCAGGACACCTTGTTTTGGCGTCATATGATTGCGGAGAAACGTATAGGGTTGATCGGCAAGATGGTCATGCTGGCGCAGTTACGGACCAACTTCCGTACTGCTGCGCAGCTTGTACACGATTACCCCATGAATGCAGTCCAGCTATCCCTTTTACGTGACATGGCAAAGCCGCTTACATCCAACGAACGCTCTCTGGCATCGGTGTTTGAAGATGAGTTTCGTTGGCAGGCGAGCGAACTGAGAAAATTGGGGGCTTCCTCGCAACTGCTTGAGCGGCTGCCGAATGATGAGCCGCCAACCATTTTTGAACGCTTGTCGGTATTCGTGCAGAAACGCTTCTATTTACGCAATGCCACCATAAATCTCGTATACGGAGAAATAAGTAAGCAGATCGAATTTGACGGCCATGCCTGCGATCGCTATGCCATGGACAAGGCAGCAGGTGAGAAGAAAGTGGATATGACCTGGCTGGCGGTCCGCAATCCCACCGGCAAGATCATTGTCGACCAGAGTACATCCGTCCTGCACAACTATACAGGGCGGATGTGTGATCTTCAGGGGTTCCAGCGGTTGCTCGATCTGCAATTGCAACTGCATCAGAACAAGGTCGCGGACGATCAGGTCGAAGCAGTTGTTCGTAGTGCGGGACCGGATTACGCCGATCCCTTCACGGGCGGCCCAATGCAATGGTTGCCGCTAAGTCGTGCCTTGTCTTTCGGTGCGCTGGACAAGCGGGATCAGGGGATGCTGCCCTGGCCGATCTGAATGCCTCTTTGTGTTTCACCAGGCAAAGGCCAACTAACCCGAACGGGTGAAATGCGCCGAAGTGACGAGCTATAAGCTGGCATGGCGTTCATAAATCAGGGGAGGAGACGCCATGTCATCCAACGAAATCTTCTACGTCTGCATCGGCTTGCTGTCGATCGTATTGACCATCTATCCCAACCGTCACCTGTTCACGGCCAAGGGCGGCGGCGTCGCGGCACTGGAAACGGTGTACTACCTCACCGCGCTGGCGGCCCTGCTGGTCGGCTGGTATTTCAACTTCCAGTACATGCGCACCTACGGCAGCGAGGCCACCTGGTCCAACTGGACCAAATTGCTGTTCGTCAATCCGGCTTCAGCCTCCGGCGGCCAGGACCTTCTTTTCGCCAATGTCGTGCTGTTTCCGCTGTGGACCTTCGCCGACGGCCGCCGCAGCGGCATGAAGTGGAACTGGATCTGGTTCCCGATGAGCGCCCTGACCAGCTTTGCCTTCGCCATGGCCCTGTACCTGGCGCTGAAGGAGCGGCAGTTGCGCTGGAGCGCCGCGAAGTAATAGCCCGAACCTAGCTCAGGCCCAGGGATCGTAACTGCCGACCCACCAGTGGTGCCCTTCCGGATCGCGGCAGGCATAGCCCCGGCCGCCGTAGTCGTTGTCCTGGATTTCCATGATGACGGTGGCGCCGGCCGCCTTGGCACGGGCGTAGTGCGCGTCCGGGTCGGAGACGATCAGGCAGCAGCATTGCGTTTCCCGGTTGCCGATCTCATCCGGCTGCACGATGAGCCGGCCGAACGCCGACTGGTTTTCGGTCGAGCTGAGCATGATCATGCCGTTGCCATGGCTGAGCTGGGCATGGGCGATGCCGCCGGTCTCGTTCGGCACCACCAGGTGCTTCTCGAAGCCGAAGGCCCGGCACAGCCATTCGATCGCTTCGGGCGCCTTGCGGTAGCGCAGGGCGGGGATGATGGTGGTGCGGGTGTTGGCGGCAGTCATCGCGGGCTCCGGTGAAGGCTTTGCCGCGATAGTGTGGCATGCGCTCCCGGCCGTCTTGTAAATTTTTTCCGGCCCCGGAAATCGCGTAGGGATCGTCGCCGTCCGGCGTACCGGGACCGGTTCCGTAGCCGTCTCCTCGCGGCTCCTGTTGCGCCGCCGTCACAACTTTTGCACAAATCGGCCACTTCCCCGGCAAAGCCGTTCGTCATAATGCGCGCCTGCACCCCGTTTTCAGAACAAGCCCAAGGGAATCACTGTGACCAAAGTCGCCATCGCTTTCCTGACCTGCTGCCTGCTGGCCGCCTGCGGCACCACGCCGCCGGCACAGGAATCCGCCCTGGTCGTCACCGCCGCGCCCGCGCCAGTTCCGCTGCCGAAGATCGCCCTGGCCCTAGGCGGCGGCGCCGCGCGCGGCTTCGCTCATGTCGGCGTGATCAAGGTGCTGGAAAGCCACGGCATCGTGCCGGACATTGTGGTCGGCACCAGCGCCGGCTGCGTCGCCGGCGCCCTCTATTCGGCCGGCTACAGCGGCTTCGACCTGCAGCAGATGTCGTTCGACCTGGATCGCGCCGTGGTCACCGACTGGACCATGTTCGGCCGCGGCGTGATCAAGGGCGACGCTCTGCTGGCCTTCATCGACCAGGCCGTGAAGCAGGCGCCGATGGAAAAGCTCAAGCGGCGTTTCGCCTGCGTGGCGGTGAAACTGCGCACCGGCGAGGCCGTGCTCCTTGATCGTGGCGACGTCGGCGAGGTGGTGCGCGCTTCCTCCGCCGTACCCGGCGTGTTCGAACCGATGAAGATTCGCGGCGAGGATTACGTCGACGGCGGCCTGCGCAGCCCGGTGCCGATCCGCGAGGCGCGCGCCATGGGCGCCGACATCGTCATCGCGGTGGATGTCTCCACCCCGCCGCAGGGCGATGCCGACAGCCGGCTGGCGGTGATGCATCGGGCCATCGACATCATGGGCAAGGGCCTGCGTGAGAACGAGGCGGCCCAGGCCGACGTCGTCATCACCCCGGACCTCGGCGCCATCGGCTCCACCGATTTCGATGATCGCATGCATGCCATCCTGGCCGGTGAGCGTGCGGCGCAGGCGGCGTTGCCGCAGATCAAGGAGAAGTTGGCGGAGCGGGGCATCGTGATGGGGATTTAGGGCCGTCACTCTCCAACAATAATCACCGTCATTCCGGCGAGAGAATGAAGCATCGGTAACTATTTGAATTATAATAATTATTTTTACTATTTTTCATCTGTGCAGATGTTGTGCAGAAGGATTTCCGAGAAGCGCAAGATTTCTGCCCCTTTCTCTGCGTGTTGCAGTCCATGTCACCGATTCACACGGGCAAGTTAATAACAGTGACAGACGCCGTCAATAAAGGGGCTGTTAAAGAACCTCAAAAGCGAGCGAGCACTAAGCGTCTTTCCGCCTCCAAGCGCCGTCAATCTGGAACCACCTTTCCGCAGTAGTGCCATCCTCGGACACAAGCGTCAGTGAATGGACGGGGATTTTCGGATGATTGGTCACTTGGCCGAACACCCGGCTTGCTTCCTCGGCCGTTGGGAAAGTAAGGGTTAAAGGCTTAAGGAATGGCTCAATCTGGCCAGGCGATTTTGCCCAAAACATTTGGAGGGTGAAATTC
>JAQGNS010000284.1 GCA_028291705.1 Nevskia sp.
CCGCGGTCGACTCCGGCTACGTGCCCAACGACATGCAGGTCGGCCAGACCGGCAAGATCATCGCCCCGGAACTGTACTTCGCCATCGGCATCTCCGGCGCCATCCAGCATCTGGCCGGCATCAAGGATGCGCGCACCATCGTCGCCATCAACAAGGATGCCGAGGCACCGATCTTCGAAGTGGCGGACTTCGGACTGGTTGCCGATCTGTTTACGGCAGTGCCGGAAATGACGGCGAAGCTTTGATCGCTTGGATTATCAAAAGGTGGTAGGACAGGGCCGGGAAACCGGCCTTGTTTATTTGGGAGAGCAAAAAGATGCATTACCGTTCCGTGTTCCATCCAGGCCTGTTCGCCGGCCAGAACATCGTCGTCACCGGCGGTGGCTCCGGCATCGGCCGCTGCACCGCGCACGAACTGGCCGCGCTGGGCGCCCACGTGGTGCTGGTCGGCCGCAAGATGGAAAAGCTGGAAGCGGTCGCCGCCGAAATCCGCGAGGACGGCGGCGAGTGCTCTTTGCAGGCGTTCGACATCCGCGATGAAGATGCCGTGAAGCAGGCGGTGAAGGCCATCGTCGCCGAGCGTGGCGTCATCCACGGCCTGGTCAACAATGCCGGCGGCCAGTTCCCGGCGCCGCTGATGGCGATCAGCAAGAAGGGTTGGGAAGCGGTCGTCGCCAACAACCTCACCGGCGGCTTCCTGATGGCGCGCGAAGTGTTCAACCAGTCCATGCGCAAGACCGGCGGATCCATCGTCAACATGCTGGCCGATATGTGGGGCGGCATGCCGGGCATGGGGCACTCCGGCGCGGCGCGTGCCGGCATGCTCAACTTCACCGAGACCGCCGCCGTGGAGTGGGCCCACGCCGGGGTGCGCGTCAACGCCGTGGCGCCTGGCTGGGTCGCTTCCAGCGGCCTCGACAACTACGACGAGAGCTTCCAGAAGGAATTCATTCCCAAGCTGCGCGGCGAAGTACCGTTGCAGCGCCTCGCCGAAGAAGCCGAAATCTCGGCGCCGATCGTGTTCCTGCTGACCCCGGCGGCCGGTTTCGTCACCGGCATCTGCATCGCCATCGACGGCGGCGCTTCGCGCAATACCAAGCTGTTCCCGCTGCAGGGCGGCAAGAATTCAAAGCCCTACGAGGGCTTCCATCGCGCGGTGAAGCCCAAGGTGCTGGAAAAATTTTGATCGCAGTCCCGCATCTGTCTATTTCACAAGGATTGTGAGGCGGGACTAGAATGCCTTGCCGCCGCCGCGCCGGCCTGGAGTGGCCGCTGCGGCGTGCTTTCCCCAACCCCTGAAGATGCAGCCACGGGGTAATCAATATTTTCCGTGAAATACGCCTGAAATACTGGTAAAAATAGGCTATTCCCGGATACAAGGCGAGATGTCGGAAATGCCGATTATCGAATCAAAGGTCGATACCAACAGTCCCCAGTTCAAGCAGAACCGCGAGGAGATGCTGGCCCGGATCGCCGAATTCCGCGCGATCGAAGCCAAGGGCGCGGCGGAGGAGGAGAGCAAGCGCGAGCGCTTCCACAAGCGTGGCCAGATGCTGCCGCGCGAGCGTGTGCACCTGATGCTGGACCGCGGCAGTCCCTGGCTGGAGCTGCAGACCCTGTGCGGCTACAAGATGCACGACGACAAGGACGGCTCGCTCGCCGGCGGCAACACCATCATGGGTATCGGCTACGTCTCCGGCACCCGCTGCATGGTCACCGCCAGCAACTTCGCCATCAAGGGCGGCACCATGACCCCCTGGGGCGTGCAGAAGACCCTGCGCATCCAGGAGATGTGCATGGAGCAGAAGCTGCCGGCGGTGTCGATGATCGAGTCCGGCGGCGCCAACCTGCTGTACCAGGCCGAGCTGTTCATCCCCGGCGGCAAGACCTTCGCCAACCAGGCCCGCGCCTCGGCCATGGGCCTGCCGCAGGTCACCGTGGTGCACGGTTCCTCCACCGCCGGCGGCGCCTACATGCCGGGCCTGTCCGACTACGTGGTGATGATCCGCAAGAACGCCAAGGTGTTCCTGGCCGGGCCGCCGCTGCTCAAGGCCGCCACCGGCGAGATCGCCAAGGACGAAGACCTGGGTGGCGCCGAAATGCACACGCAGATCGCCGGTACCGGTGAGTTTTTGGCCGAGAACGATGCCGACGGCATCCGCATCGCCCGCGACATCGTGCGCAACATCGACTGGAACCGCAATCGCCCGCAGCCGCAGTTGCGCGAAGTGCGCGCGCCGCTGTATGACGTCGAGGAACTGTGCGGCGTGGTGCCAGCCGACTACCGCCGCCCGTACGACTGCCGCGAGGTGATCGCGCGCTTGGTCGACGGCAGCGAATTCCTCGAGTTCAAGAATGAGTACGACCAGCAGACCATCTGCGGCCGCGCCGTGATCCACGGCCACCAGGTTGGCATCATCAGCAACAACGGCCCCATCACCGTCCGTGGCGCCACCAAGGCCGGGCAGTTCATCCAGCTCTGCTGCCAGGCCGATATTCCCATCGTCTACCTGATGAACACCACCGGCTACATGGTGGGCACCGAGAGCGAGCAGGGCGGCATCGTCAAGCACGGCAGCAAGATGATCCAGGCCGTGGCCAACGCCACCGTGCCGCAGATCACCATCGTCATGGGCGGCTCCTTCGGCGCCGGCAACTACGGCATGTGCGGCCGCGGCTTCGGTCCAGACTTCATCTTCGCCTGGCCCAATTCCCGCACCTCGGTGATGGGCGGCGAGCAGGCGGCCGGGGTGATGGACATCATCACCCGCGACAAGTGGCACAAGGAAGGCAAGACGCTGAGCGAGACCGACGAGAAGATGCTCGCCTCGATCCGCCAGAACATCATCAACCAGTTCGACCGCGAGTCGAATTCATTCGCCGCCAGCGCGCGCCTGTTCGACGATGGCCTGATCGACCCGCGCGACACGCGCAAGGTGCTGGGCTACACGCTCTCCATCTGCGAGGAAGGCCGCACCCGCAAGGTGTTTCCGAATTCCTTCGGCGTTGCGCGCCTCTAGTTTCCGGAGCATCCAGACATGCAATTCACTCACGAACATCAGCAGATCTACGACACGACGAAGAAGTTCGTCGAAACCGAAATCAACCCGCACGTACTCGAATGGGAGAAGGCCGGTTCCTGGCCCGCCCATGAAGTGCTGAAGAAGATGGGCGATCTGGGCCTGCTCGGCATCAGCAAGCCGGACGCTGTCGGCGGCCTGGGCCTGGACTACTCCTACCAGGTCGCGTTCGCCGAAGCTCTGGGCTTCTGCACCTGCGGCGGCATCCCCATGGCCATCGGCGTGCAGACCGACATGGCGACACCCGCGCTGGCGCGCTTCGGCTCCGATTACCTGAAGGAAAACTTCCTCAAGCCGGCCGTGGCGGGCGAGATGGTGGCGGCCATCGCGGTGAGCGAGCCCGGCGCCGGCTCCGACGTGGCCGGCATCAAGACTACCGCCCGCAAGGTCGGCGAGGAATATGTCATCTCCGGCTCCAAGCTGTGGATCACCAACGGCACCCAGGCCGACTGGGCCTGCATGCTGGTCAACAGCGGCGAGGGCGACCGCCACGGCAACAAGAGCCTGATCGTGGTGCCGCTCGACGCCAAGGGCGTCGAGCGCAAGCAGAAGCTGGACAAGCTGGGTCAGCGCTCCAGCGACACGGCCATGATCTTCCTCGACGAAGTGCGGGTGCCGGCGCGCAACCTGATCGGCCAGGAGGGCAAGGGCTTCACCTACCAGATGCAGCAGTTCCAGGAAGAGCGCCTGTTCCTCTCCGCCAGTATCATCGCCGCGATGGAGCGCGTCATCGACGACACCGCCGCCTACACCCGGCAGCGCCAGGCCTTCGGCCAGTCCATCCTCGACAACCAGTATGTGCAGTTCCGCCTGTCCGAGCTGAAAACCGAAGTCGAAGCGCTGCGCGCGCTCACCTACCGCGCCACCACCGAACTGGTTGCCGGCCGTGACGCCGCACTGCTCGCTTCGATGGCCAAGCTCAAGAGCGGCCGTCTCGGCCGCGAAGTCACCGACGCCTGCCTGCAATTCTGGGGCGGCCAGGGCTATATGTGGGAAAGCTCGGTGGCCCAGTTCTATCGCGACCTGCGCCTGCATTCCATCGGCGGCGGCGCGGATGAGGTGATGCTGGGGATCATTTCGAAGCGGCTGGGGTATGGCGGCAAGAAGAAGGCTGGCTGAGGGGCAGCCATGAACCTGCCCGAAACGAAGAACCTCCTGCTGTCCCTCGACGGCGGCATCCTGCACCTCACCCTCAACCGCCCCGAATCCCGCAACGCGATGAATCGCGGCATGGTCGAGGAGATCAACGCGGTGTTCGACGCCGTGCGTGAAGCGAAGGACGTGCGCGCCATCGTCATGCGCGGCGCCGGCGGCCACTTCTGCGCCGGCGGCGACCTCAAGGAAATGATGGCCGGCGGCTTGAAAGCGCCGCAGCCGGGCGAGGCTGATCCGGTGG
>JAQGNS010000286.1 GCA_028291705.1 Nevskia sp.
GTGGCTGATCGCCCCTGCCGCCGTGTCCGCCGACGATGACGACGACCAGCCCGCACCGGCCGGCAGCACCACGCCGGCGCTCAGCCCGGAGCAGCAGGAAGCGGTCGGCGTCATCCTGGCCCATCCGGTGAAGGCCAGTGTCGCGCCCCGGATCGAAGCCTATGGCCAGGTGCTCGATCCCGTGACCTTGATCACCGACGCCGGTCGGGCGGAAAGCAGCCGCGCCGCGGCACGCGCCGCAAGCGCCGAAGCGCAGCGCATGGAAAAGCTCTACAGCGGCAACACCGATGTCTCGCTCAAGGCCTTTCAGGGGGCACAGGCGGCGCAAATCGAGGCGCAGAGCCTGGCGCAGTCCGCCGCATCGACTTTCGTCTTGCAATGGGGACCATTAGCGAAACTTTCCCAAGGCCAGCGTCAGAATCTGATCGATGCGCTGGGCGCCGGCCAGACCTTGCTGGTGCGCGCCGACCTGCCTGGCCACGTCAGTCTCGGCGTCGTTCCCAAGTCGGCAACACTGGATGTCGACGGCATTCAGGTTCCGGCGCGAGTGCTGGGCCTGCTTCAGCGCGGTGCAACGGATCTGCAGAGTGTCGGCCTGCTGTTGCAGGTCGACCACGCGCCGGCCGGACTTGGTCCCGGCGCGCGCCTGCCGGTGACCTTGCTCGGCGCGCCGGGCAGCGGTGTCCTCGTGCCCAAGGGCGCCCTGCTGTACGGCGATCAGGGCGCTTACATCTATCGCCAGCTCCACGACAAGAGCGCTGACGGCAAGCTGCAATACGCACCGGTGATGGTGAAGCTGTTGCAGCCATCCGGCGATGCCTGGCTGGTCACCGGGCTCGACGATGACGACCTGATCGTGACGCACGGCGCCGGCGTGTTGTGGTCGCTGCAGGGACTGGGCAGCTTCTCGGCGGAAGAGGAAGACCATGACTAGGCTTCTTCTTCGAAAGAAGCGCGTCGGGTACCAGCCATGCTAGCCACCATCGTCCGCGCTTCCCTCGCCCACCCGCGCATCATTACCGCCCTGTCGGTGCTGGTGGCGGTGCTCGGCGCCGCCGCGCTGCTCAATGCGCGTTTCGACGTCTTCCCCGACTTCGCCCCGCCGCATGTGCTGGTGCAAGCCGAAGCGCCAGGCCTTGACGCGGCCCAGGTCGAAGCCCTGGTGACGCGGCCGCTGGAAGGCCTTCTGGCCGGCACCGCCAATGTCGAGGCGGTGCGCTCCAGTTCCAGCCAAGGCCTCTCCGCGATCCAGGTGGTGTTCAGCCGCGGCGGCGATCCCTACCGCCAGCGCCAGCTGGTTACCGAGCGCCTGGCCGAATCCAGCGGATTGCTGCCATCGGGCGTCGGCGCGCCGCTGCTGTCGCCACTCAGTTCCTCGATGGAATACCTGGTGCACTTCGGCTTCACCAGCGACACGCTGTCACCGATCGAGTTGCGCGACCTGGTGCGTTGGACGCTGAAACCGCAGATCCTGGCGGTGCCAGGGGTGGCGCAGGCGCAGTTGTTCGGCGGCGAATCGCGCGAGCGCCAGGTCCTGGTCGATCCGTTCAAGCTGTCCGCCGCCGGTCTCACGCTCGATGACGTGCGCAGCGCGGCGCAACGCGGCACCGAGCTGATCGGCGGCGGCTACGTGGAGACGCCGACCCAGCGCATCGTGTTGCAGGCGCAACCTGCCGGCGCCACTCCCGAGGCGTTGGCGCAGGCGGTGGTGACAACGCGCAACGGCCTGCCGCTGCGCCTGGGCGATGTCGCCGCCATCAGCGACGGCGGCGAGCCGCGCTTCGGCGACGCCATGATCGGCGGTCGTCCCGGCATCCTGGTGGAAACCTCGACCCAGTACGGCGCCAACACACTGGAAGTGACCCGCGCCCTGGAACAGCGGCTCGACGCCCTGGCGCCGGCCCTGGCGCAGCACGGTGTGCAATACCATCCGGCGCTGCTGCGGCCGGCGAGCTTCATCGAAAGCGCCATCGCCAAGTTGCGCAATTCCCTGTTGATCGGCGCCGTGCTGGTGGTGGCGCTGTTGCTGGTGGCGCTGCGTGACTGGCGCGGCGCCCTGGTCTCGTTCAGTTCCATCCCGCTGTCGCTGCTCGCCACCGTGTGGATCCTCACCAGTTGCGGCATCTCGCTCAACACCATGACCCTCGGCGGCTTGGTGGTGGCGCTGGGCGTGGTGGTCGACGATGCGGTGATCGACGTGGAAAACATCACCCGCCGCCGGCGCGGCGCAGTGGGGAACGTGGACATCCGCAGCCTGTTCGTCAGCGCTTCGCTGGAAGTGCGGCAGCCGGTGTTCTACGCCACCGTCGCCGTGGCGGTGGCATTCCTGCCGATCCTGATGCTGTCGGGCTTGCAGGGCTCTTTCTTCCGCCCGCTGTCGATCGCCTTCCTGCTGGCGGTCGGCATCTCCCTGCTGGTGGCGATGAGCGCCACGCCGGCGCTGTGCGCTCTTGTCATGAGCCGGCACACGCCGCACCAGGAAGCGCCCTTCCTGCAACGCTGCAAGCGTGCGCAGCAGCGCGCCATCGGCAGCCTGCATGGCCATCCGCGGCTGGTGCTGGCCTTGCTGCTGGCCAGCGGCCTGGCCGGCATGGTGCTGCTGCCCCTGCTCGGCGCCCGCCTGCTGCCGGACTTCCGCGAGGACTACCTGATCGCCCATGCTTCTCTGCGTCCCGGCATCTCGCTTACCGAAACCGCGCGCGTCGGCGCCCGCATCGCCGAGCGCTTGTCAGCCATTCCGGGCGTGAAGAGCGTGGCCGAACAGATCGGCCGCTCCGAGAATGGCCAGGATCCGGATGCGCCGAACAAGAGCGAATTCGAAGTGCAGATCGATCCGGCGCAAGGCTATACCGCGACGCAGATCGAGGAGCGCATCCGCCATACCTTCGACGACTTCCCGAACCAGTTGGTGGAGATCTACTCGGTGCTGGTGGAGCGCATCGGTGAAACCCTGTCCGGCGAATCTGCGCCGTTCTTCGTCAGCGTCTTCGGTTCGGACCTGGATGGCGACGACCGCGTCGCGTCCGAAATCGCCGAGGTATTGCAGGGCCTGCCGAACAGCGGCACCGTGCGCCTCAAGGTCCCGCCGCGCCAGCCTGAATTGCGCCTGGAACTGAAACCGCCGCAACTTGGCCTGTACGGCTTGCAGGCCGCCGACGTGCTGCAAACGGTCAATGCCGCTTACCACGGCACCGTGGTCGCCCAACTCAACCAGGCCGATCGCAGCGTGCCGGTGACGGTGCGCATCGCCCAGGCCGATGCAACGCCGCAGGCAGTCGGTGCGCTCCTGCTGCGCGGCCGTGATGGCGCCCTGGTGCCGCTGTCGGCCGTGGCCGATCTGCAGATGATCTCGGCGCGCAGTGTGATTGATCACGAGGATGGCCTGCGTCGCCAGGTGGTGGTGGCCAATCCGCAAACCACAGACCAGAAGGGCTATGCCGCAGCCGCTCGCAAGGCGATCGAAGCGAAGGTCAAATTGCCGTCCGATGTCTATCTGCGTTTCGGCGGCGCCGCCGAGGCCCAGGCAGGCGCCGCGCGTGAACTGCTGCTGCACTCGGGCGCCGCCCTGATGCTGATCGTGCTGCTGCTGGCGCTGGCCTTCGGCCACGCGCGTCATGTCCTGCTGGTGCTGACGGCGCTGCCCAGCACCCTGATCGGCGGCGTCGCCGCCGTCGCGCTCACCGGGGGCACCTTGTCGCTGGGCGCCATGGTCGGCTTCGTCGCCCTGTTCGGTATGGCGGCGCGCAATACCATCCTATTGGTGTCCCACTACGACCACCTGGTACGCGTCGAAGGCTGTACCTGGGGCCTGCAGACCGCCTTGCGCGGCGCCGAGGAACGGCTTACGCCGGTGCTGCTCACCGCCCTGCTGACCGGCTTGGCACTGCTGCCGGTCGCGGTACAGTTGCGCCAACCCGGTCACGAGATCGAAGGGCCGATGGCCGTAGTGATTCTCGGCGGCCTGGTATCTTCCACCCTGGTCAGCCTGTTGCTGGTGCCGCCGCTGGCGGCGCGCTGGCTGCATCCCGAGTAGCGCACAACCGCACTTGTAGTTTTCACGCAAAAAAATGCCGGCGCGCGAAGCGCCGGCAAGTCCAAGAATCCCCGTGACCGCCGGGAGTATTCAGTCCACGGGGAACCGCCTCAGAACGCGAGATAGGCGCCGACGTTGACGTTCAGGCTCCGGTTGCTGTCGTCGGCGTGCGACTTCGCCCGGACGTCGCTGACTTCACCCAGCAGCATCAGGTTTTTGGTCAATGAGTAATAGGCGCCGCCGGTAACCTTGCTGTTGGACTCGACCAGGGTCGGATTGGCCGCCTGGTCGGTGTTATTGGCGTAGTCGAGCCGGCTGACGCCGTAGTTGACGCCGAGCTTGAGCTTTTCCACTACCTTGTAAGTCACCTGCAGCAGGTAGCCGTCGGAGGAACGCTTGTCGCCGTTGGCATCGGCGGAGAGGACGAAGAAGCCGGTCGTACCGAGGCCGGAGCCGTGGTAGTAGTAGGCGAACGCTTCCAGGGCTCTCCAGTCCACCTTGCCGAACAGGTCGAAGCCGAAGCCGTTGTATCCGTACGGATTGCCAGTAGTGGCGCTGATGTAGTTCTGCTTCTGGTTGATGAAGGCCGCGGACCCATAGAACTTGGTATCCGAGTTCATGGCGTAGTCGTAACTCAGCTTGCCGTGGAGGCCCGGAGCCTTCTTCGGCTGGGCCGCGTCGGTATTGCCGGCGGCGTTGATCGGATCGAAGATGCCGATGGTGCCCTTGAAGCCGGCAAAGTCCGGCGTGGTGTAGTCCATCTGCGCCAGCGTATCGACATAGATGTAGCCCAGGCCGATCGAACCCAGCGAGGTATTCGCCGGCGAGATGCCCGACATGCTGCCGGCAACGCCAACACCCGGCAAGGTCATATCGTTGATGATGGCGTCGAAGCCGAACAGGCCGAAGTTGCGGCCCAGCAGGAAGGTACCCATGTCCTTGTTGCCGAACGTCATGTAGACCTGGCGTACATCCAGTCCAGTGGTGCCCAGGGCGGTATTGGACGATCCGTTCGAAGTGCCCTGCTGGTTGTTCGGACTGCCGCCGTCGTTGGTGGCGATGCCCGGATACAAGCCGAAGTGCGCCGCGATATCGAAGCCTTCCTGTTTCGTGGCGACGCCGAAGGTCAGCGCCGCTGGCAACAGGCCGTTGCCCACGTTGGACACGCTGCTACCGGTGGCGCTGCCGGTACAGGCCAGGCCGCCGGCGACGGCCTTGGTGCTGTCCGAACCTTCACAGCTCGAGAAGATGTAGTGGACATTGATGTTGCCATCGACCGAAAAAGTCCATTGATTGTCGGCCGTCTGAAAATCAATCGCCGCCGCCGGCATGGCGGTGAATAAAGTGCAAAGTCCGGCCGCGAGCGGCGCAAGTGGATACAGCTTTCTAAGGGTTTTGTTCATCGGCTCCTCCTTCCTGGGTTTATTTATCAATGAAGCTATTCGCGGACTTGTAGTCCGCGGAGCGCGTGATGCCCGCGCCCATACCCGAAAAGGCAAGCGATATGCCAATAAAAACAGACTATTTACAGCCTAAATAAGTGTTATTTAACAACGACTTGAGTTATTGCGACAGATATACATGAGGCGTTTTTGACATAAACGCGACATGAGCTCCACAGGCTGTAACAAAAACGCTACAGGTCGGCGGGGAAGCCGCGACCATTGTGGAAACGGCATTGGAGGCAAGGCAGGGGGGAAAGCGGGAGCTGCCGCAATCCCGCGATCAGAGCAGGTTATGACGCAGCGCCAACAGCACCAGCTCGACATCGCCGGTCACCCGCAGCTTCTGCTTGATCAGGGTGTGGTAGTTGGCCACCGTCTTGGCGCTGAGATTGAGAATCCCGGCGATATCGGTGGCGCTGCGTCCCGTCACCAGCAGGCGGAAGATTTCGAATTCGCGCGCCGTCAGGATCTTCAGCGGATTGTCCTCGCCCGCCAGCTTGGAAGCGGCGATGGCCTGGGCCACGTCGGTGCTGAGGAACAGCCTGCCGGATGCCACCTCCACCACCGCCCGGGCCAGCACCTCGGGCGCATTGCTCTTGGTGACATAGCCGCGTGCGCCGAGCTGGATGGCCCGTTCGGTCAGCGCCGCATCCTCATGCATGCTGAACACCAGGATGCGCGCCGCCGGCTCGCGCGCGATGATGCGCCGGATGATCTCGAAGCCGCTCATGCCGGGCATGGACAGGTCCAGCACCACCACGTCCGGCATTTCCTTCACGTAGAGCGCATAGGCCTGCTCACCGCTTTCAGCTTCGGCCACGATCTGCAGGTTCGGCTCCTGCTCCAGCAACCGGCGGAACCCGGAACGCACGATGGCGTGGTCATCCACCAGCATCAGCCTGATCGGTGCCTCGCTCATGCGGCATCCCCGGCGCGTGCCGACCAGGGCAGGCGCACCGTTACGCTGGTGCCCCTGCCACTCGATCCGTCGATGATGCAGGTTCCACCGAGCGCCCGGACCCGCTCGCGCATGCCCAGCAGGCCGAACCCGCCGCGGCCGGCCTTCTCGTCGAAGCCCCGGCCGTCATCGCGGATCGATAGCTCCAGCCGATCCACCCCATTCGGCCCCGCCTGCAGCCGCGATAGCACGATCTCGACAGTACTGGCACCGGCATGGCGTGAGATATTGGTCAGGCATTCCTGCACCACGCGGTATAGGGTGATGCCCATTTCACCTTGCAGGTCCACGGCCTCGTCCGACAGGCGCAGGGTGCAGGACAGTTGCGGATTCCTCTGGCGGAAACCGCCGGTCAGCTCGCGCAGGGCGGCGCCCAATCCCAGGCCTTCGAGGGCGGCAGGCCGCAGGCGTTGCAGGATGCTGCGCACCATATCCTTGATGCGGCCGATGGCTTCGACGATCGCCTCGGCGCTTTCGCGCACCGGAGCGCCGCCGCGGTTGCGGATCGCCACCGCATCGGCATGGATGGCGGTGACGCACTGCCCGATCTCGTCGTGCAATTCGCGCGCGAGGTTCTTGCGTTCCTCTTCCTGCATCTGCATCAGGCGGCGCGTCAGCGAGCGGTTCTCCGCCACGCTGCGCTCCAGCGTCTCCGCCATGTGGTTGAAGCCGACGCTGATGCGCGACATCTCGGGCAGGCCGAATGCCGGCAGGCGGGTGCCGAGATTGCCCTGCCCGATCTCACCAAGCGCCCCAAGGATGTATTCCACCGGACGCATGGCATGCGATACCGCCCACCACACCAGGCCGTTGACCAGCACGAAGAACAGCGACAGCAGCAGCAGCAAGCCCCGTGAAGTGGCCCAGATCTCGTCGATCTCGTAGGTCGGATCCGGCTGGATCACCAGTTCGCCCACCGGCGCACCCTCGAAGGTCACGCTGCGCCGGTTGGGCTCCATCGGCGGCGAGTAGGCGCGCACCAGCCAGACGAACCAGCCCGGCGCCTCCGGCTGGCGTTCGCCGCCTTCCTCATTGGAGTCGATCAGCCTGCCGCGGCTGTCGTAGAAATTCACTTCCAGGTGGCGTACGTCGTGCAATTCCCGCAGCTGGAACAGCGGAATGGCATAGCCCTGCCCACGCCAGTGGTCGTGCAGGACGGCCAGCTGCGCGTCGAGGAAATGGCCGGTGAGGCTCATGGTGGAGCGGACTTCCATGCGGATGTCCTGCCGGGCCTTCTGCACCACGTAGTCGCCGCCGGCGACGGTCATCATGGCGATGAGCACGGTGATCAGCAGGCTCAGGCGCAGCTTCAGATTGGTGCCGACCGGGCGCCTGGCCTCCGCAACAGCAATCGCCGTCACGGCACGCGCCGGGGCCTCCGGGCTATTCTGGAAATGCGGCATCGACTGGCTCATGCACGACTCGGTGACAGGTCCATCCGGGAATCGTGCGTTCTATTGCGCCGGCGCGCAACAACCATGACAAGTGGCATGGCGACGACCAAAGAAAAGGCCGGGTTTGACCCCGGCCCAGGAAGGAGTGCTGCGACAGCATACTGACCCGGGAAGCTTGTCCCCCACCAGCGAATCCTTCCCGAGCCGGGGTGGGAAAAACTCACGAAGGCCCCTGCCCCATTCCCGACGGCTTCACCAATCAGTCGAACGACAGGCGCATGCCAGCCCAGTAGGCGCGCGGCATCGATGGCGAGATCGCCGTCACATTGGGCCAGTTGGCCGGATTGGTGACGAAATGCCCGCTGCTGTCGAAGGGATTGGAGGTAAGCTGACCTGCTGTCGCGTAATCCCGGTCGAAGATGTTGTTGATGCGCCCGAATATCTCCCAGTGGCGGGCAAAGCGGTAGCTGCTATTCAGGTTCAGCACCGCATAGCCGCCGATCCGTCCGGAATGTTCGAAGTTCTCGCCATCGTCGTTGACGCCCTGCTGGTGCAGGTTGTTCTCGTTGCCGCGCACGAATTGCCCGGATGACGCAATCAGGTTGGCGCCCACGTTCCACTGCGCCGTGATGTCGTAGTCCGCTTCGAGCTTGCCGGTATGTCGCGGCACCAGCGGCAGGCGGTCACCCGGCGTCACGTTGATGAAGCCGTTGTCGTCGGCCGTGCTGTTGTTTTCCGAGATCAGGCTCAGTGGCGTGCGGTAGGTCGCGTCGATGAAGCTGTAGCCGGCGTGCCAGTGGAAGCGCTTGGCCACCTCGCCGGAAAGTCCCAACTCCACACCCTGGCGGCGGGTTGTGCCGACATTGTCGAAAAAGCCGGCGCCCGACAGCTCGGAACTGATGAACTGGATGTCGTTGTTGTTCGAGGTGTGGTACATCGCCGCGCTCCAGCCCAGTAGTTTGCCGAACACCTGGCCGCGGGCACCGAATTCCCAGGTCTTGGCCACCACCTGTTTCAGCGCGGGATCGGCGGCGAAGGCGTTGGGCAGCTTGCAGGGCTGGGTCGGGTCGGCGCAACCCAGCTCGATGGCGGTCGGCGCACGGCTGCCCTCGTTGTAGTCCAGATACACCGTCAGATCCTTGTCCGGCGTCAGGTTAATGCCAAAGGAGGGGTTGATGCGGCGGAAGCCGTGATCGCCATTGAGATCCGTGCCTAGCCGGTCTTCCAGCACCACGCGGGTGTCGTTGTAACGCGCCGAAGCCGTAAAATGAATCAGCTGGTTCAGGGAAAACGTGTCGGTGGCGAACACGCCGTAGTTGCGGTTGGTGCCGTACAGGCTCACGTCCTCTTCCACATCGCCGTCGGCGATGGTGCTGCGCGAGGGCGTAATGGTGGCGTCCTGTTCGGTCTGGGTGAAATCGCTGCGTCCCCTGTCGTAGGTGGCGCCGACGCTGAGCTGGTTCTTGCGGGCGAAGATGTCCCCGGAATAGGTGAGCTGCACGGTGCCGCCGTAGGTGCGTTGATTCACTGCTGTACGGTGATTGACCCCAGTCTCGTCGGCGAACTCGGCGGCGGCGCAGGCATCCGGATCCGGCGTCCCGGCGCAATCACCACCAGGAGCGACGGAATCGCCATAGTCATCCGAATAGTCGTCGTTGACGTCGCCGTTGAAGGTGCGCGTTCCCAACTGGCGGAAGTAGACGTTGCCGGCCAGCAACAGGTCGTTGCGCAGGAAATGGCTGGCGCGGGCATTGAAGAAGTTGAGATGGTTCTTGGTGTTGTCCGGCACCGTGAACACCGCCTTGCGGCCGAGCGATGCGATCATGTCCTCCGGCGTCAGGCCGTTGCCGGTGAGGTTGGTGTCCGCATAGGCATAGCTGAGGTCGACGTCGGTGGTCTCGTTCTGCCAACCAACCTTGCCGAACAGCTGCCGTACATGGGACGGCGAGGAAGGACGCCAGCCGTCCTCGTCGAACCAGTTGCCGGTGAGGAAGTAGTCGAAGTTGCCCTTGCTGCCGCCGGTTTCGAACTGGGCATCGCGCCGGCCGAAGGAGCCGCCGTAGGCGCTGATCGAGGTCCCCGGATACTGCGCGCCGCTCTTGGTCTGCACCGACAGCGCTCCGCCGAGCGTATTGAGGCCGAACAGCGGATTGGAGCCCGGCATCAGGGTGATATTGGCGATGGCCGATTCGGGGATGAGGTCCCAGTTGACCACGTCGCCGAACGACTCGTTGACGCGCACACCGTCGACGTAGACCGACAGGCCCTCCGGCGCGCCGAGCAGCGGCGAGGCGGTATAGCCGCGGAAATTCACGTCCGGCTGGAACGGATTGTCCTGGGTCTCGTTGATGAAGACGCCGTTGAGGTTCTGGTTCATGTAGTCGGCCAGATCCAGCGTCTTCTGCTTGTCGATATCCTTGCTGGTGGCGGTCTGCACATTGGCGGGCACCAGGTTGAGCGGCGTGCCCAATCCCGGCAGCGGCGTGGTCCCCACCACCGTCACCTCCGGCAGCTCCTGCACCGTCGCCGGGTTTCTCGGCACTGCAGGGCCGTCATCGTCGGCCAGTACATCCATGGACAGACCCAGTAGCGCGGCAAATCCCAGGCAACCGCCAACCGACGAAGCGATCGTCTTCTTCACGTCCTCTCCTCCTTTTCGTTTACGGCGTCCCTGCGCCGCGCTCTATTTGAGCGATAGCTCTATCCGCCCTTCAGCGGATGGCCACACCCCACGGCAGCTTGCCCACGTCCACGTTCTGCACCACCGTGTTCTTCGTGGTGTCGATCACCGAAATGCTGTCCGAACGGCCGTTGGCCACATAAAGCTTGGTGCCGTCCCGGGTAATGGCCATATTCCAGGGGCGCTTGCCCACTGGAATGGTGGCCGTCACTTCGTTGCTGCGCGTGTCGATTACCGACACCGTGCCGGCGCCGCCGTTGGCGATGTAGATGCGGCTGCCGTCCGGATGCGCCAGCACACCGGCGCTGCGCAAGGCGGTCGGAATCTTCTTCACTTCCTTCCAGCTGCCCACCGCGATGACCTGCACCGAATCCGCAGACTCGTCGGCGATGTAGACGAATTTCCCGTCCGTGGTGAACGCCATGCCGCGCGGATGCCCGCCGCCCGCAATCAGCGCCACCGACTTCTTCTGTTGCAGATCGACCACATCGATGTCATTGCTGTTCTCATTGCTGACCAGCAGCCAACGACTATCCGGGCTGAACATGCAATGCTCGGGATTCTTGCCCTGCAGGGGGATGGATTTGATCGGCTCCAACTTGGCGACGTCGATCAGCACCGCTTCGTTGGAATCCTCCGCGCAGGCCGCGGCGAGCTTGCCGTCCGCAGAGATGCCGATGCCCTCTGGGCTTTTGCCCGCCGGGATGGACTTGATGACCTTGCCGGTTTCCGCGTTGACGGCGACCACCGAGTCAGTAGGCGCATCCACCACCAGCACCACCTTCCCCGCCGCATCGACCACGGCGCCTTCAAGTTTCTTGCCGAGGGAGCCGTCACCGGCCAGCGTCCGTACCACCTTGTCGCTGGCGGTGTCGATGACCGATACGGTGCCGGAGCCGGCATTCGGCACATAGGCCAGCTCGGCCCATGCGGGTGCACCGAACGCCAACAGCGACAATGCCGTACCCAGGGTGAACAACTTGGTCATCTTCCGCTTCCTCCGTTTGTCGTGTCGTGCGTCGCCGGTCCTGCCTGCGGCAAGATCGTGGAATCCCGCAACATGGCGGCCAAAGTAAGCCCACGACGTGCCGGAGATCAACAGGAAAATTTCACGATCGCGCGAGATCGGGGTCCAGGGACTTCCCTGAGGTTTTCCCTGCGCAATATCGGTGGGATAATGTTGTCACCCTCATCGATCCTGCTGTTTCAAAAACGCTACACTTCGCAGGCGACAGGCAAGCCGGAAGCACGGATTGCTTCGATTCCCGGTGGTTCCGACAGGCACGCGCCGCTACGGCGCCCGGGATGGCATGCCGCTTGCGGTCGATAGCACCCGATGCAATCCGGCACACAGACCGGCAGTTTTTTCGATAACCGAGGTGGAGGAGTTATGTCGTCCAGCGGTGCCGCCTCGCGCGCGGCTGGCTTGCCGCGACCGGAAAACCAGGCGGCCGTCGCGGCATTGACCGTCATCGCCCTGACCGGTTTCGCCGCAAACTCCCTGCTCTGCCGCATGGCCTTGCGCGGCGGCGCCATCGACGCGGCGTCGTTCACCACAGTGCGGCTGGTCTCCGGCGCCCTCGTGCTCAACCTTCTGCTGCTCCTGCGCGGCGGATACCGGA
>JAQGNS010000291.1 GCA_028291705.1 Nevskia sp.
CCATGTTCGAAAACCTAAGCAGTCGCCTGACCCGCACGCTCGATGCCCTGCGCGGCCAGGGCCGTCTCACCGAGGAGCAGGTCAACACCGCCGCGCGCGAACTGCGCATGGCCCTGCTGGAAGCCGACGTGGCGCTGCCGGTGGTGCGCGATTTCGTCGAGCGGGTCAAGGCGCGCGCGGTCGGCCAGGAAGTCACGCAAAGCCTGACCCCGGGGCAGGCCCTGCTGCGCATCGTCCAGCAGGAACTGACCGAGGTCCTCGGCGGCACCGCCGAAGCGCTGAATCTGCGCACCCAGCCGCCCGCCATCCTGCTGATGTGCGGCCTGCAGGGTTCGGGCAAGACCACCACCACCGGCAAGCTGGCCCTGCGCCTGCGCGAGGTGGACAAGAAGAAAGTGCTGGTGGTGTCCTGCGACGTCTACCGTCCGGCCGCCATCGAACAGTTGAAGATCGTCGCCGCCGGCGTCGGCGTCGAGTGGTTCCCCAGCGAGGCGGGGCAGGATCCCCTGGCCATCGCCGCCGCCGCGGTGGAATACGCCCGCAAGCAGTATCTCGACGTGCTGATCGTCGATACCGCCGGCCGTACCTCCATCGACGAAGCGATGATGAAGGAGATCGCGGCGCTGCACGCCGCGCTGAATCCGATCGAGACGTTGTTCGTGGTCGACTCGATGACCGGCCAGGACGCGGCCAAGACCGCCAAGGTCTTCTCCGAGACCGTGCCGCTCACCGGCGTGATCCTGACCAAGGCCGACGGCGACTCCCGCGGCGGCGCCGCGCTGTCGGTGCGCCACGTCACCGGCAAGCCGGTCAAGTTCATCGGCGTCGGCGAGAAGTCCGCGGCGCTGGAAGTGTTCCACCCGGACCGCATCGCGGCGCGCATCCTCGGCCAGGGCGACATGCTCGGCCTGATCGAGGAGACGGCGCGCAAGGTCGACGCCGAAGCCGCCGCCAAGCTGGCCGGCAAGCTCAAGTCGAAGAAGAGCTTCGACCTCGGTGACTTCCGCGAACAGATGCAGCAGATGCAGAACATGGGCGGCGTCGAATCCCTGCTGGAAAAGCTGCCCGGCGGCGCCAAGATGCAGGCGCAGTTGCAGAAGGCCCAGCCCGAGCGCGAGATCAAACGCGCCGTCGCCATCATCAATTCCATGACCGTCCAGGAACGCCGTTTCCCGGACCTGATCAAGGCTTCGCGCAAGCGCCGCATCGCCGCCGGCGCCGGCATGGAAGTGCAGGAGGTCAACAAGCTGTTGCGCCAGTTCGACCAGACCCGCGAGATGATGAAAAAGCTCTCCGGCGGCGGCATGGCCAAGCTGATGCGCAGCCTTGCCGGCCGCATGCCCCCCGGGATGATGCGGTAAGCCGATACGGCGGCCGGGCAGGGTGGTATCGCCCCAATTCGGGGCGCCGTTTGGCTGAAACAGCGCCAAACCGGCGTCTCCAAAGCAGAAAAGCCGGTTTCCGGCTTTATTTTTCGTGCAACGACAGCTAAAATCGCACGCTTTCGCGCACGCAGTCGCGGATATTTTCGAGAGTTGAAACCATGGTAAAAATTCGTCTGGCTCGCGCTGGCGCCAAGAAGCGTCCGTTCTATCACCTCGTGGCGACCGAAAGCCGGTCCTCGCGCGACGGCAAGTTCATCGAGCGTCTGGGTTACTACAACCCGAATGCCAAGGGCGGCGAGCAGAAGCTGGTGGTCGACACCAGCCGCGTCGATTACTGGAAAGGCCAGGGCGCCCAGATTTCCGAGCGCGTCGCCTATCTGGTGAAGGGCGTTGCCGTTGCCGCAGCGGCTCCGGTGGCGGAGACAGCGGCCTAAGTGACCCATCGGGTCACGCTTGGCCGCATCGCTGGTGTTTTCGGCGTTCGCGGCTGGGTCAAGCTGCATTCCTACACCCGCCCCGCCGAAAACCTGCTGAATTATTCGCGTTGGTGGTTGCTCACCGCGCAGCCTTATGAAGCCCGTCTGATCGAGGGCAAGGCGCAGGTAGCCGGCCTGGTGGCGAAGATCAGCGACGCCAGCGGCGCGCCGATCGAGGATCGCGACATCGCGGCCATGCTGCTCGGCGCCGAGATCCAGGTGGACCGGGCCTCGTTGCCGAAAGCCCCGCCGGGCAGCTACTACTGGGACGACCTGGTCGGCCTGGAAGTCGTTTCAAGCGCCGGCGAAGCGCTGGGCCGGGTGGTCAGCGTGATGGAAAACGGCGCGCAGGACGTGCTGGTGCTGGAACAGGGCGAGATCGAGCGGCTGATCCCGTTCGTGGTCGGGCCGATCATCCAGTCGGTCGACCTGGAGCAGAAACGGATCGTCGCCGAATGGGCGTCGGACTACTGAAGTGAAGATTGAGATTTTGACCCTGTTCCCCGAACTGGTGGAGCAGGTGGTGCGGTTCGGCATCCCCCGCAAGGCGGTGGAAGCCGGCGTTCTGCAGCTGAAGGCGCGAGACATCCGCGACTACAGCGCGGACCGCGACCGGCGGGTGGACGACCGGCCTTACGGCGGCGGCCCCGGCATGGTGATGGAAGCAGAGCCGCTGACCGCGGCCATCGCCGCCGCCAAGGCCGCGATCGGCGAGGCCAGGGTGATCGGCCTGAGCCCGCAGGGCGAGCCGCTGACCCAGGACTGGGTCCGGCGGCTGGCGCTGGAGCCGGGCCTGATTTTGTTGTGCGGCCGCTACGAAGGGCCGGACGAGCGCGCGATGCGCGCGGTGGATGTGGAGCTGTCACTGGGCGATTTCGTGCTTTCGGGCGGGGAGTTGCCGGCGATGGCGCTAGTGGATGCGATCGCGCGCTGGTTGCCCGGCGCCCTCGGCCACGAGCAGTCGGCGCCGAACGATTCGTTCGCCAGCGGCCTGCTCGACCACCCGCATTACACGCGGCCGGAACACTGGCGCGGTGAGGCGGTGCCGGAGGTGCTGTTGTCGGGCGACCATGCGAAAGTGGCGCGCTGGCGGCTGAAGCAGGCCCTCGGCGCCACCTGGTTGAAGCGGCCCGATCTGTTGGCGGGCCTGGAGCTGAACAAGGAACAAACAAGGCTGCTGCGTGAATTCATCGCGGAAGCCGGATTGGACAGTCCGGATTCGGATGTCTAATTGAAATTAACAGGCCGGCCAGGATGGCCGGTACTTCGAACAGGATGTTCGACTTTGAGACAACGGTGAGGTGGAAACATGAACATGAGCAACATCATTCAGCAGCTCGACGCGGAACAGATGCAGTCCAAGAAGATCCCGGACTTCCGCGCTGGTGACACGGTCGAAGTGAAGGTCAAGGTCAAGGAAGGCGACCGCGAGCGCCTCCAGGCGTTCGAAGGCGTGGTCATCGCCATCCGTACGCGCGGCATCAACTCCGCGTTCACCGTGCGCAAGATCAGCCATGGCGAAGGCGTTGAGCGCGTGTTCCAGACCTACAGCCAGCAGGTCGCCGAGATCTCGGTGAAGCGCCGCGGCGACGTCGCCCGCGCCAAGCTGTACTACCTGCGCGGTCTGGCCGGCAAGGCCGCCCGCATCAAGGAAAAGCTCGGCTAATACCGCTGTCCGGCTTCGGCCGGATTGCGTGGGTCAATTAGCTCGAAGCCGGCGCCGCATCGCGGCGCCGGCTTTTTTGCGCGCGCAGGAAACAGGCCGCCGACAAAACGATCGGGCCTAGCGCAACACCCGCACCGCCCCCAGGAAGCGCCCCGGCCAGGGGCTGTCGTCGGTGTGAATCACCGAAACCTGCTTGCCGTGGGCCGGCGCATGCACCATCTTGCCGTGGCCCAGATAAATGGCCACGTGCAGCGAGGACGGGCTGCGGTCGAAGCGATAGAACAGCAGGTCGCCCGGGCGCGCATCGTCGAGATCGATATGCGAACCGCTCTTGCGCAGCGCGGAAGTGTTGTGCGGCACCTTGATTCCGGCCTCGGCATAGCTGTATTCGACCAGCCCGCTGCAATCGAAGCCATCGGGCGAATCGCCGCCGTACCGGTAGGGACGCCCTACCTGGCCCAGGGCGGTTTCGACGATGGCCTCGCGCTTGGCGCGCTCCGGGCCGGGTCCCCAGCTGGTACAGCCTTGCAGCAGCAAGGCCGCGAGCAGTGCCAGGAAGACCGGCAAGCGCAGGAGCATCTCAGGCTCCGGCGGGCGGTTGCGTGGACTGCATCGAAGGTCGTTGCGCGAAGCTGAAATACCAACTGGCCAGACGTTCCCGATCCTGGCGCCACTGCAGTTGCGGGTGGCGGAAGTCGAGATAGCCCAGGGCCGAGCCGAGGGAGATTTCCACCATGCGCACCGGGCCGTCGTGCAGCAGTTCGGCCGCCTCGACGTTGAGCGCATCCAGCGCGCGGTTCATGGCGGCGGTCTTGCGGTCCACCCAGCCCTGGTTGAGCAGTTCCGGCGGCCGCAGCTTCTCGCGGCGGCTGGAGACGGCGGCGCTCATGATGCCGTCCGCCAGTTGCAAGCGGCGCAGCAGGGCCCAGCGCTGGCCGCCGCGCGGCATCGGTGCAAGCCCGCGGCCCCGGGTCAGCAGGTATTCGGCGATCAGCAGGCTGTCGGGCAGTTTTTCGCCCTTTTCGGTGACCAGCACCGGCACCTTGGACAGCGGGTTGGCGTCGAGGAAATCCTCGGGCGCGTTGTAAGGATCGACCAGGACCTCGTTGACCAGATCGCTCAGGCCCAGCTCCTGCACCAGGATGCGCACCTTGCGCGCAAAAGGCGAGGTGAGGCTCAGGTAGAGTTTCATCTTCATGCCGTGGTTCCGGTCGAGGCGACCCCGTTCTCGAGAGGGCCTGCAGCCAGAGCTTGCCCGGATGGGCGGCGAATGGCAACGCCGCCGGACGTTTGCATCAGGCAAAAAAATCCCGGCTGCAGCCGGGATCTTCTTTTGCTTATTTCAACAGTCCGGTCATGGATGACCGGTGTTTGGACAGGAAGTCCACTACTCCGCGGGTACGGTTTCCGGAATCTTGTCCAGGAATTTCTCCGCGTCCAGCGCCGCCTGGCAGCCGGTACCGGCCGAGGTGATGGCCTGGCGATAGACATGATCCATCACGTCGCCTGCGGCGAACACGCCCGGCACGCTGGTCTCGGTGGCGCCGCCGTTGCTGCCGCTGCGCACCTTGAGGTAGCCGTTGTGCATCTCCAGTTGGCCCTCGAACATGGCGGTGTTGGGCGAATGGCCGATGG
>JAQGNS010000303.1 GCA_028291705.1 Nevskia sp.
CAACCTCAACTGCATGCTGGCCAAGCGCAGCAGCCCTTTGCGCGGCGTGCACCTGGCCAGCTTCCTGCGTCAGCGCCTGGAACACGGGTGTTGATCACCTCGCTGAAGCAGCGGCGCGCGCGCGACAACATCCTCTCGCGCCTGCGTGCCGCACCGCAGTCCGCGCAGGAAGCGGTGCCCGACGTGGCCGCCTATTACCGCGAGGCGCCGGTGGTCACAGCGGGCAGCAAGGTGGAGCGCTTCATCGAGCAGGCCACGTATTGGCACGCCCAGGTGGTGGAAGCCGGCGTCGACGCCTGGCCCGAGGCGGTGCTGAAAGTGGCGCAGGACAAGCAGCTGCGCCGCATCCTGCTGGGGCGGGATTCACCCATCGGCGATGCCCTGGGCCGGGTGCTGCCGCCGGACTGGACCACCTGGTACCAGGGCGACTGGCCGCTGTGCAAGCCGCACCTCTTCGATGAGGTCGACGCCGGCATCACCTCCACCGTCGCCGGCATCGCCCGTACCGGCACCCTGGTGCTGTGGCCCGGCGCCGCCGAGCCGCGCACCCTGTCCCTGGTGCCGCCGGTGCATATCGCCGTGCTCTTCGCCAGCAGCCTGCACGAAACCTGGCTCGACGCCGCCACCGTCGGCAACTGGAGCGCGCGCATGCCCACCAACGTGGTGCTCGTCACCGGCCCCTCCAAGACCGCGGACATCCAGCGCCTGCTGGTCTACGGCGCGCACGGACCCTGCGAACTGGTGATCGTGCTGGTGCACGATGAGCCGGCCGGACGAGGCACGACATGAGTGCGCATACCCATACCCCGGAAGACTTCAAGCCGCGCAGCCGCGAAGCCCTGGCCGATCCGCGCCTGCGCGCCAACTTCCGCGCCACCATGGATTTCCTGGTCGAACGGCGCGCCGCCCAGTTCGCCGACCCGGCCGAATACGCGCGGCTGCGCGACTTGGGCGAGGCGATCCGCCGGCATGCCCTGGCAAATCTGCCGGAACTGCTGGAACAGCTCGAGCGCAAGCTAGCGCAGCGGGGCGTGCAGGTCCACTACGCGGAAACCATCGAGGAGGCGCAGGAGATCTTCGCCGAGATCGCCGGGTGCCACGGCGCCCGCATCATGGTCAAGGGCAAGTCAATGGTCAGCGAGGAGATCGGGCTGAACCAGGCCATGGAGGAATGCGGCGTCGAATGCATCGAGACCGACATGGGCGAGTACATCCTGCAACTGGATGGCGACCGGCCCAGCCACATCATCATGCCGGCCATCCACAAGTCGAAAGAGGACATCGCCGATATCTTCGCGCGGCATATTCCCGGCGCGGGCCATACCGAGGACGTCAACGAGCTGATCGGCATTGCCCGCAAGGCCCTGCGCCGCAAGTTCGGCCAGGCGCAGATCGGCGTGTCCGGCGTCAACTTCCTGGTGGCGGAAACCGGCACTCTGGTACTGGTCGAGAACGAGGGCAACGGCCGCATGTGCACCTCGGTGCCGGACGTGCACATCGCCATCACCGGCATCGAAAAGGTGGTGGAGAAGCTGGAGCACGTGCCGCCGCTGATTTCGCTGCTGACCCGTTCCGCCACCGGCCAGGCCATCACTACCTATGTGAATCTCATTACCGGGCCGCGCCGTCCCGGCGAGCTGGACGGGCCGCGCGAGATGCACCTGGTCCTGCTCGACAACGGCCGTACCCAGGCGTACCGCGACGAGCGTTTCCGCTCCACCCTGCAATGCATCCGCTGCGGCGCCTGCATGAATCATTGCCCGGTCTACACTCGCGTCGGCGGCCTGACTTACGGCACCACCTATCCGGGCCCCATCGGCGCCATCATTTCACCGCATCTGCAGGGCCTGGGCGCGACGCGCGACCTGCCCACCGCGTCGAGCCTGTGCGGCGCCTGCGGCGAGGTCTGCCCGGTGGGGATTCCCATCCCCGAGCTGCTGATGCGCCTGCGCGAGGCGGCGCGGCATCCAGTAGACGAGTCAGGCCACCCGCCGCTGCGCGGGCAGGGCGCGGCGGCTTCGCAACTGGAGCGCCTGGCCTGGAAGGGCTGGAGAATCCTTTATTCCAATAGCCGGTTGTATCGCATCTTCGCCTGGCTGGCGACGCGCCTGCGCTGGCTTACGCCTGCTCGTCAACCAGGCTGGACGCAAGGCCGTACTCCGCTGCGTCCGGCACCGCACTCGCTGCGGGACCTGCTGGCAGCGCGGCGCCGCGAACAGGCCGCTCTCCAGGCCGCTGCTCCATCAGCGCGCCGTAGCGGCGCAGGGACTGGATGAATTCGATGGTGGTGGCGCCCAGCGGCTCGCCGCGGCGCGTCAGGATGCCGAAACCGGGCAGGCTCTTGCCGACCGAGATGCGCAGGCGCACCAGCAGGCCCGCCTGGAGGTAGTCGCGCACTACCGATTCGGGCAGCACGGCCACGGCATTGCTCTTCTGTAGTAATTGCAAGGTGGCGAAGATCGAGCTGCACTCGACCACGTCCGCCGGCGTGACCATACCGGCCTGGCCGAACTCCTGCTCCATGATCTGGCGCGCGGGGCTGGACAGCGGCTGCAGGATCCACGGCGCGTCGGCCAGGGACGTCAGCTCGATCCGCCGCAGCGGGGCCAGCGTATGGCCCTTGCGCGCGACGACGTAAAGCGTTTCGTTGCCGAGGACCTCGTAGTCGATCTCGTTGTGCTGCAGCAGGCTGTTGAAGCGCCCCACCGCCAGGTCGATCTTGCGGCGCAGCAGGAAGCTGACGATTTCGTCGCTGGTCTCGCCCAGCACGGAGACCTTGAGCAGCGGCCGGTGGACCTTGATGTCGGCCACCGCCCGCGCCACCACGTCCGGAGCGGCGCCCATGATGGCGCCGACCACCAGCTCGCCGTAGCCGCCCTTGCGTTTGTTTTCCATGTCCTGGGCGAAGCGCTCGATATCGGCCAGCATGCGCGCGGCGAACGCCGCCACCACGCTGCCCAGTTCGGTCGGCTGCATGCCGCGCGGCAGGCGCTCGAACAGCGGGAAGCCGAACAGTTCCTCCAGGTCATGCACCATCTTGGTGGCGCTGGGCTGGGACAGGTGGACCTGCTCCGCCGCGCGGTGGAGGGTGCGCTGGTCGACCAGGGCGGTCAGCAGCGCCAGCTGCTTGAGACGAAGCCGGGAGACCAGCTGTGCTGCCAGCTGTGCGTTCGCCATGGACGACTCCGATTGGTAAAGCTGATCGCTTGCGTTGGATATTCGATTAGAAAATCGCCAGGTGCTTGCGCATAGTCAGCGGACCGCAGCCGCCATACGCTCGCAGAGCGGGAAGGAACCCCAGCATGAAGCAGTTCGACCCGAAGGGACGCGCAGCGATCGTCCCCGGCGATGCCCCCAGTATCGGACATGCGCGGGCAACGCGCATCCCCTTCCCGGGTGGATCGTCCCTCCGTCCGGATGGAGCCGTCCCACATCCTGGAACCACGCCATGACGCCGCCCACCATCCGGCAGGTCCGCGCCTATACCATCCGCGGCGGCGGTGCCGACTACCACGACCAGGGCGGCGGCCACTGGATCGACGACCACATCGCCACGCCGATGTCGCGTTACCCGGAATACCGGCAGAGCCGGCAGAGCTTCGGCATCAACGTGCTGGGCACCCTGGTGGTGGAGATCGAGGCTAGCGACGGCACGGTCGGCTTCGCCGTGACCACCGGCGGCGAGATCGGCGCCTGGATCGTGGAGAAGCATTTCGCCCGCTTTGTCGAAGGCAAGAAAGTCACCGACATCGAGACCATCTGGGACCAGATGTATTTCGGCTCCCTCTACTACGGCCGCAAAGGCGTGGTCATCAACGCCCT
>JAQGNS010000327.1 GCA_028291705.1 Nevskia sp.
TCTCCGCACGATCATGCCGATGGAATCACTTGCGGCGCCGCCGCACCCAGCGCGTGATGCCGTAGCCGAGCAGCAGCACCGGCAGCACCAGGGTGTAGCCGACGGCCACCAGCCAGGTGGTCCAGCCCGGCAGGTAGAGCGAGGTGTCCGGCGCCTTGGGCACGTCGATGTTGAGCAGGGCGTCGCGCGAGGCCAGCCACTGGATCAGGTTCAGGCCCAGCTGCTTGTTGCCGAGCTGGCCCAGGTTGGCGTCGGCGAGGAAGTCGGAATCGCCCACCACCGCCACGCGCTGCACGCGCACGCCGGGCTTGTCGGCGTCCGGCTTGGCCTTGGCGTCCGGCGCGGTGGACTGCGGCGCCGGGCGCGACATCGTCAGGCCGATGGTCAGCGGACCGATCTTGTCGCCGGCCTTGTCGTCGAAGGTGATCGGGCCCTGCATCGGGCCGGTTTCCAGCCAGGAGCGGTCGCTGGTCTGCAGCAGCGGCAGCACGTCCCAGCCGGCGGCGCGGTCGGCGTCCTGGTCGAAGGTCAGCGGGCGCACCAGCGGGAAGGCGGTGACGTCGACGAAGTCGCGCGTCACCGGGTTCGGCGGGTAGTCGGTGGCGAGATACACCGCCGGGCTGCCGGAGCCGAGCTCCTTGTAGTCCGGGAAGACGGCGAAGCCATTCTCCCAGGTGATGCCCAGCGTCTTGCCCACGGCTTCGAGGCCGGGGGGCTGCGCCGGGTCGTTCAGCCAGAGCAGGTTGCCGCCTTCCTTGACGTACTCGTCGATGATCCTGATCTCGCCGTCGAGCAGCTTCTGCGTCGGGCTGGCGACCACCAGCACCGAGGTGTTGTCCGGCACCTTGGGCGTCTTCACCAGGTTCAGGCCCTGGACCTTGAGGCCCTTCTCGCGCAGCGCCTGCGCCAGCTGCACGTAGCCGTTCTGCGAAGCGCCTTCTTCTTCACTGCTGCTGGGATTCAGCGTGCGCTCGCCGTGGCCTTCGAGGAACACCACATAGTGCTCGCCCGAATCCATCAGGCGCTGCAGCGCGCCGGTGACGGTGGACTCGGACAGCACGCGCAGCGACTCGCGGCGGCCCTGGTACTCGACCACCACCTCGCCCGGCTGGTCGATCTTGTAGTCCTTGACCTTGACCGGGTCCTTCGACGGATCGACGAACTCGATCTCGATGTCGGGCTTCACCCGCTTGTAGCGGGCGATCCACATGTCGATGTCGCGGCGCATCTCCGAGTCCGGATAGAGGAAGCCGGTGAACTTGATCGGCTCCTTCATCTGCGCCAGCAGTTTCTGGCTGGCGGGCGTCAGCGTGTTGCGGCCACCCGCGGTCCAGTCCGCCTCCAGCTTGTAGCGGAGCGAGAGGAAGCCGAGCAGGCCGATGACCACGGCGACCAACAGGCCGTTGAGCAGTTGTTGCAGCAGTTTGGAATTCTTGGGATTCATAGGGCTTTGATCAATGCGTTAACCATCGAGCGGCCGGCGGTGCCGGCCGCAGGGCGATCCGCTTCAGTTGCGCTCGATATCCAGCCGCAGTACGGCCAGCCACAGGAAGAACACGGTGAACAGCAGGTAATAGACGACGTCCGCCGTATTGAAGATGCCCCTGCGCAGGCTCTCGAAATGCCCGATCAGCGAGAGATAGCCGAATACCGAGGCGAACGGAATCTGCTGGTTGGCCACGATCTGGATCAGCCACACCAGCAACAGCAGGCCGAAGCTCAGCACCGCGGCGATGGTCGGCTCGCGCGTCAGCGTGGACACGAACAGGCCGGCCGAGCCGAAGGCCAGCATCATCAGGAACAGGCCGAGCAGGCCGGCGGCGATGAAGCCCAGGTCCAGGTGCGTGCCGGCGAGCAGGGTCAGCGGCATGATTGCCAGCAGCAGCAGCGTCGCCAGCATGAACACCACCAGGCCGAGGAACTTGCCCAGCACGATCTCGATCAGCGAGGCCGGCGCCGAGAACAGCAGGGTGATGCTGCCGTTCTTGCGCTCCTCGGCGAACAGCCGCATGGTCATCAGCGGCATCACCAGCAGCAGCAGCACCGTGGCGAAGCCGAACAGGCCGCCGCCGATGTAGTCCGCCACGCCCTGGTACTGATCGGCGACCTGCGCGTTCTGCGCATAGCCGAACAGCATGGTGGCGAAGATGAAGCCGAGGATCAGCTGCAGCACGAACAGCACCGCCCAGGCCAGCGGTGAGACGAAGATGCGGCGCGCTTCGACGCGCGCGATGGTCAGGATGGTGCTCACGCCGGTAGCTCCGCGAGTAGCGTGGAGGGGCCCTGTGCGCAGCACGGGGATCCTAGCGTTACGAGTCGGTGCCGGCATGAACGCAATGAAACTTCTCCAAGGGTGATGGCCATGTTCATGCCGCCTTCTGGGTTTCGTGCACGGTGATGTCGCCGGAGGTGAGTTCGACGAACACCTCTTCCAGCGTCTTGGATTGCGAACGCAACTCGAACAGGCCCCAGCCGTTCTTCGCCGCGGCTTCCGCCAGCGCTTCGCGCGGGTCGGCGCCCTGGTCCACGCCCAGGCGGAACAGTCCGCCGTCCAGCGCCTCGGCCCGGTTCACGCCGGCCAGGCCTTTCAGGGTTTCGATGGAGGGCGGCCGGCGCAGGCCGGCGATGACGCTTTCGACGCGGTGCTGCGCCGTGTTCTCGATCGACTCCGAGTAGACCGAGCGGCCCTTGTTGATGATCATCACGCGGCTGCACACCGCCTGGATCTCCGGCAGGATGTGGCTGGACAGGATCACGCTATGGCTTTCGCCGAGCTGCTTGATCAGGGCGCGGATCTCGCGAATCTGGATCGGGTCCAGGCCCACGGTGGGCTCGTCGAGAATGATCACCGGGGGGCGGTGAATGATGGCCTGGGCCAGGCCGACGCGCTGCTGGTAGCCCTTCGACAGGTTGTGGATCAGCCGTTCCGCCACGTCAACCAGGCCGCAGGCCTGCTTCGAGCGCGTCACCGCGGCTTCGCGCTCGGCGGCGGGAATACGGTGCAGGCCGGCGCAGAAGCGCAGGTACTCGTCCACCGTCAGCTCGGGATACAGCGGCGGCTGTTCCGGCAGGTAGCCGAGGCTGGACTTGGCCGCCTTGGCGTCTTGCGCCAGGTCGATGCCGTTGATCCTGATCTCGCCGCCGCTGGGGGCGAGGCAGCCGGCCAGCATCTTCATGGTGGTGGACTTGCCGGCGCCGTTGGGGCCGAGCAGGCCGAGGATTTCACCCTTGCGCAGGGTCAGGTTGAGGCCGCTTACCGCCATCGTCGCGCCGTAGCGTCGCGACAGCTCACGCGCCTCGATGAGGATCTGGTTTTCCATGGATGGGGATGGTTGGCTTGTTTTTAGGGAGTGACGCGGGCCTGTACGACCGGCCCCGCTGGCCCGGAGTTCCCGGGCGCGCCGTACTATA
>JAQGNS010000343.1 GCA_028291705.1 Nevskia sp.
TGCCCAGCTCGCTCTTGCGCGGCGCGAACACCTGGGTGGTGGGCGAGCTCGGGCCGGCGATCAGCCACAGCTCCTTGAAATGATCGTCGCAGGCGCCGGCCACGCCGAAGCGGTAGCCCGCGTTCCAGCGGTTTTCGGCGTAATCGATCTCGGCGTCCGGACCGCTGGCCTTGTTCCACACCTCGACCGTGTCCATCCCCACCGCATTGGCGTTGTCGTTGGGTGTGCCGTCGTCGTTGGTCTCGCCGTCGTCGGGATGCGCCGTGCCCCAGTTCGCATCCTCCGAGTGCGCGTTCCAGATCGACTGCTGCAGGTTGACCCAGCTCGGGCCGCCTGGCGGATTGGCCTGCTGCACGATGCTGTCGATGCCGCCGTGCACGGTGGCGTGCGGACTGCCGTTGGCCTCCTCGCCCGGCACCAGGATCAGCTTCGACGACTGCCACAGCGGATCGTATTGCGGGGGGTAGGGGCGGTGCTCGGTGAGCGGCATGACGTCCAGTCCCTTCAGCTCGCCCCAGCCGATCTGGTCGGCGACGGAAACATTGCCGGGCAGCATGTCGTTGGAGAGCTGCCGCGGCAGGCTGCCGTCATAGGAATGATCATCATGGACGTGAGTGTCGCCGCCCAAAGTCAGCCCCCGCGGCGCACCGGGACCGCCGTCGAAGGTCGCGGTGACGACAGTGTCGGCGGTGAGCGTGATCTGGCAACTCGCGGTCCCGGTGCAGGCGCCGCTCCAGCCGGTGAACACCGCGCCGATGTCCGGCGTGGGCGTCAGCGTCACCACCGTGCCCTGCGTGAACTGCGCGGAACATAGTGAACCACACTGGATGCCGGCCGGATCGCTGGTGACGGTTCCATTGGAGACACCGGCCTTCTTCACCTGCAACGTGTTTTGCGCCGCTGTGGACACGGCGAAGGTCGCCGTCACTTGGTGGGGAGCATCCATCGTCAGCTGGCAGGCGCCAGTGCCAGAGCAATCGCCGCTCCAGCCGAAGAAGCTGCTGCCGGAGGCAGGATTTGCCGTCAAGGTTACCGCCACGCCCGCAGCGAAGCCCTGGGTGCAACGGCTGCCACAGTCGATGCCTTCGGGAACGCTGGTCACGTCGCCGCTGCCGGAGCCGGTCATGGCCACCGTCAGGACATAACTCGCCGCGCCACCACTGCTGGAAGAGCTGGATGAGGAGCCGGAGGAGGACCCGCCGAGCCCGGCGACGCCGCGGCTGGAGCCGCAGCCGCACAGGAACGCCACCCACAGCACCGCAACCAGCCGCAGCCGTTTCATCAATCGATTTCCCTGAGCTTTCTTGTGCCGGATGTATCCGTGCACTTATTTGCGGGAGTATCGCCGGCCAAGGTGACCGGAATTTGAACGTTGCGACGGCTTTACAAAAACAGCCGGCGCGGCTTTTGCGCCGCACCGGCTGTTACCACATGACGATTACTGCAGCGACAGGCCCTCAGGGGGTCGTCGGAACCTGCATGGTGTAAATCTCCTGCGTGTGATCGCGCTGCAGGCGCTGCGCATCACGGGTGCTGGCGAACACCAGCGTGCCGCCGGACAGCGTGGGCCACATATTGAGGCCCTTGCCCTGGATGACCGTGCCCGTGCCCCAACTGCCGTCGGCAGCGCGGGACGTCGCCAGCACGCGCCAACGCCAGTCAGCCGAACGCGAATCCTGCCGCACCAGCACCACGTTGCCGGAGCCGTCCAGGCCCAGGCGCGGGTACTCGCCGCCGGTATTCGTATCCAGCGACACCGGCGCCACCGCGCTCCAGCCGGCCTTCGCCGTGAAGCTGGCGGAGAGGACCGACAGGTTGGTGCCGGAGGAACTCAGGTTCTTCGCATCCCAGGCCGCCACCAGGCTGCCGTCCTTGGCGTAGGCCAGGGTCGGATGCCGGTCGGCCTGGGTGTGCGAACCCAGCGAGGTCGGCGTGAGCCAGCCGCTCAGGCCGGCCGGACGCGTGGTGACGTAGATCTGCCAATCATCCGGATCGGTGCCTTTGCCATAGGGATAGCCGCCGGTCCACAGCGGATCCTCGTCTTCGCGGTCGTCTTCCCAGGCCACGGCGAACTCGCCGGTACTGGAAGCAGCCACCGTCGGCCACACCGAGGCCGGGTAGCGCGCCGAACGCGTATCCAGCGGCGAGGCTTCGGCGAAGGTCTTGTTGGGCGCACTGAGGTTCACCGGTGCCGCGTCGATGTTGATCAACTGGGCCCAGACGTCGAACGGCACGCCGTTGCCGATTTCCTGCCAGGCCACCATCACGCGGCCGTTGCCATCGGTGGCGATGGAGGGATGTTCGGCGCGGCCGTTCTCCGGATTGCGCACCACCACTTCCTGGGCCCAGGTCGCACCCTCGTCGGACGAATGACGCATGAACACGGCGGTACGGTACGGCAGCTCGCCGTTGCGGTCGTCCTGCCACACCACCCAGACATCGGTGCCGGCCGCGGCGACGTGCGGGAAGCGCGCATCGGACGAAGCGGGCGCCAAGTCCAGCGGCGCGGCGTTGCCGGCGGCGCCGACACGCACGTACTGGATGTGGCTGGTGCCGTTCTGATGCACTTCGGCCACCACGTGCGTGAACGCCTTGCTGCGGGCCACGTCGGGGAAGCCGGCGAACTGGCCCGGCGCACCGAGCACGTTCTTGGCGCCGTCATCCGTACCCTGGTCGGCGGGAAGCGGTACGGCCGGCTGCGCTGCCACCACGCTGGGCGAGACGAAGATCGGCGAAGTCACCGCGCGCAGCTGGTCGAACAGCACCTCGAAGTTCAGGGCGGTGAGACCGGTCAGGCCGGCCGGCTCGCCCGGGCCGCGCACTTCGGCGCGGAACCAAGTCGGGCCGGGACCGGCGGTGACGTCGACCAGATAGGTGTTGGTCAGCGCCACCGCATCCGGCGTGAAGGTCTGGATCGCGCCGGCCGAACGGCCCGGCGCCTGGTACAGATACACCGTAGTGCCAAAACCGTTCTGCACCGTCAGGCGCAGTTGGCCCTTGGCGCCCGGCGTCGCGATGACTTCATCGCCCTGCATGGCCTCGAACACGCCATCATTCTGGAAATCGCCTTCCAGCGCGACGCTCGGCGTGCCGGCGAAGCCGGAGTACACCGAGGTGCGGCCCGAACGCAGGCCAGCCACCACACCCAGCGCCGTCTTGCGCGGCGAGAACACCTGGGTGGTGGGCATGCCCGGGCCGGACACCGACCACAGTTCCTTGAAATGATCGTCGCAGGCACCGGCCACGCCGAAGCGGTAGCCCAGGTTCCAGCGGCCTTCGGCGTAGTCAATCTCGGTATCCGGCGCACTGGCGCGGTTCCACACCTCGACCGTATCCATGCCCACCGCGTTGGCGTTGGCATTCGGCGTGCCGTCGGCGTTCATCTCGCCGTCGTCGGGATGCGCCGTGCCCCAGTTGGCGTCCTGCGAATGCGCATTCCAGATCGACTGCTGCAGATTGACCCAGCTCGGCGCGCCGGCCGGGCTGGCCTGCTGCACAATGGTGTCGATGGCGCCGTGCACGGTGGCGTGCGGACTGCCATTGGCTTCCTCGCCCGGCACCAGGATCAGCTTCGACGAACGCCAGAGCGGATCGTATTGCTGGGTGTAGGTGCGGTGATCGGTGAGCGGCATGAAATCCAGGCCCTGCAACTCGCCCTCGT
>JAQGNS010000399.1 GCA_028291705.1 Nevskia sp.
CCGGGCAGTTCGCGCGGGTGCAGGTGGCGGCGGCCGTGTTGAGCGACGCCATCGTGCTGCCGCAGCGCGCCATCCTCGACCTGCAGGGCAAGAACTACGTCTGGATCGTCGACGGCGAGAACAAGGCACAGCAGCGCGATGTGCAGATGGGCCCGCGAATCGGTAACGGCTGGCAGGTGCAACAAGGCCTCAAGGCCGGCGACAAGGTGATCGTCGACGGCGTGCAGCGCCTCAAGCCCGGCACCCCGGTCAATGCCACGCCGGCGCCGGTCGAAGCGCCTGCCGTCGCCCCCACTCCAGGCGCCCCACCCGCCTCGGCCGCTCCCCCATCCCCTGCGCCCAAGCCCGGTGATCCGGCGACGCCCCCCACCGCACCCAAGCCGGCGAACGGAGCGTCCGGGAGCGGGACGTGATCAACTTCTTCATCGACCGTCCGATCTTCTCGACGGTCCTGGCCATCGTCATCACCCTCGCCGGCAGCGTGGCCCTGTCCAGCCTGCCCATCGCCCGCTTCCCGCAGATCACGCCGCCGACCATCGTCGTCTCCACCGTGTTCCCGGGCGCCGACGCCGCTACCATCGAGGAATCCGTCGCCGCGCCGATCGAGGAGCAGGTCAACGGCGTGCCGCACATGATCTACATGGACTCGAAGAGCGCCAACGACGGCAGCTATTCGCTGACCGTCACCTTCGACGTCGGCACCGACCAGGACATCGCCGCGGTGGACGTACAGAACCAGGTCGCCATCGCCCAGCGGCAGTTGCCACAGCAGGTCTTGCAGCAGGGCGTCACCGTGGCCAAGCGCCAGCCGCAGATCCTGCTGGCGGTGTCGATCGGCTCGGACGACCCGCGTTACGACTACCTGTTCCTGTCCAACTTCGCCACCCTGCATGTCTACGACGCCCTGGCGCGCGTCAAGGGTGTCGGCCAGGTGACGGTGTTCGGCGCGCGCGACTACGGCATGCGCATCTGGCTCGACCCCGGCAAGATGGCGCGCCTCGGCGTCACCACCCAGGACGTGAGCGAAATCCTCACCGAGCAGAACGTGGTGGCGCCCGCCGGCACGGTCGGCGCCGAACCGGCGCCTCCGGGCCAGCAGATGCAGTACATCGCCTCGGTCAAGGGGCGCCTGTCCACGCCGGAAGAATACGGCGCCATCGTGGTACGCACCGGCGCCGACGGCTCCATCGTCCACCTCAAGGACATCGCCCGGGTCGAGCTCGCCGCCACCGATTATTCGCGCACCAGCAAGCTCAACGGCGTGCCCACCGCCATCATCGGCGTCTACCAACTGCCGGACGCCAACGCGCTCGACGTGGCCAAGGGCGTGCGCAAGGTGATGGACGAACTGCAGCCCACCTTCCCCAAGGGCATCCGCTACCAGATTCCTTACGACACCACCCTGTTCGTCTCCGAATCGGTGCACGAGGTCATCAAGACCCTGCTCGAAGCCGGCGTGCTGGTGCTGCTGGTGGTGTTCATCTTCCTGGAGAGCTGGCGCGCCACCCTGATCCCGATGCTGGCCATCCCGGTATCCCTGATCGGCGCCTTCAGCGCCTTCGTCGCACTCGGCTTCTCGCTCAACACCCTGACCCTGTTCGCCCTGGTGCTGGCCATCGGCCTGGTGGTGGACGACGCCATCGTCGTGGTCGAGGCCGTTACCGAAATCATGGACAGCCGCAAGCTGTCGGCACGCGAAGCAACCAAGGCGGCGATGAAGGAAGTGTCCGGCCCGGTGGTGGCCATCGCCCTGGTGCTGATCTCGGTGTTCGTGCCGGTGGCCTTCCTCGGCGGCCTCACCGGCCAGTTCTACCGGCAGTTCGCCCTGACCCTCGCCGCGTCCGTGGCGATCTCCTGCATCGTCGCCCTGACCTTCACCCCGGCGCTGTGCGCGCTGCTGCTCAAGCCCACGGCGGAATCGCATTTCGGCGGCATCCTCGGGCGCTTCTTCGAGATCTTCAACCGCGGCTTCAAGCGCTTCACCGGGCGCTACGTCGGCACCGTCGGCAGCGCCATCCGCCGCAGTGTGCTGTCGATGATCATCTTCCTGATCCTCACCGGCACCGCGCTGTATCTGGTGCACAGCCGGCCCACCGGCTTCATGCCGGACGAGGACCAGGGCTACCTGATCGGCCTGGTAACCCTGCCGGTCGGCGCCTCGCTGCAGCGCACCGAGGAAGTGGCCGGCCAGTTCAGCGAGATGGTGCGCAAGCAGCCGGAGGTGCAGGCGACCTTCGCCATCACCGGCCTCAACCTGCTCACCGGCACCAACTCCTCCTACGCCGCCACCATCTTCATCATCCTCAAACCCTGGGCCGACCGCCCCGGCGCAGCGCACGGTTCGGTGCCCCTGGCCGGGCGCATCAACAAGCTCGCCAGCAGCATCAAGGAAGCCAATGTGCTGGCGCTGAACCCGCCGCCGGTGCCCGGCATCGGCACCGCCGGCGGCTTCGAGTTCATCCTCGAAGACCGCAGCGGCGGCGACATCGGAAAGTTTGCCGGCGTGATCCAGGACTTCCTCGGCCAGGCCAACAAGCGGCCGGAACTGACCCGCGTCTTCACCCAGTTCAACGTGCGCACGCCGCAGATCGAATACGTGCTCGACCGCGAGCGCGCCAAGACCCTGGGCGTGTCCATCTCCAGCATCTTCGCCACCCTGCAGACCTTCTTCGGCGGCAACTACATCAACGACTTCAACCTCTACGGCCGTACCTACAAGGTCACCGCCCAGGCCGAGGCCGCCGCGCGCGCTTCGCCGGAATCGGTCAACGGCCTGTACGTGCGCACCGCGGCGAACGACATGGTCCCGCTGTCGAGCCTGGTCTCGATCAAGGCGATCCAGGGGCCGGAATACATCGAGCGCTACAACGTGTTCCGCGCCGTCACCATCAACGGCTCCCCCGCCCCGGGCCAGAGTTCGGGTCAGGCGACGCTGGCGATGGAGCAGCTGGCCGGCAACCTGCCCGACGGCTACGGCTACGACTGGACCGGTACCACCTTCCAGGAAAAGCTCTCCGGCGGCCAGACCGGGGCGATCTTCGGCATGGCCATCGTCTTCGTCTTCCTGGTGCTGGCGGCGCTGTATGAGAGCTGGGCGGTGCCGTTCGCGGTGCTGCTGGGCATTCCCTTCGCCGTGCTGGGCGCCTACATCGGCCTGACCGTGCGCGGCATGGCCAGCGACATCTACGCCCAGATCGGCCTGGTCATGCTGATTGGCCTCGCGGCGAAGAACGCCATCCTCATCGTCGAGTTCGCCAAGCTGGAATACGAGCGCGGCAAGCCCCTGGTGGAAGCGGCGATCGAAGGCGCGCGCCTGCGCCTGCGGCCGATCCTGATGACCTCCTTCGCCTTCATCCTCGGCTCCGTGCCCCTGGCCATCGCCACCGGCGCCGGCTCCGGCGCGCGCCTGGTGCTGGGCACCGCGGTGGTGTTCGGCATGAGCGTCGCCACCATGGTCGGCATCTTCATCATCCCGGTGTTCTACGTGCTGGTGCAAACCCTGCAGGAGCGCATCCTCGGCAAAAAACGCATGGTCGAACCGGAGACGCACTCATGAGGCGCGCGCTGCGTCATGGCGCCGGCGCCGCTTGCGCCGCCTTGCTGGCGGCGGCCTGCACCCTCGGTCCCGACTACCAGCGGCCGGAAGAGCAGATCCCGCTCTCCTACCGCTTCCAGCCCGATGCCGCCAACGATTCCTTCGCCGACCAGGGCTGGTGGGAGGTCTACCATGATCCGACCCTGCAGAACCTGATCCGCCAGGCCCTGGAGAACAACCTCGACGTGCGCATCGCCGCCGCGCGTATCGACCAGGCCCGCGCCACCCTCGGTTCAACCCGCCTGCAGCAGCTACCGCAAATCTCCGCCTCGGCCGGCGTGCAGCGCGCCCGCACCTCGCAGGAAGAGCTGACGCCCGGCACGCCGCCGATCAGCAATGTGTTTTCGGTCGACGGCAGCCTGTCCTACGAATTCGATTTCTGGGGAAAGTACCGGCGCGGCACCGAAGCCGCCAAGGCCCAGCTGCTGTCTTCGGAATTTTCCAAGCAGGATGTGATGGCCGGGCTGGTCTCCAGCGTCGCCACCGCCTACTTCACCCTGCTGACGCTGGACGAACAGCTGGCCATCACCCAGCACACGGTGGAGACGCGCCAGAAATTCGTCGACCTGACCCAGGCCCAGCACGAACGCGGCACCGTCTCCGGCCTCGACGTTGCCACCGCCCAGGCGCAATTGGCCATCGCCCAGGCCAATATCCCTGACCTGCAGCGCCAGATCGGCATCTCCGAAGACCAGCTCAGCGTGCTGCTGGGCCGCAACCCGGATGACGTGTTGCGCACCGAGAGCAGCCAGCTCAAGCGCATGACCGAGCCGACCACGCCGCCGGTACCGCCGGCCGGCCTGCCCTCCACTCTGCTGGAGCGCCGCCCGGACCTGCGCGAAGCCGAGCAAAGCCTGGTGGCGGCCAACGCCAACGTCGGCATCGCCAAGGCCAACCTGTTCCCGACCATCTCACTCACCGCCGGCGGCGGCAGCGCCAGCACCGCCCTGTCCGACCTGTTCACCGGCCCGACGCGCACCTGGTCGGTCGGCGCCAGTCTGCTGCAGCCCCTGCTCGACGCGCAGCGCAACCTCTACCAGGTCGATCTGGCCAACGCCGAAAAGCGCGAAGCCATCCTGCAGTATCAGAAGAGCATCCAGACCGCCTTCCAGGAAGTCTCGGACGCGCTGATCGCCCGCCAGAAATACGCCGAGTTCCAGGTGGCGCAGCAGCACCAGGTGGACGCTCAACGCAAGGCCAACACCATCGCCCTGGCCCGCTACCGCGTCGGCTACTCCTCCTACTTCAACGTCATCGACGCCGACCGCGACCTGTTCACCGCGGAGTTGGCACTATCGGCAGCGCACCTGAATACGCTGTTGTCCGTGGTGCAGCTGTATCGTGCACTGGGCGGCGGCTGGCAGGTGGCGGCAGAGGCCGACAATCCGCCCCAGACTCAACCAGCGACGATCCCGGTCGCGGCACCTTAGATGCGTTGACTTCCGTAACGATCTGGCGATTCCTTGATCCGGACTACGTTCACTCCTTTCCAGAGTGAACGCTCTCACCGGGATAGGGTTCCTGCAAAGCTATCGAGCCGCTCTCCAGCAGGGACTTCAGGTTGGAGATGATCTTCGGCCAGCCGCCGGACACCGCCGCGATGAACTTCGAGGGATCGCGCTCGATGGTGTGGATGATGGAGAGCTTGACCGCCGTTCCGCTCGGCTCCAGTTCCATGGTGCAGAGCGATTCGCCTTCGGCCTTGAGCTCGGGCTTGCTCTGGTGCAGCCAGCGGATCACCAGGCGCCGCGGCGGCTTGGCCTCGACAATCTCGCCGGCATCGCTGACCTGACCGTCGTTCTGCACCATCTTCCACGAGGATCCTGTCGTCCACCGGCTTTCGCAGTACACGCCGAACCAGTATTGCTTCATGAACTCCACATCGTCGGTCAGTGCCGACCACAGCTTCTCCGGCGTGGTGCGAATGTACGTCACATAAACAAAGGTTGATTTAGCCATTGGTTTTCTCCATTCGTCGTTTCAGATCGGCAAGCGCCTTCAAACGCGGCTTTTCAAACTTGGCAATCCAGCGCTCGTAGATTTCCTGCAGCGGCACCGGATTGAGGAAGTGAAGTTTTTCGCGGCCGCGTCGCACGGTGGCCACCAGGTTCGCCGCCTCCAGCAAATCCAGGTGCTGCGTCACGCCCTGTCGCGTCATGTCCAGGTGTTCGCACAACTCGTTGAGCGTGCGGCCGTCGTGTGCATGCAGCAGGTCCAACAGCTTGCGCCGGCTGGAATCGGCCAGAGCCTTGAACAGCACGTCGGTGTCGCGGCTCTCCGCCATGTGATATATGCAAGTATTTACTTGCCAAAATAATAAGCAAGCAACACCTTGCATGTCAAGTACGGTTTATTGATCACTGGCCTGCGAATGAGCGCATTCCCGGAAGCAGTCGCCGCATGCGTGCCAACAAAAAACGATGGCACGCATGGCACGCATGGTGAAAACGGGGACCAATCGGCCCATCCCGGCCGCTACCGGGCCTAATCGCCCAATCCGGACTTCTTCGGCCCTAATCGCTCAGTCGGCGGCCGAAGTGTGGTCGCGGCTGATCTTCCAGCCTTCGGCGGTCTTGCGGAACACCAGGGTGAACAAGCCATGCGGCCGGTCGTGTTCCCGTTGCAACGCCCAATGGCCGAAAACGATAGCGGCATCCGGCGCCAGCAACTCCACATCGAGATCGGAGAATGCCAGCATGCCCATGGCAGCGCGGTCGGGATAATGCGCGTGGTAACGCTGATTCGCCGCAGTCCAGCCGTAGGTAACGCTATCGCCGGAGACGAAGCGCAACTGCTCATTGTTCCAGTAACCCTGCATGAAGCCGTCGATATCGCCGCGGTTCCAGGCCGCGGCCTGCTCCGCCAGCACCGTGCGAATGTTCGTCGCCTCCGCATCCGGCGCCGGTAGCGCTGTGGCGCAGCCGGAAAGCACCAGCAGGATCAGCAGGCCGCAGCGAAGCGCGCGCATCACGGCAGCACTCAGCTCTGGCTCAAGGGACGCAGCTTGTCGCGATAACGCTGCGCATTGCGCACGTAGATCTTCGG
>JAQGNS010000400.1 GCA_028291705.1 Nevskia sp.
AGCAGGAAAAACCCAGGGTGATCCAGGTGCGCTTGACCAGGTCCTCGCCCAGCTTGGGCAGGGACAGCTCCAGGTCGAACACCAGGTACATGGCGAAATGCACGCTCATGTAGAAATACGCGAACAGACCCAGGGTGCGGCGCAGCTGGATCGGCTCCGGCCGGCCGGTGAGCTGACGCAGCGGGGTCATCGCCAGGGTCAGCAACAGGATCTGCAAGGCGCGGCTGCCGGTGCCGTGCTCCAGGGTTTCCACCGGGTTGGGGCCGAGGTGGCCGATATAGGTGAGCCAGCCCAGCTGCGCGGCCGGGGCCAGGCACAGCAGCCAGGTGGCAATCTTCAGCCAGCGCAGCGGTGTCATCGACATGGCTCAGTAAAAGGTGCGCAGATCCAGCCCGGAGTAGAGCGAAGCCACTTCCGGGTAGCCGTTGAACATCAGCGTCGGCCGCTTGAACAACTCGCCCAGGCGGCGCTCGGTCTTCTGGCTCCAGCGCGGATGGTCGACGTTCGGATTGACGTTGGCGTAAAAGCCATACTCGTCCGGCGCCGACAGGTTCCAGGTGGTTTGTGGCGCCTGCTCGGTGAACTCGATGCCGACGATGGACTTGATGCTCTTGAAGCCGTACTTCCAGGGCAGGGTCAGGCGCAGCGGTGCGCCGTTCTGGTTGGGCAGGTTCTTGCCGTACAGGCCCATGGAGAGAAAGGCCAGCGGGTGCATGGCCTCGTCGATGCGCAGGCCCTCGCGGTAGGGCCAGGGCAGCACGCGGCCGGCCTGGGGCATCTGCTGGACGTCGTAGAGCGTGCTGAAGCTGACGTATTTGGCCCGGGAATTGGGCTTGAAGCGGGCCAGGAACGGGCCCAGGGCGAAGCCGTCCCAGGGCACCACGATGCTCCAGCCCTCGACGCAGCGGTGGCGGTAGACGCGCTCTTCCAGCGGAAACAGCTTGAGCAGCTCGTCGATGCCGACCTGGCCCGGTGCGTCGCACTCGCCGCCCACCGCCACCGACCAGGGCCGCGTCTTCAGGGTATTCGCATACTGGGCCGGCTCGTCCTTGCCGCTGCCGAATTCGTAGTAATTGTTGTAATGGGTCACGTCCTGGTAGGGCGTGGGCCCTTCCTTGGCGGCCATGTCCGTTTTCTTGTCCAGCTTGAAGTCGGCGCCGGCGGCCGCAGCTTGACTGGCAGGGGCCGCGGCTGCGGGTGCCGCTGTCCTGGATGCGTCGCCGGCCTTGCCGCAAGCGGCCGTGGCCAGACCGATGGCGGTCATTCCCAGCTGCGCCAGGAAACGGCGGCGGTCGCGGTACACCCCTTCCGGCGTGATTTCGGACGGCTGAATCGGGTGCTGCGGGCTGACTCGGATCAACATGGTGCAACTCCATACTCATCGTGCCGGGGCCGGATGTGGCGCCGTTTTCGTGGTCAAACAGGTGCTGGCGGAGCCTCTGACCGCAGCAGGCCCCGGCGGTTCACGGCTAACATAGCCGCGATACGCTCGGACATAACTTACGGACGCAAGGACATGCAGGTCGAGGAACTGGCGGAAACTTTCGAAATGCTGGGCGACTGGGAGGAGCGTTATCGCTATCTCATCGAGCTCGGCCGCAAGCTGCCGCCGCTGTCCGAGGCCGAACACAGCGAGGCCAACAAGGTGCGCGGCTGCATGAGCCAGGTGTGGATGACCGCCCGCACCGAGCCGGGGCCGCCGCTGAAGCTGCACTTTGCCGGCGATTCCGACGCGCATATCGTCAAGGGTCTGATTGCCGTGCTGTTCATGCTCTGCTCCGACCGCACGCCGCGTGAAATCCTCGACACCGATGTCGGCGGCGCCTTCGCCCGCCTGGGCCTGGACAGCAATCTGAGCATGAACCGCCGCAACGGTTTCTACTCCATGGTGGAGCGCATCAAGCTACTGGCCACACAAGCTGTCAACGAGACAGCCTAGAATCGGGGATTCAGGCCGGACTCCGGCAACAGGGGAACGCAACATGCCGATCGGAAGCGTATTACTCGTGGTACTGGTGGTTTTCGTCGCCGTGACGCTGTTCCGCAGCATTGTCATCGTCGGCCAGGGCGCGCAGTACACGGTCGAACGTTTCGGCCGCTACAAGGAAACCATCAAGCCGGGCCTGCATCTGCTGGTGCCCTGGTCGGACCGGGTCGGCCGTCGCCTGTCGATGATGGAACAGGTGCTGGACGTGCCGAGCCAGGAAGTGATCACCAAGGACAACGCCATGGTCGGCGTCGACGGCGTGGTGTTCTTCCAGATCCTCGACGCGGCGCGCGCCGCCTACGAGGTGCAGAATCTGCAGTACGCCATCCTCAACCTGACCATGACCAATCTGCGCACGGTAATGGGCTCGATGGACCTGGACGAGCTGCTGTCGCAGCGCGACCACATCAACTCGCGCCTGCTCACGGTGGTCGACCAGGCTACCTCGCCCTGGGGCGTGAAGCTGACCCGCATCGAGATCAAGGACATCCGCCCGCCGGCCGACCTGATCGACTCGATGGGCCGGCAGATGAAGGCCGAGCGCGACAAGCGCGCCTCGATCCTCGAGGCCGAGGGCGCGCGGCAGTCGGCGATCCTCAAGGCTGAAGGCGCACGCCAGGCCGAGATCCTCGCCGCCGAAGGCGAGAAGCAGAAGCGCATTCTCGAAGCCGAGGGCCTCAAGGAAGCCGCCTTCCGCGAAGCCGAGGCGCGCGAGCGCTCGGCCGAGGCGGAAGCCAAGGCGACGCAGGTGGTGTCCGATGCCATCACCAAGGGCAGCCCGCAGGCCATCAACTACTTCGTCGCGCTGAAATACGTGGAAGCCCTCAAGATCATCGGTGCGGCGCCGAACCAGAAGCTGGTGCTGATGCCGCTGGAAGCGGCCAGCGTGATCGGGGCCATCGGCGGCATCGCCGAACTGACCAAGCAGACCATGCAAGGCAAGCCGTGAGCCTGCATCCCCTGTTCTGGCACTGGTGGCTGGTCGGCCTGGCGCTGATGATCGTCGAGGCGTTCCTGCCGGGCGCCTTCTTCCTGTGGATGGGCATTTCGGCACTGATTGTCGGCGTCGTGCTGTGGGCGGCGCCGGGCCTCGGCATCGTGTTCCAGGTGGCCCTGTTCGCGGTCGTCGCCATCGGCTCGGTGCTGGCCTGGCGGCGCCTGCGGCCGCAGAAGAATGCCCAGGTCGCGGCCAACGGCCTCAACGAACGCAGCAGCCTGTACACCGGCCGCACCTTTACCCTCGAAACGCCGATCGTCAACGGCATCGGCCAGGTCCGCGTCGACGACGGCCAGTGGCGCGTCGCCGGTCCGGACCTGCCCGCCGGCAGCTGCGTGCGCGTGATCGCCGTGGAGGGCGCAACCCTGAGAGTGGAGAAAGCCGATTAACGCCAGCAGCAAAGTCGAGGACCAGGCGCCGGAGTCGCCGGTCGAACGCGTCCGCGAAACCATCTACACCTTCGGCGAGGAGCTGGCGCACGGGCTCACCCATGGCATCGGCGCACTGCTGTCCATCGCCGGGCTGACCATCCTCGTCGCCAAGGCGGCGGTGTGGGGACACGCGCGGGACATCACCGCCGCCGCCATCTTCGGCAGCGCGCTGGTGCTGATGTACACCGCCAGCACCCTGTTCCACAGCATCCCCCTGCCCGCCACCAAGCGCGTGCTGCGGGTCATCGACCACAGCCTGATCTACGTGCTGATCGCCGGCACCTATACGCCGTTCACCCTGCTGGCGCTGAACGGCTGGCTCGGCTGGAGCCTGTTCGGCTTCACCTGGGGCCTGGCCCTGGTCGGCATCGTCTTCAAGGTCTTCACCACCGGCCGCTTCGAGGCGCTGTCGCTGGTGATTTACCTGCTGATGGGCTGGTGCGGCGTGGTGGCGGCCAAGCCGCTGATCCACGGCATGGAAACCAACGGCCTGTGGTGGCTGCTGGCGGGTGGACTCAGCTACAGCTTCGGCGTGATCTTCTACGCCTGGGAGCAGCTGCGCTACCACCACGCCATCTGGCACGCCTTCGTGCTCGCCGGCAGCGTCTGCCATTACTTCTCGGTGCTGTTCTACGTGCTTCCAGGGCCGCACTGACCAACCACGACAAGGAGCTGCATGGGCAAGGACAAGGACAAGCCGCAGGTACGGGAGAAGAATCTATTCCGGGCGGTGGACAGCCCCTACCTGGTGCCCGACGACGGCGGCTTCAAGCTGGCGAAATCGCCGACCAAACCGCCCAAGGATGCGCCGGACAAGGATGCCGCCAAGGATGAGCTGACCCGGCTGGTCGGCAAGCTCGATGAGCTGCAGCACCTGTTCTACGCCTACGACCATCGCGCCCTGCTGCTGATCTTCCAGGCGATGGATGCGGCGGGGAAGGACTCGACCATCCGCGCCGTGCTGTCCGGGGTGAACCCCGCCGGTTGCCAGGTCTATTCGTTCAAGCAGCCGAGCAAGGAAGAACTGCAGCACGACTTCCTCTGGCGTACCAATGTGCGCCTGCCGGAACGCGGCCGCATCGGCGTGTTCAACCGCAGCTACTACGAGGAAGTGCTGATTGCCAAGGTTCATCCCGAACTGCTCGAGCCGCAGCACCTGCCGCGCGGGCTCGATCCCGAGGAAATCTGGCCGCAGCGCTACGCCTCGATCCGCGACATGGAGAAGCACCTGGCGCGCAACGGCACGGTGATTCTCAAGTTCTGGCTCAACGTCTCCAGGGAGGAACAGCGCCAGCGTTTCCTGGCGCGGCTGGAGGAGCCGGAGAAGAACTGGAAGTTCGAAAGCGGCGACGTGGCCGAGCGCGCCTACTGGAAGGACTACATGCACGCCTACGAAGACGCGCTGAACGAGACTTCCCGCCCCTGGGCGCCGTGGTATGCCATCCCGGCCGACGACAAGCCGCACATGCGCGCCGCCGTGGCCGATATCGTCGTGCGCACCCTGGAGAGCCTGGAGCTGAAATACCCCAAGCCCGCCACGGCGGAGCGGGCCAACTTCGCCAAGCTCAAGAAGCAGCTCGAGGGCGAGCGCGGCTGACGCCCCATCCCGTCCTTGCCACGGCCTGTCACACAGGCATGGCGAGGACAACGGGGCCGGAACAGACTTCCACTGCGGCCATTGGGCCGACGCTGGTGGAGGCTTTTCGATGAACAAACTGACGCTGTTCTGCGCGGCGCATCCCGTTGCCGGGGCCGGCTTCGCCGCGTTGCTGCTGCACGCCGCGGTACTCGCCAGCTTCGGCCAGGTGCCGACGCGCGGCGAACGGCTGCTGGCCTACGCGTACTCGGAGCAGTTCGCCGCGGCCGAGCAATCCCCCGTACCGGTTTCCCAAGCCGCGGCCATGGCCCGCGCGCCGCAAAGCCGCCTGGCACGGCTGGCGCACCGCTGGCTGCACCTGGGCACCGAGCCCACGGCAGTGCGCGGACCGGTCTAAACTGGGCCGTATCCTTTGATGGCTTTGCTGAACTTGAGCGCAGCTTCCGTTCCACCGAACAGCGTCCACGACGTGGAAACCGTGCGGCCTTCCGCCGCACGCTGGAGCGCGGCGGCCTGGGTGATGTTGTTCTGGTTTGGCTTCTACGGCCTGATGATGCCCTCGGACATGATCGAGGACATGCAGATGGCTCATGGCGCCAACCTGGCGCGGGACGTCTTCGGCGCATTCCTGCAGGCCTCGGTGTGGAGCCTGTTTTCGCCCCTGATCCTGTGGCTGACGCAGCACTACGCCATCGAGGGCCCACGGCGCTGGCGTGACATCGGCGTGCATACGGCAGCCGGCCTGGCCATCTCGGCGGTCAACGTGGCCATCTGCCACTCCCTCATCTATGCCCTGTTCGGCGACCGCATCGGCAGCAGCGTGCATTGGACCCTGGGCCAGAGCGTGCTGGTGTCGACGCCCTACATGGTGATCATCTACCTGGCCTTCGCCGCCATCGTTTATTCGATCCGGCTGGTGCGCCGCTACGAGGAGCGCGAGAAGCTCCTGGCGCAGGCCCAGGTGCAGGCGCTGAAGGCCCAGCTCAATCCGCACTTCCTCTACAACACGCTCAACGCGGTGTCCGAGTTCGCCTACAAGGACGCCGCCACCGCCGAGCGCCTGATCACCATGCTCAGCGACCTGTTGCGCCTGTCCTTCGCCGGCGGCGATGCTCCCAAGGTACCGCTGGCCGACGAGCTGGCCTTCGTGCGCCGCTATCTCGACATCCAGCAGCTGCTGCTGGAGGACCGCCTGCAGGTGCGTTACGCCTTCGAGCCCGAGGCGCTCGGCGCGCAGGTGCCCAACTTCATCCTGCAGCCGCTAGTGGAAAACGCCGTGGTGCACGGGATTTCGCGCCGCGTCGCCACCGGCCACATCGAGGTCGGTGCGCGCGTCGAGAATGGCCGCCTCAAGTTGTGGGTCAGCGACGACGGTCCCGGACTCGCCGGCGCTTCGCCACGCCGCCATGGCATCGGCCTGTCGCATACGCGCGCGCGGCTGACCCAGCTCTACGGCGGCGAGCAGGGGCTGGAAATCGAATCACCCGCGGCTGGCGGGTTCAATGCGCGCCTGTGCCTGCCGTACGAGCGGCAGCGCACCGGCTGAGGCGAGGACACCATGGCGGCCATCCGCACCCTCATCGTCGACGACATGCCCCCGGCACGGCGGCGCCTGCGGCGCCACCTGGAACAGGCCGAGGATTTCGAGATCGTCGGCGAATGCGGCGACGGCGCCTCCGCCATCGGCAGCATCCGGAGTCTGCGCCCGGACCTGGTGTTCCTCGACGTGCAGATGCCGGAGATCGACGGCTTCGGCGTGATCGCCGCACTGGAACCGGCGACACGTCCGGCCATCATGTTCGTCACCGCCCACGACGAACACGCCTTGCGCGCGTTCGAGGTGCACGCGCTCGACTACCTGCTCAAGCCCTTCGACAGCGAGCGTTTCGAGAATGCCCTGCAACGCGCGCGGGAGCAGTTGCGCAACCGCAGCGAACAGAGTCTCGACCATCGCTTCGACGCCCTGCTGGCACAACTACGGCCGGAAGCGCGCTGGCTGCGCCGCGTCGCGGTCAAGACCCGCGGCCGCACCCGCGTGGTCAGCATCGACGAGATCGACTGGATCGGCGCCGAGGGCAATTACCTGAGCCTGCATGTCGGCAGCGAACTGCACCTGATCCGCGAGACCATGAACGCTTTCGAGCAGCAGCTCGATCCACAGCGCTTCGTGCGCATCCACCGCTCGACCATCGTCAACCTGGACCGGGTCAAGGAACTGACGCCGCTGTTCAATGCGGATCAGTGCGTGCTGCTCAAGGACGGGACGGAGCTGACCTTGTCGCGCAGCTACCATGACCGGGTGAAGGCCTTGCTGGGTGATATTTAATTGCAGGGGCTGCGGTCACAGCATCCGTAGGATGTGCTGAGCGCAGCGAAGCGCATCAATCGCGGCGGCTATATCCCCCTGAGGCATCTGTACACGCGCTTGCGCGCGAGGCATTGACCGCGTTGATTGATAGCCTGGTTCCGCCTTGAAGGCGGGTCACTTTCTT
>JAQGNS010000418.1 GCA_028291705.1 Nevskia sp.
CCCGTGGAAGCCGGCAACCTTTTGCAACGCGGCATGCGCGCCGACAGCCTCACCCCCGGCCAGGGCATCGGCCTCGGCGCGGTGGCGGAGATGGTGCGGGCCTACGACGGCAGCATCGAACTGGGGCGTTCGGAGCTGGGCGGCGGCAAGGTCGATGTAGCCCTCTCCGTGTAGCCCGGGAAGCGCGAAGCGCTACCCGGGATCGGCGCTCGTTTGAAGTTTCCCCGGGTAACGCTACGCGTTTCCCGGGCTACCGGATCTGAAACTAAGCCGCCGACTGGATGCGCAGGAAATTCTCGCGGTAGTAGCGCATCTCGGCAATCGACTCCTTCACGTCGTCCATCGCCAGGTGCCGCGAATCCATGTTGAAGCCGCGCGCGATCGTCGGCGCCCAGCGGTGGCACAGCTCCTTCAGGGTGCTGACGTCGAGGTTGCGGTAGTGGAAATGCCTCTCCAGATCCGGCATCCAGCGCGCGAGGAAGCGGCGGTCCTGGCAGATGGAGTTGCCGCACATCGGCGAGCGGCCGGCGGGCACCCACTGGCGCAGGAATTCCACCGTGAGGCGCTGCGCCTCGGCCTCGTCGATGCGGCTCTCGCGCACGCGGCGGGTCAGGCCGGAGCGGCCGTGCTGGGTGGTGTTCCACTCGTCCATGGCTTCCAGTTCGGCGTCGGACTGGTGGATGGCGATGACCGGCCCTTCGGCCAGGGCATTGAGGTACTGGTCGGTGACCAGGGTGGCGATCTCGATGACGCGGTGCCGCTCAGGCACCAGTCCGGTCATTTCGAGGTCGATCCAGATCAGGTTGGTGGGGTTCGGGTTCATAGCAGTAGCCTAACAGGGGCCGTGCTAGGCTGGTGTCATCAGGGTTAAAAAACCCGACAATAATCGTGGAGGGACTCATGCCGCGCGACGGCTCCGTGTTGAATACCATCGGCAATACGCCCTTGGTTGAATTGAAGAATCTGGACACCGGCCTGTGCCGGCTGTTCGTCAAGCTGGAAAACCAGAACCCCACCGGTTCGATCAAGGACCGCATCGGATTGTCGATGGTCGAGGCGGCGGAACGGGAGGGCAAGATCAAGCCCGGCGGCACCCTGATCGAGGCCACCGCCGGCAACACCGGACTGGGCCTGGCCCTGGTGGCGGCGCAGAAAGGCTACCGCCTGATCCTGGTGATCCCGGACAAGATGGCGCAGGAGAAGGTGCTGCACCTGCGGGCACTCGGCGCCGAAATCCACCTGACCCGTTCCGACGTGGGCAAGGGTCATCCCGACTACTACCAGGACATCGCCGAACGGCTGTCGAAGGAGATTCCGGACAGCTTCTATGTCAACCAGTTCGCCAACCCCGCCAATCCCCTCGCCCACGAGGCGACCACGGGGCCGGAGATCTGGGCGCAGAGCGAGCACATGCTGGACGCCGTGGTGGCCGGCGTCGGCTCCGGCGGCACCCTCACCGGCCTGTCGCGCTATTTCGCCCGCGTCGCACCGCACGTGGAAATGGTGCTGGCCGATCCCAAGGGTTCGATCCTGGTGGACGTGGTGCGCACCGGCAAGATCCAGAAGGAAGCCGGCAGCTGGCTGATCGAGGGCATCGGCGAGGATTTCATTCCGCCCAACTGCGACCTGGCCCGCGTCAAGCAGGCCTACGAGATCAGCGACGCCGAAAGCTTCTTCACCGCGCGCGAGGTGCTGCGCAAGGAAGGCATCCTCGGCGGCTCCTCCACCGGCACCCTGGTGGCGGCGGCGCTGCGCTACTGCCGCGAGCAGACCGCGCCCAAGCGCGTCGTCACCTTCGTCTGCGACAGCGGCAACAAGTACCTGACCAAGATGTACAACGATTACTGGATGTTCGAGCAGGGCCTGCTCGACCGCCCGAAGCAGGGCAACCTGCTGGACCTGATCGTGCGCCGCTACCAGGAAGGCGGCGCGGTGACGCTGGCCCCGACCGACAACCTGCTGCTGGCCTATCGCCGCATGAAGCTGTTCGATGTGTCGCAGATCCCGGTGATGCAGGGCGAGAAGGCCATCGGCATCCTCGACGAGTCGGACCTGCTGCTGCACGTGCACAGCAACCCGGCACGCTTCAAGGACGCGGTGAGCACGGCGATGGTCAACAACGTCGAGACCATCACGCCGGATGCGCCGGTGTCCGACCTGCTGCCGATCTTCCAGCGCGACCATGTCGCGGTGGTGGCCGATGGCGGGCGCTTCGTCGGTTTGATCACCAAGATCGATCTGTTGAATTATCTGAGACAGCAGATCGGCTAACCGTTCCAGCGAAAATCCGGCCGCCGTTCGGGCGGCCGGATCCGAATATCAACAATGAAAAAGACAACAACCGGGACCGCCGTCAACTCCCGCTTCTCCCGCCGCCCCATCATCATCGCCCTGCTACTGGTGCTGGGTGTGGTGACGGTTTCCCTGGTGCACGAGGCGCGCACCGCCTGGACCATCGGCGTCGCCTACCGCTATGCCCTGCCCCTGTACGAGGTGATGCGGGTGCGCTACGCCGCGGTATTCGATACCCACAACCCGCACCGCGTGGGACTCAACACCTTCGCCCACCGGCGCCGGCTGACGGAAGCCGGCGACCGCCTGGTGACGATGCCGAACAACGACACACTGTATTCGCTGGCGGTGCTCGACCTGTCGTCGGGACCGGTGCGCTTCGAGGTGCCGGACACGGCGGACCGCTACTACTCGGCGGCGCTGATGGATGCCTACACCAATAATTTCTCGATCATCGGCCGGCGCACTACCGGCACGCATGCCGCAAGCTTCTTCATCGCCGGGCCGGGCTGGCAGGGCAACACGCCCGATGACGGCCCGCAACTGATCCATGCGCCGACCAATACCGTGCTGTTGCTGGTGCGCATCCTGGTCAATGGCCCCGACGACGTCGCCGCGGTCACGGCCTTGCAGGATGGCTTCAAGCTCACTCCGCCGCGCGGCACGCCGGCCAGTGCCGCCATTGCCATCGCGCCGATGGCCAACAGCGGCAGCAACTTCGTCGAGATCGTCGATCGCGCCCTGGCCGAAAATCCGCCGCCCCGCGACGATGCGCCGATGCTGGAACGCATCGCCAAGGCTGGCATCGCCCCCGTCACACAAACACCCGACAAAACCATCATCGCGGACTGGGACAAGGATTTCGGCCTCGCGCAGAAATTATTGGCCCATGCGGTGGCGCGGCCACGCCACCTGGTCCAGGGCTGGAGCTACCTGCCGGCCGACATCGGCAATTTCGGCACCGACTACGACGTACGTGCCGCCGTCGCCCTGCTCGGCCTGATGGCGCTGCCTCCGGAAGAGGCGCTGTATGCCAACGGTCTCAAGGACAGCAAGGGCAAGGCCCTGGACGGCACCCACCGCTACCGGCTGCGCCTGCCGCCGGGCGGCGTGCCGGCGGACGCCTTCTGGTCGCTGGGCCTGTATTCGATGGAAGCGGACGGGCGCGGCTACTTCGTCGACAACCCGATCCATCGTTATGCCATCAGCGACCGCACCCCGGGCCTGAAGAAGAACGCCGACGGCAGCCTCGACATCCTGATCCAGCAGCAGGCGCCGGACGAGGCCGGGCAGGCCAACTGGCTGCCGGCGCCGGCCGGCCCGTTCCGCCTGACCATGCGGGCCTACCAGCCGCGGCGGGAGCTGCTGGAGGGACAGTTCCGCTATCCGGCCATCGAGCGTATCGATCCTTGAGCCTGTTTCGTCTATTGCGCCGTTTAAATATTTGTCATTCTGAGCGCAGCGAAGAATCTGGCCCTGGCGCACAGCCAGATTCTTCGCTGCGCTCAGAATGACAGTAGAAGCATCGCGTTAGACTGTCGGCAACCACCTTCACGGACCAGAACATGGGCACCAAGACCACCGCAGGACAGCATTTCGCCACCCGCGCCATCCATGCCGGGCAATCGCCCGACCCGACCACGGGCGCGGTGATGCAGCCGATCTATGCCACTTCGACCTATGTGCAAAGCAGCCCCGGCGTGCACAAGGGCTTCGAATACTCGCGCACCCAGAACCCCACCCGCTTCGCCTACGAGCGCTGCGTCGCCGACCTCGAAGGCGGCAAGCAGGGCTATGCCTTCGCCTCCGGGCTGGCGGCCACCGCCACCTTGCTCGACACGCTGGAGCCCGGTTCCCATGTCATCGCCAGCGACGACATGTACGGCGGCACCTATCGCCTGTTCGCCCGCGTGCGCGAGAAGTCGGCGGGGCTGAAGTTCAGCTATGTCGACATGCGCGAGCCGAAGAACGTGGAAGCGGCGATCCGCCCGGAGACGCGCCTGATCTGGGTGGAGACGCCGACCAACCCGATGCTCAAGCTGGTGGACCTGTCGGCCATCGCCGCCATCGCCCGCAAGCACAAGGTGCTCGCCGCCGCCGATAACACCTTTGCCAGCCCCTATCTGCAACGGCCGCTGGAGCACGGCTTCGGCCTGGTGATGCACTCGGCGACGAAGTATCTCAACGGCCATTCCGATGTGGTCAACGGCATGCTGGTAGTGGGCGACGACGCCGAACTGGCCGAGCGCATCACCTTCCTGCAAAACGCCGTGGGCGCGGTCGCCGGCCCCTTCGATTCCTTCCTGGTGCTGCGCGGCCTGAAGACGCTGGCGGTGCGCATGCAGCGGCATTGCGAGAACGCGCTGGCGCTGGCGCACTGGCTGGAGAAACATCCCAAGGTCGCCAAGGTGTATTACCCGGGGTTGGCCTCGCATCCGCAGCACGCGCTCGCCGGCAAGCAGATGACGCGGGGCTATGGCGGCATGATCTCGATCGAGCTGAAGGGCGGCCTGGAGGATTCGCGCCGCTTCCTCGAACGCTGCGAGATCTTCGCCCTGGCGGAATCGCTGGGCGGGGTGGAAAGCCTGATCGAGCATCCCGCGATCATGACCCACGCCAGCATTCCCGCCGAGGCGCGGGCGCAACTGGGCATTTCCGATTCACTGTGCCGATTGTCGGTCGGCATCGAAGACGTGGAAGATCTCAAATCCGATCTCCAGCAGGCATTGACCGGCTGATTGCCGCAACAACCTCCGGGGCGCCGGGAATACCCGAATCCACGCCCTCGCGCCGACTGACGCCGGTACAATGCGGCATTACCTTATTTGATTTGCGGAGCTGCCATGACTGAACTCGCCCAGAAACGCTGCATCCCCTGCGAAGGTGGCGGCACGGCCCTGAGCAAGGACGACGCCGAGGCGCTGCTGAAGCAGCTCGATCCGCGCTGGAAGCTGCTCGACGGCGTGAAGAAGATCGAGGCGACCTTCGAATTCAAGAACTACTTCCGCACCCTGGCCTTCGTCAACGCCGTCGCTTACATCGTCATCAACGAAGACCACCACCCGGACATCAGCTTCGGCTACAAGACTGCGACCATCAATTTCTGGACGCATACGGTGAACGGCTTGTCCGAGAATGATTTCATTTGCGCGGCGAAGATCGACGGGCTGGTGAAGTAAGACGATTGCTCGAGGTCATTTGAGGCAGCGAAGGATCCGGCCAGATTCTTCGCTACGCTCAGAATGACAGGGTTCCAAGCAACAGCGTCCTGACTAATCCGGACTCTCAGAATCCCTCTAGCACCAGCTTGCCGATGGCCTTGCCGCTTTCGAGTTCGGCATGCGCCTCTTTCAGCGTGGCCGCATTGATCGGACCCAGCACGCCTTTCAACGTGGTGCGCAGCGTGCCGGCTTCGATCAGCCCGGCAACGCGATTCAGCAAGTGATGTTGTTCGATCATGTCCGGCGTCTGGAACATCGAGCGCGCAAACATGAACTCCCAGGCGAAGGCGGCGCTCTTGGACTTGAGCAATTCCACCGGCAGGGGCCTGGCATTCTCGACAATAGTGCAGATGGTGCCCTGCGGCGCGATCACCTTGGCCAGCGCCGGGAAATGCTGGTCGGTGTCGTTGCAGCACAGGATGTAATCGACCAACCCGATGCCTTTCGCCTTGAGGTTGGCGGCGAGGTCGCCGCGATGATCCACCACTTCGTCGGCGCCCAGTTCGCGGCACCAGGTGATGGTCTCGGGACGGGACGCGGTGGTGATGACGCGCAAGCTCGCGACCCGCTTGGCGATCTGGATGGCGATGGAGCCGACGCCGCCGGCACCGCCGACGATGAGCAGGCTCTTGCTCTTGTCGGTACCCTCGGCGGAGATATGCAGGCGATCGAACAGCCCTTCCCAGGCGGTGATCGCGGTCAGCGGCAGCGCGGCGGCCTCGGCGAAGCCGAGGTTGGACGGCTTGCGGCCGACGATGCGCTCGTCCACCAACTGGAACTCGCTGTTGCTGCCCTGGCGGGTGACGTCGCCGGCATAGAACACGGCGTCGCCGGGTTTGAACAGGGTCACGTCGGGACCGACGGATTCCACGATGCCGGCGGCGTCCCAGCCGAGCACGCGCGGCGCGGCCTCGACCTTGTCCTTGGGCGCGCGCACCTTGGTGTCCACCGGGTTCACCGCCACCGCCTTCACCGCAACCAGCAGATCGCGGCCCTTGGGCTGGGGCTTGGGCAGCTCGATATCCAGCAGGGATTCGGCATGGGTGATGGGCAGGTACTTGAGCAAGCCGACGGCTTTCATGGGAACTCCTGGTTCGCTTCGCGCCGCAGCGCCTTGCGTTATAGTTTGCTCCCTACATGCAAAGATACAAGTACGCACATTTTGTGCATGTAGTATCCATTGGGATACTGTCGAGGACAGCAAGATGGCCAAGCACAGCAAATACGATTGTTCCGCGGGCTGCCCGGTCGAGGCGACCCTGAACCTGATCGGCGGCAAGTGGAAAGGCATGCTGCTATATCACCTGCTCGACGGCACGCTGCGCTTCAACGAGCTGCGCCGCCGCCTGCCCCAGGTGACGCAGCGCACCCTGACCAAGCAGTTGCGCGAACTGGAAAGCGATGGGCTGATTCATCGGCAGGTCTATGCCGAGGTGCCGCCGAAGGTGGAGTACAGCCTGACTCCGCTGGGCGAGTCGCTGCGGCCGATCGTGCTGGCGTTGAAGCGTTGGGGGGAGAATTACCTGCAGGAGTCGGTGCCGCGGAAGCGGGCGGCCTAACTCAGCAGACTCCGCATGTCGGGTCCGCTACGCTTGACCCGACCTACATTTGGAAGAAGCAGCACTAGACCAACGTACGTCCCGTGAAGGCATGCGACAGCGTGCCGCTGTCGACATACTCCAGTTCACCCCCCATCGGCACGCCGTGGGCGATGCGGGTCACCTTCACACCACTGGCGCGCGCCATCTCGGCCAGGTAGTAGGCGGTCGCTTCGCCCTCGACGCTGGGATTGGTGGCGATGATCATTTCCTGCGTCTGGCCGGCGGCAAGCTGGCGGGCCAGCAGGTCCAGGCCCAGTTGCTCGGGGCCGATGCCGTCGAGCGGCGACAAACGCCCCATCAGCACGAAATAACGGCCGCGATA
>JAQGNS010000420.1 GCA_028291705.1 Nevskia sp.
TGAGGTCGCAGCGGACGATGCCGCCGAAGATGTTGACCAGGATCGCCTTCACGTCCGGGCTGGAAGTGATCAGCTTGAACGCGTTGGTGACGCGCTCCGCCGTGGCGCCGCCGCCGACGTCGAGGAAGTTGGCCGGCTGGCCGCCGTGCAGCTTGATGATGTCCATGGTCGCCATGGCCAGGCCCGCGCCGTTGACCATGCAGCCGATGTCGCCTTCGAGGCTGACGTAGTTGAGGTCGTACTGCAGGGCGACGCGCTCGCGCTCGTCTTCCTGGGTCGGATCGCGCATGTCGGCGATCGCCTTCTGGCGGTACAGCGCGTTGTCGTCGAAGTTGAGCTTGGCGTCGAGCGCGAAGACATTGCCTTCGGCGGTGACGATCAGCGGGTTGATCTCGATCAGGCTGGCGTCCAGATCGGTGCAGATGCGGTACAGGCCGTTCAGGATCTTGGTGAACTGGTCAACCTGTTCCTTGGTCAGGCCCATGAAGAAGCCCAGTTCGCGCGCCTGGTAGGGCTGCAGGCCGGCGGACGGGTTCACCGTGACGCTCTTGATCTTCTCGGGGGTGTGCTCGGCGACTTCCTCGATGTCCATGCCGCCGGCGGGGGAGGCCATGAACACCAGGCGCTCGCGCGAACGATCGACCACGGCGGAGACGTACAGCTCACGCGCGATGGCGGAGGGCTTTTCGACCCAGACGGAATTCACCGGCAGGCCCTTGGCGTCGGTCTGCTTGGTCACCAGGCGGGTGCCGAGCATCTTCTTGGCTGCTTCCTCGACCGCTTCGTATCCCTCGACCAGCTTGACGCCGCCGACTTTGCCGCGGCCGCCGGCGTGTACCTGCGCCTTGACCACGAACTTGTCGCCGCCAATCTGCTTGGCCGCTGCGCGGGCCGCTTCAGGGCTCGCCGCAAGGGCGCCCTGGGGCACCGGGATACCGTAACGGGCGAAGATCTCCTTCGCCTGATATTCATGGAGATTCATGCGTCCCTCGGAGGGTTGGAAAAATTACAATTACTGGAGCGGCGGGCATTCTCACCTAAACGCGCCGCTCAGGCAAAAAAATAGCGCGTAAAGTGCATTGGCCGCGGCGACAACATCCGCACCAAAAGCGGTCGGGGCGGGTAAACTTCCCGTCATCAAAGGGCCGGCCAGCCGGCCCGTCCCGAACGCCGTGCGAGCCTGCAACCTGCAATGAACGTGTTCCGCCTTGTCATCTTGGGCCTGTTGGCCTGGTTCGTCTACAAAGTCCTGCGCAGCTGGAGCAACGACGGCGCCCCCACCAAGCCGCGCCCGCGCCGCACCCCGGAACAGTTCGAGATGATGGCACGCTGCCTGCGCTGCGGCACATTCGTGCCGCGCGACTCGCTCAGCGAGCGCGGCCGCTGCCGCAACTGCGAGAAAAGCGCCTGATGGAGCTGGCGGTCGGCGGCGCCAACGTCGAAGAGGTGACGCCGGAAGACTGGCGCCTGCTGCGCACCCTGTCCTACTACCGCCTGCTGCTGGTGGTCGGGCTGGTGATCCTCTGCGCCAAGGGCTACGGCCCGTTCATGTTCGAGCGCATCGACCGCATCGCCTTCTACCACGCCACCCTCGCCTACGGCATCGCCGCCCTGCTGCTGCTGCCCGCCGTGTGGTACCGCAAACCGGGCCTGGTGACCCAGTCGCTGCTGCACTTCTTCGTCGACGGCGCCGGCATCTGCCTGCTGGTCTACAACGCCCACGGCCTGGCCAGCGGCCTGGGCGTGCTGCTGCTGACCCCGGCGGTGGGCTGCAGCTCGGTGCTGGGCACGCGCATGGCGCTGCTGCTGGCCTCGATCGGCACCCTGTTCGTGTTCGGCGAGGAGATCTTCCGGCTGTCGGAGAACGACCTGCCGCTGAGCAATATGTCCGGCGCCGGCCTGCTCGGCCTGATCCTGTTCGGCACCACCATCGCCGCCAGCACCGTGGCGCAGCGCGCGCGGCGCAGCGAGGCCCTGGCGGCGCGGGTCGGCAGCGACTTCGCCAGCCTGTCGCAGCTCAACGACCGCATCATCGACAACATGGGCACCGGCGTGCTGGTGGTCGATGCCGACCAGCGCGTGCGCCTGCTCAACGCCGCGGCGCAGCGCCTGCTCGGCACCGGCCCCCTGGCGGAAGGCAGCTCGCTGGTGGAGCAGGTGCCGGAGCTGGCGGCGGCGCTGCAGGGCTGGCAGCGCCATCCCGGCCGCGAGGCCGAGCCGGTGGCGTTGTGGTCCAGCGCCGCCGAGGTGGCGCCGCGCTTCATGAGCCTGGGCGGCGGCCCCGCGGCGCAGGTGCTGATCCTGCTCGACGACGCGGTGCGCCTGCGCGAACAGGCACAGCAGATGAAGCTGGCCGCGCTGGGGCGCCTTTCCGCCAGCATCGCCCACGAGATCCGCAATCCGCTGTCGGCGATCCACCACGCCGGCCAGCTGCTGGCCGAATCGCCGCGCCAGGACCCCGAGGAGCGGCGCCTGCTGGACATGATCCAGCGCCACACCACGCGCATTGACAAGATCGTCAGCGACGTGCTCAACCTGTCGCGCCGCGACGCCGCCGCACCGAGCAACATCAGCCTGCGCGCTTTCCTCGAGCGGACCGTCGCCATCTATCGCGAAGGCCACCCCAGGCGGGCCTGCCATATCGACCTGGAAGGCGTGGAAGCGGAGCTGACGGTGCGCTTCGATCCCAACCATCTGCAGCAGATCCTGCTTAACCTGTGGGACAACAGCTTCGAGCATGGCGCCGCTGGCGCCGGCGGCCGCGAGGCGGTGCGCATCACCCTGAGCAGCGGCCACCAGGCGGCGCTGGGACACAGCTTCCTGGATCTCGCCGACAACGGCGGCGGCATCGCCGCGGAGATGCGCGACCGCGTATTCGAACCGTTCTTCACCACCGCCCACAAGGGCACCGGCCTGGGCCTGTACCTGGCGCGCGAGATGTGCGAATACAATCAGGCGCGGCTGTTGCTGCTGCATAGCGAACCGGGCGTATGTTTCCGCCTGATTTTCCAGGAACAGGGAACATGACCAAGGCCCACGCCCTCATCGTCGACGACGAAGCCGACATCCGCGAACTGCTGGAGATCACCCTCTCCCGCATGGGCCTGCGCACCCACGGCGCCAGCACCGTGGCGGAAGCGCGGCAATTGCTGGGCGAGCACCAGTTCGACCTGTGCTTCACCGACATGCGCCTGCCGGACGGCGACGGCATCGCCATCCTGCAGCACATCCAGCGCGAGCAGCCGGGCCTGCCGGTGGCGGTGATCACCGCCTACGGCAACGCCCAGGGCGCGGTGGAAAGCCTCAAGGCCGGCGCCTTCGATTTCGTCTCCAAGCCGGTCGACCTGCAGGCGCTGCGCAAGCTGGTGGACGCGGCGCTGAAGCTGCGCAACCCCGACGCCGCGCCGCCGCCGGACGATGGCGGCCTGCTCGGCCAGGCGCCCGGCATCGACAATCTGCGCGCCATGGTCGAGCGCCTGGCGCGCAGCCAGGCGCCGGTGCACATCGCCGGCGAGTCCGGCACCGGCAAGGAGCTGGTGGCGCGCCTGATCCACAGCCGCAGCCCGCGCAGCGCGGCGCCGTTCGTGCCGGTGAACTGCGGCGCCATCCCTTCGGAACTGATGGAAAGCGAATTCTTCGGCCACCTGCGCGGCAGCTTCACCGGCGCCAGCCGCGACAAGATCGGCCTGTTCCAGGCGGCCGAGGGCGGCACCCTGTTCCTCGATGAGGTCGGCGACCTGCCGCTGCACATGCAGGTCAAGATGCTGCGCGCCCTGCAGGAGCGCGCGGTGCGGCCGGTGGGCGGCGAAACCGAAATCCCGGTCAACGTGCGCGTCATCTCCGCCACCCACAAGGACCTGGGCACGCTGCTGGCGCAGGGCAGCTTCCGCCAGGACCTGTACTACCGCCTCAACGTCATCGAAATCCGCACGCCGCCGCTGCGCGAGCACGCCGAGGACATCCCGCTGCTGGCGCAGGCCATCCTGGCGAAGCTGGCGCGTGCCAACGGCCTGCCGGCGACGCCGGAGCTGACGGGAGAAGCGCTGCGCCGGTTGCAGGCCTACAGCTTCCCCGGCAACGTGCGCGAACTGGAGAACGTGCTGGAACGCGCCGTGACCCTCAGCGACGGCAAGCGCATCGCCGCCGGCGAGTTGCAGTTGCGCGGCGATGCCGCCGGCAATGGCGGCGGTCCTCCCGCGGTTCAGGTGGCGGCCCCGGGCGCCGCGGCGCCGGGCGAACCCGCGAAAACCGGCGCCGCGTTCGAAGACCAGATGGAAGAGATCGAGCGCCGCGCCATCCGCGAGGCGCTGGAGAAGGCCCGCTACAACAAGACCAAGGCGGCGGCGCTGCTCGGCATGTCGTTTCGCTCGCTGCGCTACCGCATCAAGAAACTGGGCATCGAGTAGATTTTTGCCGGCGCTCCGGCCGGAATAAAAAAGCCCCGCGAGCGCAAGGCTCGCGGGGCTGATTCAAACCAGACTGCGGTTTCTAGTGACCGACCACCGTGTTGAAGCTGGCGATGTCGAAGGTGCCCCAACCGGTGGTTTCGTCGAAGCCCGCCTTGGCGCTGTAGCCGCCGAGCAGGGGTAAGCCGTTATTGCCGGAAGTGACGTCGTGATACGGCGTCGGGGTCTTGCCCGCGGCGGCGTAGAGCAGCGGTGCAGCGAAGCCCAGGCTGTTGCCGTGCGAGGACTGGACCCGCGCCCAGGTACCGGTGCTCAGCGGCGCCGACAGACTGGTGCCGCCGATCTGGGCGGAAGCGCCGTTGACGATCACCAGCGCGCCGGAGTTCGGATCCGCGTCCATCGCCACGTCCGGCACTTCGCGCTTGGCTGAACCGGTGACGCTCTGCTGATAGGGCTGCGCCGTCTCGTAGACGCTGACGCCGCCGCCGCCGCTCTTCCAGGCGGTCTCGCCGGCCCAGACGTTGCCATTGGTGCTGAGCGTGGTGCCGCCTACCGCCACCACGTAGGGCGAGCTGGCCGGATAGCTGACCGCCTTGAACAGGCCGGTGTGGCCGGAGCAGCCGGTCTTGTAGCCGCCGTCGCCGGAGGAGACGAAGAAGGTGATGCCGAGAGCCGAGGCCGACTTGAAGATGAGATCGTCGGTGGCCATTTCGCCGCTGCTGTTGGAGCTCTTCTCGCAGATGCCGAGCGAGACGTTGACCGCCTTCACCTTGTTGTCGCTCACCGCCAGGTTGTAGGCGGCGCTCAGGTCGGCATCGCTGAGGGAGGCGGCGTTGTAGAAGTAGATGTCCTTGACCGTGCCGGCGATGCCGGTGGAGCTCTGGCTGTCGAGATCCCACTCGTCGAGGCCGCTGGTGTCGGTGCCGTTGATCTCGGCGGGCCGGAACACCAGGTTCACCGGCGTCAGGCCGTTCTGGCTCTCGAAGGTGCGCAGATCGGCCACGGTCTGGGTCAGATTGCCGTCGGTGACAATGCCGATGTCGGTGGCGCTACCGGTGGCCACGCTGGTGGCGTTGTAGATGGCGGCGAACGCCGTGGGAACGTGTCCCGCAGTGCTCGCCTGGGTGGTGGCCGTCGGATATTCGATCATCGGCTGGGCCAGGTCGGCGTTCTGCAGGCCGAGCACGGCGGTGACCAGACCATTGAGCGCGTCCGGAATCGACACGTCGGCCTTGTTGGCGAACACCTGGCGATTGCCCAGCTTGAACTGCGCCAGCCTGGTGTTGAAGGCGGCTTCGATCTGCGACGGACGCGCATCGGCGGTGACCAGCAGGCGATTGGCCGCCACGGTGACATTCTGGAAGCCGGCGCGAACCAGGTAGTCCACCACGGTCTGCGCCTGTCGCGTCGTCACCGCATAGGTGCCGGTGAATTCCTCGCTGGAGAGGGCGGTGCCGTAATCACGGAAGCCGAGCGTATGCTGGCGAACCAGGAACGCATCCAGCGCGGCCTCGTTCTGCAGCTTCAGGCCGATGGCCACATGCAGGGTGCGCGATGCCGGCAGCGCACCCAGTTCCACGGCGTTTTCAAGGATGTGTGCCTTGCTGCTGGTAGCGTGCCAAGCGGCCTGCGCGGAAGCGCCGCAGGACAGTGCGGCAATGCCGATTGCCAAAGCGACAGCCGGGCGTGAGCGCCCAAAGCGAGTTGCGGTCATACGGAAATCCCCTTGCCTGGTAAGCCCTTCTATGCCGAGGGCAGTGAGCCGAGCTTAACAGGAGATTTGAAGCGGCCGTCACCCCTCGAATGCAGGGGGTTCGGACCTACCCGAAATGATGGGAAGCCGGTTAAACCGCCGGCCCGGAATCCGGCACTTACTGCTTTTGCGTTGCCGATTCCCGTTGCAGCAAGGCTGCCTTGCGTTCGGGCCCCCAGCGGTAGCCGGAGAGCCTGCCGTCGGCGCCGACCACGCGATGGCAGGGGATGAGCATGGCGATGCGGTTGCTGGCGCAGGCGGAGGCCACAGCGCGGCTGGCCTTGGGCTCGCCCAGTCTTGTCGCCACCGCGCCGTAGCTCAACGTTCCGCCCAGTGGAATCTCGCGCAGGGCACGCCACACGCGCGACTGGAAGGCGGTGCCCTGGATATCCAGTGGCAGGTCCAGCGCCTCGCGCGGCAGCAGCACGAA
>JAQGNS010000436.1 GCA_028291705.1 Nevskia sp.
GCTGGAGTTGGACGCCCTGCCCGAACTGCCCCTGGTGGCCTCCTTCCCCATCGGCCTGCCGCGCACGGATGGCACGGGCGGCAACGCCGTTGCCGGCTTCGTCTGCCCCCTGGCGACCAACGAGGCCGATCCGCGCCGCCGGGTGGAGCTGATCAACGCCGTCACCACCCGCACCAAGGCGCAGATGAAAGAGATGTCGCCGGCCGCCCTGGACAAGCTGACCCTGCTGGGCATGTCGCCGCTGATTCTCGGCCAGATGACCGGCCAGTTGTCGAAGTGGCCGCCGTTCTTCAACCTGGTCATCTCCAACGTCGTCGGCTCGCGCGAGAAACTCTACTTCCGCGGGGCCCAGATGGAAGCGATCTACCCGATCTCGGTGCTGTTCGACGGCTATGCCCTCAACGCCACCATCGTCGGCTATGCCGACCACATCAGCCTGGGCTATACCGGCTGCCGCAACGCGCTGCCGCGCCTGCAACGGCTGGCGGTGTATTCAGGGGAGGCGCTGGTGGAGATGGAGCAGGCTTATGGGCTGGCGTCGCCGGCAAAAGCCAAGGCGCCGCGCAAACCCCGGAAAGCGAAAGCCTGAGGCTGGCAATATTGTCATCCTTCGCTGCGCGCAGGGTGACAAGCACTGAAAGAACGGACTAGAGCTGCCCCGCCGGAATGGTCACCACCAATCCTTCGATGGCATCCGTCACCTTGATCTGACAGGACAGCCGGCTCAGCGGGCCCGGCTCCACTGCCCCTTCCAGCATGCCTTGCTCCATCTCGTCCGCCGATTCCAGCCGGCCATACCAGGCCACGTCGACGTAGACGTGGCAGGTGGCGCAGGTGCAGCAGCCGCCGCACTCGCCGATGATGCCCGGCACATCGTTGCGCGTGGCCGCTTCCATCACCGACAAGCCGGCTTGCGCATCGACCACATGCGCCTTGCCGCCGGGTTCCAGGAAGGTGATGGTAGGCATGTTCGTATGCGCTTCAGGCAGCAGCCGGCAACAAGGTCTTGAGCGACACCGTCTCGTCCGCCAACACCTGCGGATCGACCACGACGCGCAGCGCTACCAGCTTCTTGGCGAACATGAAATCCTGCGGGCGGCCCACCGTATCGGCGGCGATCAGGCGCCCGTCCTTGAGGTAGAAGGCGGCGAAGGCGCGGGCGTTCAGGTCACCGCGCAGCACCATGCGGTCGAAGCCGGCGGAGAGGCCCACCATCTGCAGCTTGAGGTCGTACTGGTCGGACCAGAACCAGGGCACCACGTTGTAGACCTGCGACTTGCCGAGCAGGCCGGCGGCGACCACGCGGCCCTGCTCCATCGCGTTCTGCACCGATTCCAGGCGCAGACGGCAGCCGTAGAATTCATTGGGATGGTTGGCGCAATCGCCGGCCGCGTAGATGTCCGGGTCGGCGGTGCGCGAGTACTCGTCCACCACGATGCCGTTGTCCACGGCGAGGCCGGCCTGTTGCGCCAATTCGACATTGGGCACCTGGCCGATGCCCGCCAGGATGAAATCCGCGGCGATACGGCTGCCGTCGCCGAGCAGCACGTGCGTCACCAGCGGCTCACCCTCGAACGCGGTGATCTGTACGCCGGTGCGCAAGTCGACCCCGGCCTCGCGGTGGATACGCTCGAAGAAGGTCGATACTTCCGGCACCGTGACCCGCGCCAGCACCCGCGGCAGGCCCTCCAGCACCGTCACCTTCATGCCCAGCTTGGTGGCTACCGCGGCCACTTCCAGGCCGATGAAGCCGCCGCCGATGATCACCGCACTCTTGCCGTCGAGGCAATGCGTGCGCATGGCCTGCACGTCGGCGATGCTGCGCAGCGGGAATACATTGGGCCGGTCCGCGCCGGGCAGGCTCAGCACGCGGGCGCGGCCGCCGGTGGCCAGCACCAGCTTGTCGTAGTCCAGCACACGGCCATCGGACAGATGCAGCTGTTTGGTCGCGCGGTCGATGCGCTCGGCCCGCACGCCGCCGATGAATTCGATGCGCGCCTTCTCCAATCCGGCGGGTGGCAGGATGTACAGGCTTTCTTGGGTGGCGGTGCCGCTCAGATAGGCTTTGGACAGCGGCGGCCGCCGGTACGGCACATGGGTTTCGTCGCCGACCAGGACAATGCGCCCGGTAAATCCCTGCTTGCGCAGTTCGCTGGCGGTTTCACCGCCGGCCTGTCCTGCGCCGACGATGACGAAGGTCTGGATCGTGGTCTGGCTTGGAGTCTGGGTTGCGGCTGATTCGCTCATAAGGCCTTTCTGGCTGCTAAGAGCCTATAACACGATGAATCGCGCCTGCGACGGCGGTCATTTTTGCGCAGTGCAAGCCGGACAGAGTGCGGCATGGTGATTCCATGGTGCGCTCTGGCCGGCGCAGCAATGCGCAAAAATGGCCCCGTCCCGAAGGGTTGCGCCCAAAATCGCGCCAGGCTACGTTGTCAGCCCCGGCCATGGAATCACCATGGCCGGGGCCTCCGCCTTGCCTGACGCGATTTTGGACTGCAACGCAGATGCGATTCATCGTGTTATAGGCTCTAAAACGGATGCGTGCACCAAGGGGCCCGATCCGCGCCGTTGCGGCCAGTGTGGCGGAAGCCGCTTCTGCGCGGCATCGGCCATTTGGGGTAGTGCGACGGCCGTTACCTTACTGCATTTGGATGCGGCGGAAAATGGGCGGCCCTCCCGCCACCAACCGATTTGAGCCGGGCACACCCTGGTAACCGCCAGCCCTCGCAATGCAGCCTTTCCCACGGCCTGTATACTGTTGCCTACCGTGCTCTTGCGGCGTTTCCTGTAACTCCCCATGGCGCGCGTAACCGTAGAAGACTGTCTCGCCCGTATTCCCAATCATTTCGACCTGTGCCAGATCGCCGCCAAGCGCGCGCGCCAGCTGGCCCGCGGTGCCGAAGCCCACCTGCCATGGGGCGACCACAAGTCCACCGTGCTGACCCTCAAGGAAATCGCGGGCGGCTACATCACCGGCTCGGTGATGAGCGAAGCCGACCTGCCCGCCATCCAGGTCTCGAAGATGGACCTGGAACTGCCGGAACTGGCGCCGGATATCTAAGCCGGCCGCACCCGCTCCATCCCGACCGGATGGAGCAGCTTCCGCATCAGGCTTTTTCTCGCGCGTACCCCAGCCCTTTCAACGCCGCACCGACCTCTTCGAGTATCTTCGGATCGTCGATGGTAGCCGGCACGTTGTAGCTCTGGCTGTCGGCGATGGAGCGCATGGTGGCGCGCAGCACCTTGCCGGAACGTGTCTTGGGCAGGCGCGGCACCACCACCGCCTGCTTGAACGCTGCCACCGCGCCGATCTGCTCGCGCACCCGCGCCACCAGCTCCCGCACGATCTCCTCCGGCGCCCGCTGCACGCCGGACTTGAGCACCACAAGGCCCAGAGGTACCTGCCCCTTCAGCGCATCGGCCACGCCGATCACGGCGCATTCGGCCACGTCCGGATGTCCCGCCAGCACCTCTTCCATCGCGCCGGTGGAAAGACGGTGCCCGGCGACGTTGATGATGTCGTCGA
>JAQGNS010000460.1 GCA_028291705.1 Nevskia sp.
GCTCTCTGCGCGAACGCTCCTACAGCCGCCTGCTGGTCGAGGAAGCCGCCCGCCTGCTACAGGCCATGGGCGCAGAAGTGCGCATCTTCAACCCGCTCGGCCTGCCCCTGGCCGACAGCGCGCCGGAAACCCATCCCAAGGTGGTGGAACTGCGCACGCTGGCGCAGTGGTCCGAAGGCATGGTGTGGTGCTCGCCGGAACGCCACGGCGCCATGACCGGCATCATCAAGACGCAGATCGACTGGATTCCGCTGTCGCTCGGCTCCGTCCGTCCCACCCAGGGCAAGACGCTGGCGGTGATGGAAGTCAGCGGCGGCTCGCAGTCCTTCAATGCCGTCAACCAACTGCGGATCCTCGGCCGCTGGATGCGCATGCTGACCATCCCCAATCAATCCTCCGTGGCCAAGGCCTTCCTGGAATTCGACGAGGCCGGCCGCATGAAACCCTCCGCCTACTACGATCGCGTAGTCGACGTCATGGAAGAACTGGTGAAGTTCACCCTGCTGACCCGCGACATGGCGCCCTATCTGGTGGAGCGCTACAGCGAGCGCAAGGAAAGCGCGGAAGCATTGAGCAAACGGGTCAATCAAAAGGCGGTCTGAGCCGCCAGCGCTGCGCAATTCAGCCCCGCCTAGTCCCCCGAGCCGCGCACAACCACACCCGCGCCATCCTCAGGCGTTTGCGATCGCCAGATTAGTTATGTTAATTTGTTAATCAGATTAACTAATATGGTTTTTTGCCGAACCAGCCCATGACCGGCCTCGAACTACGCAAACGCACCCAGGCATCCCGGGCGGGGCGCCCACCCCGCGTCGACGCCGGGAGCATCGTCGATGCCGCCATCGCCATCGGCCTATCGCAAGTGACCCTCAAGGCGGTGGCCGAACGCCTCGGCGTGACGGCCCCGGCGCTGTACCGGCACGTCCGCAACCGCGACGAGATCGTCAAACTGGCCGCGATCGAACTGGCCCTGAACCGCACTCAGGCAAACGGCGCCGGCAGCGGCCAACACTGGTCGGACCTGGTCAAAGGCTGCGCCCACGGCATGGTCGAGCTGTTCGTCGCCGAGCCGCAGCTGATCTGTGAAGTCATGAACGGCACCCTGGGCCCGGATGGCGAAATGGACTTCGTCGAGCAGTTCCTCGCCGCGATGGCCGCCCACGGCTTTGCGCCCGCCGAGAGCATCCGCATCCATCACGCGGTGGCGATGCTCGCCATCGGCGCCGCGGTGAGCGCCATCGCCATGAAGTCCGGCTATGCCGGCGGCCTGTCGCACGAGGCGTCGATCCGCAAGGCCCTCACCCAGCGCAGCCGCGAAGAGCTGCCGCTGATCCGCAGCGCCCTGCCCGCCTATCTCCACATCGATCCCCTGCAATGGCAGGAGTCGCTCGACGCCCTGGTCGCCAGCATCGCCGCCCGGCGCGGCGAGACGGCACCCGGCAGAAGCCGGATCGCCGGCATCGGCACCATCACCCCGGAACCAGGCAAGCAATTGCCGCGCACCCAGAAACCAACCAGGAGCCGTACCGGGAAAACGCGGAACCAGAAGTAAAAAAAACACAAGGAGGAGTCACCCATGACATCGCTGCTGATCCACGCATCGCTGGGGCTGTTGACCGTCATCCTGTTTTTCTTTTTCAACGCCTACCTGTACAAGCCAAACTGGAAGGGAGCCGGCGTCTCCGCCATCGAGGCCGTGTATTACCTCCTCGCCATCGGCTCCGTCTGCATCGGCTGGTACTTCAACATCAAGTACGTCTTCGCCTACCCGGCCGAAGCCGGCTGGATCCACTACACCAAGATGCTGTTCACCAACCCGGCCGCCGGATCGGGCGCGCAGGACCTGCTCACCGCCAACGTCTTCCTGTTCCCCCTGTGGACCATCATCGACGGCCCGCGGCGCGGCATGAAGCAGACCTGGCTGTATTTCGTCATCAGCCTGTTCACCAGCTTCGGCTTCGCCATGGGCCTGTACCTCGCCGCGCAGGAACGGCAGGTACGGTGGCTCAAATCGGGGAAGTAAACCCCGCTCCCCGCCACAACCAGGAGAATCGCCATGGCCAGCGCCCCGGCAGTCACCGCTCTCAAGCCCATTCCCCGGGTACCCGGCCTGCCGCTGATCGGCAACCTGCTATCCCTCACCGGGGACCCGGTGCGCTTCTTCGTCGCCTGCTACCGCAAGTTCGGCCCGGCCTGCGAGATCAAGGTGCTGAACCAGCGCTACGTCCTGCTCGGCGGCGTCGAAGCCGCCAACCTGCTCGGCTCACGCGTCGGCAAGGACTGCCTGCGCTCGCGCCAGTTCTGGGAAGGCCTGCTCACCGAGTACGGCGCCAGCCGCGCCCTGGTCAGCGAGGACGGCGAATCGCACAAGGAACTGCGCGACATCATGCGCCGCGGCTACTCCAGGGAATCGATCCGAGGCCGCTACGGCGAGTTCGTGCGCATTCTCGACGAGGTCTACGCCCGCGACTGGAAACCCGGCGCGCGCGTGCCGGTGGTGCAGGCGATGCAATACATGGCGGTAGGCACCCTGGGCCCCTTCCTCACCGGTGCCACGCCGGTCGAGTACATCCGCGATATCCGCATCGCCATCCTCTACATCCTCAACGTGCTGGTCACCCGCCAGCGGCCGCGCTTCTTCCTGTGGGCGCCGGAGTACCGGCGCGCCCGCGCCCGCGTGGTCGAGCTGGGCCACACCATGATCGCCGCCGCCAGCGAGCGCGTCGGCACCGTCAAGGATGAGGACAAAAACCTGATCGACGACATCATGGCCGCCCACGTACGCGATCCCAAGGTGCTGCCGACCAACGACCTGATCGTCGCCGTCACCGGCCCCTACGTCGCCGGCCTGGACACCGTGGCCAATACCACCGCCGTGACCATCTACATGGTGCTCAAGCACCCCGAGGTGCGCGCCCGCATCGAGCAGGAAGTGGACGCCCTGTTCGACGCCGGCCCGGTTGATGAAGACGAGCTGATGAACCGGCTGCCCGCCATCAACGGCGCCATCATGGAAAGCATGCGCCTGTACCCGATCGCCGTGGCGCAGATCCGCACCGTCGTGCAGGACTTCGAATTCCAGGGCTACCCCATCCGCAAGGGCGACATGCTCTACGTCAGCGCCGTCGTCCCGCACTTCATGGACGAGTACTTCCCGGACGCCGCGAAATTCGACATCGACCGCTACCAGAAACCCCGCGCCGAACACATGCAGCCCGGCGCTTATTCACCCTACGGCCGCGGCCCGCACACCTGCCTCGGCAAGAGTCTGGCCGAAGTGCAACTCGCGCTGTCGATGGCACGCCTGTTCTACAAGTACGACCTCGAACTCGACCCGCCCGATTACGTCCTGAAAACCAAGACCGCTCCCACGCCCGGACCGGCCATGGACTTCAAGGTGCGCGTGAAGGGCTTGCGTCACTAGCAAGCCTCGGTAGGGCGGGTCCGCGACCCGCCTGCCGCGAAGCGGCACACGCTAGACTGCAGGTCACGACTCACCCTGCGCGGACTCAAATGGAGGCCGATGATGGAAGAGCAGAACATCCGGATGGCCATTGATCGACATTGGGCCGCCTCCGCCGCAGGTGATCAGATTGCCGAGCACGAGATCTATCACGATGACGCCGTGTGCGAATACCCACAGTCAGGCGAGGTCATCCACGGTCGGCATAAGCTGCAAGCGCTGCGTAGCCACCACCCGGGCAAACCATCGGGGTTTGTGGTCCGGCGGATCACAGGAGAGGGTAATCTCTGGGTGACCGAGTATGTGATTACCTACGAGGGCAAGCGCGTCCACACCGTGAGCATCATGGAGTTCCGGGATGGGAAGGTGTCGCACGAAACCCAATACTTCGCCGATCCCTTCGACGCGCCTGCCTGGCGCGCGCGGTGGGTCGAGCGCGGGGCGTAATCGACGGCATCTGGCAGCCAGCTGCGATTACCCGTTTGTCATCCTGAGCGCAGCGAAGGATCTGGCCCGCTCCCGCGCCACACCCACCATCACAGCGCTGTCGCAACATGCGTTGTTTTCGAGCCTTGCAGGGTCAGGACCCAAGCCGCGATCTGTCAACGACTTGGCCATGGCCGCTTTCAGGCCTCCGCACTCATGTCTGCAATGGGCGCCCAAAGCGGGCAGCGTCGCAAACCAACTTTCCGGTGGCTGCGAACCCGAAGCGGTCACCCGAATCTCGACGCGGCGGTCTGACTTGCCGTACTGTTATCGATAAGACCTCAAAGCAACAGCTTGCAAATGAGCAGCCGATAAAAAGCCGAAAAGCTGCCGTATTTGATTGCCGCAATTCGGCGGCCGAATTGGTGTTGGACATATCAATATTTTTAACCGCCGGGGGGCAGCAATGAATGAGAAACTCGATCCATCCCACATCATGCAGACCGCCACTGCATTTTGGGCTTCCAAGGTCTTGTTGACCGCGGTGGAACTGGATTTATTTACTACGCTCGGAGACGGGCAGCAATCCGCGGCGCAACTCGGCAAGGCCCTTGGTCTGCACCCTCGCGGCACATATGATTTCTTTGACGCGCTGGTGGCGTTGAAATTTCTCGACCGGGATGGAGACGGTCCAGAGGGAAAATACAGGAATACACCACAGACAGCCGCGTTCCTGAACAAGAAAAGTTCCGCTTACATTGGCGGCATGCCCGAGATGCTCAATTCCCGCCTGTTCGGATTCTGGAACCACCTCGGGACGGCACTAAAGACAGGGCAACCACAAAACGAGGTGAAACACGGCGGCAAATCGATATTCGAGGCGCTTTATTCAAGCCAGGATACCTTGGGCGAGTTTCTGGATGCCATGACCGGTTTTCAGGCGGCAAGCTTTGCGTTGCTGGCGCAGAAGTTTGATTTTTCCAAATACAAAACGGTAAGCGATGTCGGTGGGGCTCTGGCATTGCTGTCCAGAGTCGTAGGCGCACACCATCAGCATCTCTCCTTCACCAGCTTTGATCTTCCGCCAGTGGCGCCGCTCGCGCTCAAACATATCAAGGCTGCCGGCTTGGAAAGCCGGATCAAACCGATCGCAGGAGATTTTTTTAAAGACGATTTGCCGAAGGCGGATGTCGTGACCATGGGCAACATCCTGCACGATTGGAATCTTGAGAATAAAAAGATCCTGATCAAAAAAGCGTACGCCGCCCTGCCAAAGGGCGGTGCCTTCATCGCCATCGAGAACGTGATCGACGACGCCCGGCGGGAAAACGCATTCGGCCTACTGATGTCCTTGAACATGCTGATCGAGTTTGGCGACGCCTTCGACTATACGGGCGCCGATTTCAGGAACTGGTGCGGCGAGGCCGGGTTCCAACGATTCGATATGATTCCTCTTGCGGGTCCCACCAGCGCGGTGGTTGCTTACAAGTAAACAAGCAAGCGTAGGCTGGGCAAGCTTCATCTGCCCACGCGGATCGATCAACGGCGGACACAGCCTGCGGCCTTCGCCTGGAGGTGCCTGCTTTTGGTGCCCACCCTACGCTCGCTGTTCCGCCGGCGGGTTGAGCTCAGCCCGAAGCAGCCACCCGGGAGTGAGGGCGCTGCTTGCGATAAAAGACCATATTTTCCGGTGGATGTCCGCTATCGGGCATGGAGCACCATGTCTTAGTGGGCCAGGAGCGGCCTCTCAGAGTCTTTCGGCAGTCCGCCGCCACGGCGCGATCCGGCGTCCCGCCAGCAATGGGGCGGACCGGCCAATACTGTACGCCCGTACCGTCATTGAGTCGTCAATCGGGGGGTGCATATTGAAAGAGTGCGCCCCTCCCCTCCTTCCATCCGACGCCGGCTAGCGGCCGCCTCCGACCATCGGTTCTACAAGGCCGAGGACTGCATGTTGGCGCTGCACGGCGACCATCCGCTGACCCTGGCGCAGATCCAGAGTTATGTTCTGGAACTGCGTGGCGAGGACTGGTTCCGGCGCCGCTGGCCGCAGCCGATGCGCTTGCACATCGCGGATGGTCGCGGCGATCGTCACGCCCGTTGCAGCTCCTGCGACGGCCTGCTGTTCAAACTCTGCTTCCCGCGCGCGACCCGCAGCGAGTACTTCGTCCTCCACGAACTCGCCCACGCCTGCACCTGGCACACCGCGCGGACCGATCATGACCTGGTCTTCATGCGGGCCTTGCTGGTGCTGGTACGCCGGCGCATGGGGCGCGCGGCCGCGAAACTGCTGCGCCAGGAATGGCAGGCCGCCCGGTTGGTGGCGTGAGCGCTTGCCGCGCTTGATGGCGGGAATATCATGATTGGAAGGGCCTAGGTAGGACGGGCAGGCTTCATCTGCCCACACGGATTGATCAACAGTGGGCACGGCCTGCGGCCTTTGCTCACCCTACGTTGGCTCTGCGTTAGGGCAACCGGCCCCGAGTTGGCTACACTGCGTCGTTGTAACCCCGCATGAAAGTTTCAGCGTTCGAGAGGATGTCATCCGGGTCTCTTTGAAAGCGAACGTCATTTAAGAGTCGCACCAGATCCTCTTGAGCCCAGAGCACGACTTTGTGCATGGCTGGCCTATCTCGATTGGCGACGATCTGGTCCAGCGGTTGCCGACAGATCAGCACCGCAGCAACTTCATTATGGTGACCGCTCGATTGGAGAGACTTCTTCAATGCTCCTCTTCGATCGACCAGCTTACCGAGCTTGGTCTCGAAATCTGCTACCTTAGTCGTGCATTCGATAATGACAAGGCGATCACGCGGGGTAGTGACGATCAGATCTGGGGCATCCTTCTCGATCTGTACCGATGCAGTGAATCCAAGTAAAAACAGCAATGCTGAAATGCCGTTCTCGAATATCGCAGACTCGCGAGTTCTTAGCACTGCTTCTTCAATCATTTTTAAGTCCTGATCGAAGTGCTGGACAGCCAAAAGGCGGCGATTGTGAGATCGTTTTGGGTCGGATATCCACTGCCTGAGCACCGTTGCGGGGCCGATCGTCTGCATGACAAGCACGCTTTCGACTTCGCTTAGATCCAACCTTACGCGCCCCTCTCGCACGCCGTTATTCGCATCGCCCCATTCGACTTGTGAAGCAATCTGCGCTCTTGAGTGAACGCTGTCATTTGGATAGGGGCGAATCGCCAGCCCCATATTTTTTATGTCGAAGTAGGCGTGGGCGTGAAAGTCTAGCTCCAAGCGTTCATTGTTCAATTGAGCACGGACCAGGCTCACTGGCGGATACACGTGTACCGAAATCATCGGATTCTGGCCAGAGGTGGGGCCCGGCAGACGTAGATAGGTTGCCAGGTCGCTTATCCCATCGAAGGGCGGGTTGGATTGCCGGAGCTTTGTGTCGAGTGCGCCAATCGGCGTCAAGGGGATCTGTTCTATTTGAGGGCCGTTGATTTGTAGATGTAACTCAGAAAACCCATGGTCGGGCCCCAACATCTTTGAGTAGAAACCGAGTTGCCCCGTATCATGCAGAGATAGGGAAGTATCCGGCAGTTCGATTTTCCCTGCTGCCGCCTGCTTCAGAATTTCCAGGAGTTCGATCTTGTTGGTTCGGTCAAATTGAACCTGGCCGGCCAGGAAGTCGGCATGCTGGAACAGAAAGCCAGTCTCATACCGCGGCGGATATGGATAAATGTCCACGGCAGCATCCCAGATTCGCCAGCGGCCTTTGACGAGTCTTGCGATAAATCGCACGTTGCAAACGTACGCGTCGCAAAGCCAGCTCCCGGCTGCCTCCAGGAAGGCTCTTCTGGTGGGATCTTCGGCCGAGAACGAGGGATCGCCCGCATCATGTATTGGAGGCATTCGGTCTATCTGCGTTTTGCCGCAAGCCGGCGTTTCAATTCGCATGATGCCCCAAATCGATTTCCAGTGGTTCGCCATACTGAAAGCAAGCGTAGGATGGGCTTAAATTGAAGGCTGTGCCCACGATTTGGAATCCGCGTGGGCACGCTAGGCTTTACCCACCCTACGCCTGTAAAAGAATCGAGCACATGGGGTGAGCCAAGCGGTCGTCAATCCATCGACGGGAAGGTGGCGCCCGGCATACTGCCCGCGATTGGTAAACTTGATCAGGCTAGTTAACATTAACTTCATCGTGACCAATCATCATGACCATCGATACCACCCCTCCCAACACCACTGAGAAAACCTCCGAGCAGTTGGCCATTTCTTGGGCGCGGACCTTCATTGGGGAAGTCACGGTACCCGCCTTCATCGTCAAAAATGATGGTGCACTTGTCCACTTGGGCAGCGGCGTGCTGTTCGAGGCGCGAAACCAATACTTCCTGATCACCGCTCAGCACATTCTGGACGGTCATACTCCGTCCGAGATTTGTTTGCCCCGACGTAGTGGCAAGGAGCGACTGAGGACGATTGGCACCTGCCTGGTTTTGAAGCCGCAAAATTCGAAGCTGGATATCGCCGTTATCGAGTTCCAGCGAGAGGAGACGATTGCGCTTCTGAAACAGCACGCGCGTTTCGTCACACCCAGCAATATCGGCCCCATTGATATCCACGCTTCGGCCTACCTCTGCGGTTACCCCACTTCCCTGATGAAGATGGAAGGCGGCGTTTTGACCGAAACTAATATGCTGCTGGTTCGGTCATGGTTTCCGCAGACGGTGAGCGCCGAGTTGAAAGATCCCCCCATCCAGGGCGTGGAGTTATTCCTGAATTACAGTCGCATCGGGCTTTCCGATACGGGGGGTGAAGTCAATGCACCCGAGCTGGAGGGCGTCAGCGGCGGCGGTGTTTGGCAGGCTGCGCGCAGCAAGAATAGCAGTGTATGGACCATCGATTCAGATCTCCGCTTGATCGGGGTTCAGCATTCGTACAAGCACGACGAGTTTTTCCGGGCGATGTCTTGGAGCATCGTTTACGAGTGCTTCGCTCTCTACGCACCGGCGATTGCTCAGGATATCTGGAACGCGGCCTTCCCGGCTTGAGGACAGCTTAGTGGCGCTTGCAGACCAATCCATGGCCGACGCGGCAAAGACCGGACATTCGGACAGCGGCAAAGGCATTGCAAGTCACAGGGCGCGGTCAAAAAAAAGCCCAGGGACCCCCGTCCCCGGGCTTCAAGTGCCACTTCGCTCAAAAACATCGTTTGGGGCCGTGGCCGCCCCGGATGCGGTGACTCAGAGGTTGTAGGTGATGTGGAAGGTGGCGTAGTCGCGATCCATGTAGGGGTTGGCCTTGAGCAGGCTGTCGCCGATGGTCTTGTTGGGATCGCCGAAGAAGAAGTTGTAGCCCGCACCCACTTCCAGGTTGCCCAGGTACTGGAAATTCAGGCTGACGCCGAGCCGTGTATCGCCCTCGCCGTACAGCGCGCCGAAGGCGCCGGCCTGCTCCGGCGTGCCCTTCACCAGCATGCCGAAGGAGATCGGAGTGGACATGTCCCAGCCGTTGAAGATGTTGTGCTTGGTGGGAATGGTCAGGGTCTGGAAGCCCCAGGAGTTGCGGTTGTAGAACAGCATGTCGCCGTTGCCGTGGGTGATGATGCCGGGCGAGGAAGCCACGGCATCGACGTCATTGACATGCAGATAGCCGGCTTCCATGGTGAAGGCCAGATCGTCGTAGAAGAACTTCGGGTTGTTGACGTAGATCGCCGACAGCAGCGCCTGGGTGGTCTGGCCGCGGGTATACACCGGGCTGACCACGCCGGAAATGGTGGAGTCGATCGGCAGGTCGGTGCCGTCGCGGAAATTCAGCTCGCCGGCCACGTTGAACGGCCCCAGCACGGTGGAGAAGGTACCGCCATACAGGTGAATACCGTCAAAGTACTTGACGTTGTAGGTGGTGGGCACCGGCTGATTGATGATCTGCGTGGTGACCGCCGCACCGCCAGGCAGGAAGCCGAATGGCGCATAGCCGACGTTGAGGTTCACCGACGGATTGGTGTCGTCGTAGCGCAGGTAGTAGAAGCCCAGGTTGGTGCGCGAGGTGATCTGGTATTCAAGGCCGCCGCCGTACTGGCCGCCGTCACTCGGCTTCAGGTCCGGTCCACGCGTCGCCAGGATGTATTTGGGCGAGTTGGCCAGATTGCCGATCGGCTGCAGCAGGGCGCACACCGTATTTTCCAGGGCCAGGGCCCCGGCCTGACCGAGCAGTCCGGTGATCGTCCCCAGGTTGGCGATGTGCAGATTGGTGATCAGGCCCTGGCACGAGCCGGAGCCGCCGTAGAGCGGATTGGCCGAGCCGTAGACGAAGGTGGCGCCCGGCCCCACCGCGTCCGCCGGGGAGAAGAAATCGCCCTCGGGGAAGATTTCGGTGGCGCGGAACGCCAGCTTGTAATAGCCGACCATCGACAGCTCGTTGGTCATGCCGAGGCGGAACGAGATCTGGTTGGTCGGCAGCAGGATGCTCTTCACCTCGGCGCCGGGAATCACCGACTTGGTGGCGTCGGCGCGGCTCTGCGCCAGCGCGATGCCGGAGAGGAACAGGCTCTGCCCGTACGCCACCAGCTGCTGGCCGGCGCGCACGTTGAGGTTCATGTCGAAGAACGAGAAATCGCCGTAAGCATAGGCGTCGAGCAGGCGCACGCGCTGGCCGTCGTAGTAGCGGGCGCCGTCGGTCCAGTGGCTGTTCGGCAGGGTGGTGTTGACCGTCGACGGCGAGTCGTTGTCGTTCGGATGGTGGTAGACCTGGTCGAAGAAGCCGTCGCCGCTGGCGACGATGCCGTAGCTCTTCCAGTGGAACTGCAACTCACCCAGGCCGGTGGCGCGGTTGTTGATCAGGCTGCCGGCTTTGAAATTGCGGTCGGCATCGTCGTAGTTGGCGGTGGTGGGCAGGCCGGTATGGGTGAAGGAGAAGATCTGCGTCGGCTGACCCGGCACCGGCGTCGGCAGCAGGTAGGACTGGAACTGGTCCACCGGCCCGTTGATCAGTGCATTGTTGGGGTTCTTGGTGCGGATCGCCGCCGCGTAGGACACCGTCAGCTTGTAATCCAGCGTGGCGTCGTCCCACAGGTCGAACTCGCCGGCATGGGCCACGCCCTGGCATAGAGCCCCCCCGAGAAACAGCGCGGCCAGCCGCGCACCCTTTTTCCGCACAAACGAAACCTGCTCCCCGCGCACTGTGGGCATAGCATCCCCCTCCTAGTTGTGCGCTTACCTTATAGAGTGGTCAGAACACGAACATCGTCCGAATTGGTGAGTGGAATTCACTCACAGCCGGCCCCTGCGGCAGAAGAATTGAACGGACGTAAAATTGTGCCCCGGCGCCGCCCCTATTTGACCACGCGCCCACTCCCCGCGGGGGTATTCTGCCCGGCGGCCGGCAACGTCGCCCGCCACTGCTCCAGCCTGGCCCCGATCAGGGCCCCCTCCGCGATCTGCGGCTCCGAATGCACTTCCTTGTCGCGCGTCTCCCACTGCTCCACCAGGGTCCGCGCCGTGGCGAAGGCCTCGGTGAACGAGGTGCTGCGGTTCAGCCCCTGCTCCAGGTAAGCCCGGCCGAAATAGGTGAACTCGGCATCGTCGGAACAGCCGAAGGAAGTGCGGTCGGCACGCGCCGCCGTCATCACCAGGGTGTGGTCGTCCTTGAGGCTGTCGAGGAAGCTGCCGCTGTAGCAGGCCGAGACCACGATCACCTTCCAGCGGATGCCGGAATCCTTGAGCATCCGCGCCAGGCGCGGCGCGTTGAAGCTGCTGAAGCTCAGGCCCGGCAGCTCGGTCGCCAGCGTGGCGTCGCGCGAGCCATGGCTGGTCAGGTAGAGGAAAAGAATATCCTGCTGCGGATTCATCTTCCTGCCGATGGCGCGCAGGCCCTGGTCCAGGTTGCTCACGCTGGCCAGCGGCAACTCCTTCACCGTGCTGTGGCTGTTGACCAGGGTCAGGCTGCGTTGCGCCGCGCCGAAGCGCTCGGCGAACAGGCGCGTGCCGTACAGCGCCTCCTTGCGGAACACGTCCTGCTCGCCGTCCGGCGCATAGGCCACGAAATACAGGCTCGGCTTGCCCGGCCGCGTCGGCGCGATATTGGCCAGGGCCTGCCACATCAACTGGTCCTGCCGCGCAAAGACCTCCTCGGCCACCAATCGCGGGCGCGCCTCCTGCGCCTCGTCGGCGCCGTAGTCCTGGCCCCAGATGGGGCTGTACGGAATGTAATGGAACAGCGCCGCCGACACGGCGGCGACCACCGCCGCGGCCATGCCGCGCCGGACCGCCGACCCCATCGCCCCCAGCAGCGACAGCACACGCCAGGCCACCGCGAAGTTCCAGCATTGCACGAAGGCGTAGTACACCCAGTACCAGCGATCCGCGTGCTGCCCCTGCGGCAGCAGGTGCTGGTAAATCAGGCCGCCGACGGTGTCGATCAGCAAACCGGCGGCCGCGACCAGCGCCGCGTAGCGCCACAACAGCTCGGGACGCGCCGACAGCCAGGCCAGCACGGTGGCGAACAGCAGCAGCGGCAGGAAGAAGAAGGCTTGCGACTCCAGCCCCCACAGATCGAACTGCCGCGGCGCCTCCGCCGCCAGCCAATCCATGCCGCAGCCGACCAATAGGCTCGTCGCCAGCAGCGCCCAGAACACACCCGGCCCCAGGCGCAGCCCTTGTAGCGAAGGGCGCCCCAGCAGCGCGATGCGGCAGCCGGCGTAAATGGCGCGCAGGTAGTTGCGCCAGGCTGGCGCTGTCACTGTTGACGGCAAGGGCGGCGGCAGGGATGGCGGAACCGGCGCCGGCGCGGCATCCGGTGCCGGTTCGCCGTGCCAGCCGCCGGAAATGGGTAGATCGCTCATGGCCCAGTATGCCGCCGCCGTGTGAAACGCGAAAAGCTGTCCAACGCCCGGCGGCGCATGCGGCCCGACCGGGTTCCAGATAGCGGATGGAACCGGGTACGGCAGTCCGGCTTGCCGTAAAATCCGCATCCCCCGCACCAGGGCAGCGGCTCACCCCGGCCGCCGCCCCTTCGTCGCCGACTCATGCCCGTCAACGCCGCCACTCCCGCCCAGCCCACCGATGGCCTGCCCGTGCCGCAGCGCCACCTCGCCGCGCTCACCGTGGCGCTGGGCATCACCATGACCATCCTCGACAGCGGCATCGCCAACGTCGCCCTGCCCAGCATCGCGCACCAGTTGCACGCCCAGGCAGCGGACTCGGTGTGGGTGGTCAACGGCTACCAGCTGCCGCTGGTGATGGTCCTGCTGGCGGTGGCCTCGCTAGGCGACCTCGTCGGGTACCGGCGCGTCTACAAGGTCGGCCTGGCGGTCTTCACCCTGGCCTCCCTGGCCTGCGCCCTCTCCTCCACCCTGCCGGCCCTGGTCGCGGCGCGCGTGGTGCAGGGCATTGGTGCCGCCGGCCTGATGGGCGTCAGCGCCGCCCTGCTGCGCACCATCTACCCCAACCACCTGCTCGGCCGCGGCATCGCCATCAACGCGGTGGTGGTCTCGGTCTCCGCAGCCGCCGGGCCTACCGTGGCCTCGGCCATCCTCTCGCTCGGCTCCTGGGAGTGGCTGTTCGCCATCAACGTGCCGATCGGCATCGGCGCCCTGCTGCTGGCCCTGCGCGTGCTGCCGCGCAGCGAGCGCCGCGAGGCGGATTTCGACTGGCGCAGCGCCCTGCTCAGCGCCGCCATGTTCGGCCTGCTGTTCACCGCGGTGGACGGCCTCGGCCGCAATGCCCCGCCGCTCCACGGCGGGACCGAACTGGCCGGCGCCCTGCTCGCGGCGGTACTGCTGGTGCGGCGCGAGCTGCGGCAGCCGGCGCCGCTGCTGCCGCTGGACCTGCTGCGCATCCCCATGTTCCGCCTCTCCATCGGCACCTCGGCGGCATCCTTCGCCGCGCAGATGCTGTGCTTCGTGGCACTGCCCTTCGACTTCCAGGACGGCCTCGGCCTGTCGGAAGTCACCACCGGCCTGCTGATGACACCCTGGCCGCTGACCCTGGGCTTGGTGGCGCCGTTCGCCGGGCGCCTCGCCGACCGCATCCCGGCCGGATTGCTGGGCGGCATCGGCATGGCCCTGTGCTGCGCCGGCCTGCTGCTCCTGGCCTGGCTGCCGGAGCTTCCCACCGCGGTCGACATCAGCTGGCGCATGATGCTGGCCGGCGGCGGCTTCGGCCTGTTCCAGTCGCCCAACAACCGCGCCATCCTCGGCTCGGCCCCACGCAACCGCAGCGGCGGC
>JAQGNS010000462.1 GCA_028291705.1 Nevskia sp.
CCTGCTGGGCCCGCTGCCGACGCCGGCGGTGGCCTACCTGACCCGCGCCCTGCGGGCCAAGGCCGGGGTGGTGATTTCGGCCTCGCATAACCCGCATTACGACAATGGCGTGAAGTTCTTCTCCGCCGAGGGCGACAAGCTCAGCGACGAGCTGGAAGCGCAGATCGAAGCGCAGCTGGAGCACGAGCTGGTCTGCGTGGCGCCGGAGCAGCTCGGCCGCGCCCGCCGCATCGACGACGCGCCCGGCCGCTACATCGAATTCTGCAAGGGCAGCTTCAGCGGCCGCTCCCTGCATGGTCTCAAGCTGGTGGTGGATTGCGCCAACGGCGCTGCCTACCGCGTGGCGCCGGCCGTGTTCGAGGAACTGGGCGCCACGGTGTCCGTCATCGGCAACCACCCGGATGGCCTCAACATCAATCGCGGTTACGGTTCCACCCACCTGCAGGCGCTGAAAACCGCGGTGGTGGAGCGCGGTGCCGACCTGGGCATCGCGCTGGACGGCGATGCCGACCGCTGCCTGCTGGTGACGTCGGAAGGGCAGGAGGTCGATGGCGACGAGATCCTGTTCGTCATCGCCCGGCAGCGCCTCAAGTCCGGCACCCTGCGCGGGCCGGTGGTCGGCACGGCGATGAGCAACCTGGGGCTGGAGCGGGCCTTCGCCGCCCTGGGCGTGCCGTTCGAGCGCGCCGCGGTGGGTGACCGTTATGTGCTGGAGCGGCTCAAGGCCAGCGGCGGCGTCATCGGCGGCGAGACCTCCGGTCATACCCTGTGCCTGGACCGCAGCACCACCGGCGACGGCATCATCGGCGCGCTGCAGGTGCTGGAAGCAATGCTGGCCGAGCAGGTCACGCTGGCGCAGCTGGTTTCCGGCATGAGCAAGTTTCCGCAGGTGCTGATCAATGTGCCGATCCAGGGTAACGCCAGGGCAGTGATGGAATTGCCGCAGATCGCCGCAGCCCTGCAACAATGCGAGGCCGCCCTGGGCAACCGCGGTCGCATCCTGCTGCGCCCTTCCGGCACCGAGCCGCTGATCCGCGTCATGGTGGAGGCACAGGATGCCGCCGAGACGCGGCAGACCGCCGAACGTCTGGCAGAAGCGGTGCAGCAGGCCGCCGCCGGCTGAGCCGTCTTCATCATTCGACAACCACTGGATCCGAACAAAGGAAGCTTTATGTCGCGTCGTTACCTGATTGCCGGCAACTGGAAAATGAATGGCTCGCTGAGCGCCAATGCCGTGCTGCTGAGCGAGCTGTCGCTGCAGCAGGACCAGTATTCCGGTATGGACAGGCTGGTGTGCCCGCCGGCGCCTTACCTGGAATCGGTAGAGCGCCAGCTCGGCGGCGGCATCCTGCTGGGTGCGCAGAACCTCAGCGACCAGACCAAGGCTGGCGCTTTCACCGGCGAAGTCCTCGGCGACATGCTGGTGGAACTGGGTTGCCGCTACGTCATCGTCGGCCATTCCGAGCGCCGCGCCCTGTATGGCGAGGACGACGCCACGGTGGCGCGCAAGTTCGCCGCCGCCCAGGCCGCCGGCCTGATTCCCATCCTCTGCGTCGGCGAAACCCTGGAAGAGCGCGAGAGCGGCGCCACCGAGGCGGTGCTGGGTCGCCAGCTGGGCGCGGTACTGGCCGCCAGCGGCGTCGGCGCCTTCGCCAAAGCCGTCATTGCCTATGAGCCGGTGTGGGCCATCGGCACCGGCCGCACCGCCACGACGGAGCAGGCCCAGACGACTCACGCCTTCCTGCGTGGCCAATTGGCCGCCCAGGATGCTAAAATCGCAAATTCGACGCAGCTTCTTTACGGGGGCAGCGTCAAGGCCGACAACGCGGCGTCGCTGCTGTCCTGCGACGATGTCGATGGCGGCCTGATTGGCGGGGCTTCACTGAAGGCCGCCGAATTCCTGGCGATCTGTGCCGCGGCGCAGGCGCTGAGCAAAAACTGAGTTTCAATTAAATAGAGCGGGCCGCCCTGAGTGGCCCCCCATCGAGCGATATGTATACGTTCCTGATTGTGGTTTATGTGCTGGTCTCCGCCGCGCTGATCGGCCTGGTGCTGATCCAGCACGGCAAGGGCGCCGACGCCGGCGCTGCCTTCGGCAGCGGCGCGTCCGGCACCGTGTTCGGCTCGCGTGGCTCGGCCAACTTCCTGAGCCGCACCACCGCCTGGCTGGCGGCGGTGTTTTTCGCCCTGAGCCTGGTGCTTGCGTATTTCATGCATGGCCGCGCCGCGCCGCACAGCGTGATGGATACCGCCCCGGCCAAGCCGGCCGCCGCGGTGGAAGTCCCCGCCCCGGTGCCGGTTGCCCCGACGGCGAAGACCGACGTGGTGCCGGCAGCGCCCGCTGCCCAGCAGCAGGCGGCCCCGGTGACCGACGCCAAGTCCGCGCCGGCTGCCGCCGCGCCCGCGCCGAAGGATGCGGCCAAGCCGGCCGCCCAGCCGGCCACGCCCAAGGTTCCGCAGTAAGCAGCAAATAATCCCGCCGGCCGCAGAGACAAGCGGCCTCGGCGGGATTAGAATTCACCCCCC
>JAQGNS010000493.1 GCA_028291705.1 Nevskia sp.
CGATGGTGATGCCGTAGTCGGCGGCGCGGCGCGCCATGTGGGCGGCGTAGGCGCTGGCGACCATGGTCTTGGTGGGCATGCAGCCGGTGTTGACGCAGGTGCCGCCGAATTTGTCGCGCTCGATGACGGCGACTTTCATGCCGGCGGCGTCGAGGCGCGCGGCCAGTGCGGGATTGGCCTGGCCGGTGCCGATGAGGATGGCGTCGAAGGAGAGGGGCATGGAGGGAACCTTCCTTGGTGGGCTTGGTGGGTGATGACCATGGCAGTATGCAGCGACTTGCTGCGGGGTGCCGGTGGGCGTTCACGGCAGCCGGCAGTGCCGCCCTACTGGACCGGCTTTCGGCGCGAATGCTATTCTCCCGCTCGTTAGTCATCGGGGAGTAGCCGCCCTCTTCAAGAGGGAGCCGCGTCAACATCCTTGAGCGCTTCGGCGTTCATGGCGCGGTTGGTTCCGCGACCGTTCCGGTCGCTGTTCTTGGCGAGACCTTTGGCAGCGGCGCACTCACCAGGCTTGGCGAGCGGCGTCCGTTCGCCATTGGTCATCCGCTCGCCAAGCCCCGTCGATATCAAATGCTGACTGTGCTGCTGTTCCTCGGCTCCGCCGTGGTGATTTATTTCGCCTGCGAGTTTTTCGTCAACGGCATCGAATGGGTCGGGCGCAAGCTCGGCATCGGCGAAACCGCTACCGGCACGATCCTGGCCGCCTTCGGCACGGCCTTGCCGGAGAGCGCGGTGACTTTCGTTGCCGTCGCCTTCGGGCGGGATGCGGCGCAAAGGGACATCGGCGTGGGCGCGGCCCTCGGCGGGCCGCTGGTGCTGGCGACGGTGTCCTATGCGGTGGTGGGGCTGGCGATGGTCTGGAATCACCGGCGGCTGGGGCGGGCCAATCACGAGGTGGCCTCGGATACGCGGCGTTTGAGCCGTGACCAGGCTTGGTTCCTGGCGATTTTCGCGGTGAAGATCGTGCTGGGTCTGGTGGTGTTCAGCTACAAGCCCTGGCTCGGCGCGCTGTTCCTGCTGGCCTATGCGATTTACCTGCGCAGCGAGTTGATGGGCGAGCAGGATCACAGCCACGAAGAGCTGGAGCCGCTGAAGCTGCGTCCGAACGGTGATCCGGGCTTGTACTGGCCGCTGTTGCAGACGCTGCTGGCGCTGGCGGTGATCGCGGTGGCGTCGAAGGTGTTCGTCGGCCAGCTCGAAGCCATCGGTGTGTGGGCGGGATTGCCGGGGCAGCTGGTCGCCCTGCTGCTCAGCCCGGTGGCGACGGAGTTGCCGGAAACGATGAATGCGCTGATCTGGGTGCGGCAGGGCAAGGAACGGCTGGCGCTGGCGAACATTTCCGGGGCGATGATGATTCAGGCCACGGTGCCGAGTGCGCTGGGTCTGTTCTTCACGCCCTGGCTGTTTTCGCGGGAGCTGCTGGTGGCGGGCGTGGTGACGGCGGTGGCGGTGGGGGTGTTGCTCAGCCTGTTCCTGCGGCGGCGTGTGGATGCCAGGGCGCTGATTCCTTTGCTGGGGCTTTACGCCGTGTTCATCGCCATCGTCGTGCTGATGCGCTAGGGACGGTTATCATGATGCCGCCAGGCGGGGGTGCCTGGATTCCCTCACATCAGCGAGATGACCCATGGAGAAGAACCGGTTGGAGGCCTTCAGCGATGGCGTGCTCGCCATCATCATCACCATCATGGTGCTGGAGCTGAAGGTGCCGCATGGAGAGGAGCTTTCCGCGTTGCTGCCGTTGTGGCCGGTGTCGCTGAGCTATGTGCTGAGCTTCGCTTATGTCGGCATCTACTGGAACAATCATCATCACATGATGCAGGCCAGCCGCCGGGTGAGCGGGTCGGTGTTGTGGTCGAACCTGCATCTGCTGTTCTGGCTTTCGCTGTTGCCGTTTACCACGGGCTGGATGGGTGAAAACCATTTCGCGCGCTGGCCCACCATGTTGTACGGGCTGAACCTGATGCTCTGCGCGCTGGCCTGGTACATCCTGCAAACCCGCCTGGTGCGGCTGCATGGGCCGGACAGCCTGCTGGCCAGGGCCATCGGGCCGGACAAGAAGGGCAAATCTTCGCCGCTGTTTTATCTGGCCGGGGTGATCGCGGCGTGCCTGGATCATGCCTATGTGGGATTGGCGTTCTTCGTGGGCGCGGCGCTGCTTTGGCTGATACCGGATCGCCGTATGGAGCGGGTGCTGATGGAGCAGGAGGCTGGGGAGCGGCGGCCGTAGTGAGGGCGTGCTGGTGGGCGGGTTGGTCAGCGCATCATTCGGCTGCGCGTGAACCATCGGCCCTTCATTCGGCGCAATGCGCTTCGCCCCTCGATACACGTTGCTTCGCAACGCACTCGGGACAGGTTTGTTGCGTCCTACGCTCGCTGCCTGAGCGTCTTGTCAGCCTGGTGCTGTGCGCGCTCCCATGATCAGAAGCCAAAGGCAAATGCCGATTTCTCCAAAGGTGGCGGGCCACATGACAAAGCCCGGAATGGTGTAGTGAGGGAAGATCGTTTCTCCAAAGAAGATGATCAAGTAGCTGAAGCAGCCCATCATCAGCCCAATGCCGAGAATCCTGGGGAGGAACCCGGACTTGAAAACCAGATATCCGAGCGGCAGCAGCCAGAGTCCCCAGAAGATTTCAGAAAGAAGGACTTTGTTGTGAGAAGCGTCGAGCAGCAACATGACCCTGGCATTCAACTGATCAGGGGTAAATACCTGCCGGTATTTTTCGTCATCCAGGAGCGAAAGGATATCGAGTTGATTGGCGATGGCAACAAAGTCGATTGGGATGCAGATCACGGCAAATGCAACCATGAGTACGGCGAGATTTCTATTCACCGGGCTGAGCAGCTTGTATAAAACCAAGGGCAAAATCAGAAAGTCCACGTAGCTGATCGAGCTCACCGCGATGCCGAGCCGGAACAATGACTCGGATGAAATGAGGTTTTTGACGGTCGCCGATACATCTCCGTGCACATAGATGTGGGACGGGACATAGATGAGGCTGAAAATTCCGGTCACTACCGAAATCAAATACAACAAGCCCGCCAATCTCGCCGTTTTATTGTTCGAATCCATGTTCTAGTACCACTCGGGTCGTGACACAAAACAGGGGCAATTGCCGGTTGCGGTCGGACTGGATCAGTAGCGGAAAATAATTACTGCATTCGAGGGGACTTTCCCTGGCCGACATTTCCGTACGCTGCTGATTGCGCGAGACACAATCTGCGCTGCTACCGGATTAGACCGAAAATCGCCGCCCCCCGTGGCCGCTACTCTACTCCTGACGGGGCCCTTACTTCCAGATTGGGTTCACTCAAGTACTGCTTCCTCCGTAGCGGACACCGGCCAGCGGCGGCTTCGGGCTGAAACCAGTCGGTCAGCCTGATCGGCGAGGATGTCGGTGTCGGCAGGATTTGATGACAGCAGGCGTAGGGTGCGCACTGCGCACTGCGCACGCGTCACGCCTCGAAACGTCGGCACATCCGCGTGCGCGTTGCGCACCCTACGCCTGCTACGCAGGAATGACGGAGTTGTGGTTTCCGTATATGGCTGCGGGCCAGATCCTTCGCTGTGCTCAGGATGACATGGGGTGAGGGCTGCGCTGGCCCCTCGATACGCCCGCGGTGCGGGCACTCGGGGCGAACGGAGGGTGGTGTTTGATTGGGGGAAAGCGGCCCCTCACCCCCCCGACTACAACCTCGGGGGCAGGCTCTAGCCCTCTCCCCACGTACGTGGGGAGAGGGGATGGCGTGCTTTTTAGATCTCTACTTTTTTGGCTTTGTAGTCGCTTGGCCGCTTGGGTGTGTTAGCCGATCAGCGGGGTGGGCTTCCAGTTTTTCGGGTGGGCGGCGACGATTCTTTGACCGGGGCCTTGCGGTGTTGCCTGGGATACGGTGAGTGAGGCGCCGAGGGCGTCGGGCATGGGCTGGATGATGGGCTGGGGGATGGTGTCGCAGCCGCCGAGGCCGAAGGTGGGGGTGGAGGGGGCGGCGAGTTTGGGCGGCTTGAGGAAGGCGGGCGGGGAGGTGAGGTCGAGGAAGTCGGCGAGGGTGGTGGCCTGGGCGTCGCGGTAGGTGAGGGCGGGCAGGTTCCACTTGGCGCGGATGGTGGCGATGATGGAGGTGTGGTCGTGGACGGTGTTGGTGACGGCGTTGGGCTTGCTGTAGGGCGAGACGACGACGGTGGGGACGCGCATGCCGGTGATGT
>JAQGNS010000496.1 GCA_028291705.1 Nevskia sp.
AAACCGGCCGGCGGCACAGGGGGAGAGACATGATCCGTCATCCGCATTGGCCATGGCTGCTGGCCGCCGGCCTGGCCCTCGCCGCCTGTGGCGGTTCCGCCACCCCGTCGGTCGACGCCTCCGCCACCGGCGCAGCCGCCGATTACCCGGACGAGCCGGCGCTGGAACCCAGCCAGGCCAAGCTTGACGCGGCCCTGCAATGCACCCCCTACACCCACCCGGACAAGCCGCCGGTGCTGCTGGTGCATGGCACCTTCACCGCCGGCTTCGAGCAGTACGACTGGACCTACCTGCCCCTGCTGGCGGACCGCGGCTACGACGTGTGCGTCATCACCTATCCGGACCGCGGCCTCGGCGACATGCAGGTTTCGGCCGAATACGTGGTCAACGCCCTGCGCCGCATGCGCGCACAGAGCGGCCGCAAAGTGGCCATGGTCGGGCACAGCCAGGGCGCCAGCATGCCGCGCTGGGCGCTGAAGTGGTGGCCCTCGGCGCGGGCAGCGACGGACGACCTGGTGATGCTGGCCGGGCCAAACCACGGCACCACCGCCACCAGCGGACTGACCGATGCACTGGCCAAGGTTCCGGGGCTATCGACCCTGCCGGTGGGCCTGCTGCCGGAGGCCTTCTACCAGTTCGCGCCGGATTCGAATTTCGTCCAGGCCTTGAATCGCGGCGAGGAGGCGCCGGGCGATATCTCCTATACCTCGATCTACTCCGGCTTCTACGACGAGCTGGTCGAGCCGGCCCGGCCGGTACCAACCGCCGGACTGGATTGGGGACAAACCCGCCCCAACGTGGTCAATATCCTGTTGCAGGACGTCTGCCCGGGCCGCTTCGTCGACCATGTCACCATCGGCCTGACCGATGAACTGGCCTTCGACCTGGTGCTGGACGCCATCAGCCATGCCGGGCCGGCCGATGTCGAACGCGCCGGCGGCAAGACCCTGTGCGGGCTGCTGCCGATCGTTCCCAGCCAGATCATCGCGCCGCAGATCGTCACCGGCCTGATCCAGGCGCTGAAGCAGGAACCGGCCAACGGCCTGCCCAATCCCCACCTGGCGGCCCACGAACCGCCGCTTCAGCCCTACGCGCAGTAGGCCCGGGAGCTAAAGCCCAGGGTTCGGCTTTGGCAGGCCCCGTGCTAGCATCTTGGGACGCCGCACTCCTTATTTGGTGCAGGGCGGTCTTTTTCCCGGCCTGATCCGGGTTATTTCCAATGGAGCACGCCGGACCATGTCTTCCGTACACACGTTGCACCGCATCGATGCCACCGAACGCGGGGGTCCGCGCGACCTGCGCCGCACCGGCCTGCATCCGGATCACTGGTACCCGCTGGCCCGCGCCCGTGACCTCAAGCCGGGCAAGACCCTGGGTGTGAAGTTCGGCGGCGAGCCGATCGTGCTGGTGCGGCCGCTCGAAGGCCAGGGCGATGTGTTCGCGCTGGAAGACCGCTGCGCGCACCGCCAGGTGCCGCTGCACCTGGGCGTGGTCAAAGGCGACCGCCTGCTGTGCAGCTACCATTGCTGGGCCTACAACCGCAGCGGCAAGTGCATCAACGTGCCCTACCTGGACGAGCAGCAGACCCTCCCCAACGGCGTGCGCAGCTATGCCGCCCGCGAGCAGTACGGCTTCATCTTCGTCTTCACCGGCAACCAGGCCCTGGCCGAGACCACGCCGTTCCCGGACCTGCCGACCTATTCCAACCCGGCCTACAAGCACCGCCTGCTGGACCGCACCATCAACTGCCATTACTCGTTCATGCACGAGAACCTGATGGACATGAACCATCAATTTCTGCATCGCAGCCTGATGGGCAGCATCCGCCCGACCCTGCTCGACGTGCGCGAAGGCGACGACTGGCTGGAAGCGGACTACACCTTCTCGCGCGCCGCCGGCAAGCAGCCGCTGGGCGAGCGCTTCATGATCGGCCGCGGCAAACACGACGTGGCGAAGGACGGCCATGACCTGATGACCATCCGCACCGGCTACCCCTACCAGACGCTGAAGTTCTGGACTGCGGGCTCGGGCACCGACGAACCGGCGCTGGACCTGTGGAACGCCTACATGCCGACCGACGTCGACCAGCGCGCCAACCAGACCTACGGCCTGATCATGATCCGCAAGCCGGGCATTCCCGGCATGATCCACCTGCTATGGCCCTTCATCCACTGGTTCACCGAAGGCATCTTCGGCCAGGACCGCGAGATCGTCGAAGCCGAGCAGCGCGCCTACGACCAGCAGGGCGCCGACCGCAACCAGGAAATCTTCCCCGCCATCCAGCGCCTGAAGAACCTGCTGGCGCGCCGCGGCGTACCCCTGCCGCCCAGGCAGGGCTGAGGCGCCCCCGAACACTCCGGCCGGCCCGGGGTTCGCCGTGCGCCGCACGCTGTCGCGCAGCCTGTTCATCTCCATCATGGTGGCCGGGCTCGGCTATGTGGCCGCGACCTCGAACGCCCTGCCCAGCCTCGTCGCCTCGCATTTCGCGGCGAGCGGCCAGGCCAACGGCTTCCTGTCGCGCGTCAACTACGTGGCCTTCATGCTGATCTTCGTCACCGGCTTTCCCTCGCTGGTGGTGACGGTGATGAGCAGCGTCTATCGCAGCTCGCGCGAACGCATGAGCCTGCCCAATGGCGACTATTGGCTGGCGCCGCCGAGACGCGACGCAACCGTCGAATTCCTGGTGGCCCATGCGCAGTGGCTGGGCGCGCTGCTGGTGGTGTTCATCTGCCTGGTGCACCGGCTGGTGCTGCAGGCCAACGCCTATTTCCCGGCGCAGTTGCCCAATTCGATCCTCACCACGGGAATCGTGCCGCTGCTGGCAATGATCGGATTGTGGATCGCGGCACTGGTGTGGCGCCTGCGGCGCCCCCCGGCAAAACAATAGGCCGGCTCAGCCCGGTTTGATCGTCCGTAAGGCCAGCTTCCTCTTCTCGTAGCAGTCGCGGCAGTAGGAGCGGGTCTTGTCCCGTTTCGCGGCGAGCATGGCGATGGGCCGGTGCCGGTGGCAGGAAGCACACCAGAATTCAGGCTTGGGAGGGGTCGTTTCGGTCAATGGTCTACGCCGTGGCAGGCGATATCGGCTAACCGTAGTATGCGCCGAACCGGCACCTGTTTGCCGAAGATCCCGACCGAGTACCGGTTGCCGGATGCGTACTTCCGGCAAGCCCTGGAGCGACGGCCCATGCAGGCCGCCGCTCTCCGAAGCGCCTCAGGCGGGATTCTTCACGCTCGGCCGCTCGTACATCCGCGCCTTCCATTCCAGCAGTGCGGTGCACTCCGGCGGCACCGCGATCTGAGCGAAACCGGCGAACAACAGGCCCCCCAGCACCGTGGTGTCGGCCATCGAGAATTGCTCGCCGGCAACATAGGGCCGGCCCTTCAGCACCTCGTCGAAATAGCGCATGCCCTGCACCGCCCGGTCACGGTGCCGCTGGCCCCATTCCTGCCGTCCTTCCCACTCCGGGCTTTTATACGCCTGGAGCTGCGGCCCAAGGCCAGGTGTGGCGTGATGGAAGTAGATGCCGATGGCGTCGATGAGTTCGGATTCCGCACGCTTCTGCATCATGTGGATCATCGCCTTCTCGCGCGGCGTCTTGCCGGTGAGGGTCGAGTTGCCATCGAGGTTGTCGAGATATTCGGTGATGGCGGTGCACTCGGAAATATAGGTGCCGTCATCGAGTTCGAGGACCGGCACCGTACCGGTGGGATTCTTCGCCAGGAAGGCGCTTTGCTTGTGTTCCGCCGCCGGCAGATCGACGTTCACGAACTCGATTTGCGAGGCCAAGCCCTTCTCCGCCAAGACGATGCGGACACGAAAGGGATTGGGGAAGCCGGCAATATCATGAATTTTCAAGGAGATACCTTCGATTGGTTATTTACCTACCGATAGATAGGTAGGGTGGAAAGATAGACGCCGCTCCTTGCCCTGTCAAGGACTATCTATCGGTAGGTAGTGATACAATGATCCATGGTCACGAGCGCAACCAGGCAAACCATCATGGATGTGGCCCGGGCCATGGTGCAGGCTCACGGCTACAACGCCCTCAGCTTTCGCGAGGTGGCCAAGGCGGTTGGCGTGAAGAGCGCGAGCATCCACTACCACTTCCCGACCAAGGGCGACCTCGGCGCCGCGCTGGCACGGCGTTACACGGACGACGCGGTCATGTACTTCGACAGCCTGCTGGCCGCTTCCGCGGATCCATCAACCTGCATCCGGCGCTATACGGATGTCTTCCGCGCGGCTTTGGTCAATGACAACCGCATGTGCCTCTGCGGCATCATGTCGGCCGAACGCGACGACCTGCCGGCCGAAGTGAGAGTCGAGGTGGACCGCTTCGCCGAGGTGAACGTGCGCTGGCTGACCAAGGTGTTGTCGCTGCAACCCTCCGGCATCGAACCGGAGATCGCTCAACGCCGGGCGCTCGCCATCTACGCAGCCATCGGCGGCGCCCAACTCGTGGCGCGCGGGCGCGGCGACATTTCGGCTTTCGACGAGACCGTCGAGACTTATCGGACTGCCGGGTTGCTTCCCTAGCTGCGATTCGGAACGGCTTTGGGTTTGAAATCGATAGCCGTCTTATCTGCCGATGCAACGTATTAGTGACCTACCATGGCGGTGTGTCGCTTTCAGCATCCCGTGAATCTGTAAGTTTCCTATACGAAGTAGTTTCTGTTTGAGCACTGGCTTTAACAGGTATCTGTTTCACCATTGCTGCTAAGTCGGATAGTGAAGAGTCTAGAGGCGCTCCTTCACGGAGTTGTCCGAGTAGAGCGTTCTTATAACGCAGCCGTTCCAGTGGATCATTAGCTCTTTGTAGTTCCTCTCTAAGAGCACGAATCTTTCGCCGACGCTTGTTTGGAATTCCTATTCCTTCAGGTCCGACCGCAACTCCGGTAATAACCCGCGTTTCGCCATTAGAGAACTTTAATATTTTATGTCCTTGAAGCTCATAATTTTTTAAGATGCGCTTGCATTTCGGAATCATCTTGCCGTCTGCTTCGGCTCCAGACATAACAATGTCATCAACGTATACCGTCATGGTGACGTTCACTGATTGCGCAAGTGCATAGAGCTCATCAAACATTGGACGATACGCAAGGAACGATATGATTGGGCTCAATGCGCTCCCAGTCGGAAGAAACCGTTGATAGCAGGTTAGCTCCGTCAGGCAATGAGCTACATCCGGACTGCATTCGAGGCTGTATCGGAAAAACCTATATACGTAAGCATCCCTTGCATTCTGATAGAACTTACGAATGTCGATTCGAAATGCTGGGCCTTTTCCCATGTGAGCCATGGCATTGGTCCGATACGATCTACCTTTCCGAGCGGAGTGAAGATAGTCAGGCAGTTCAAGCCTAGAGAGTAAGATGTTCAATCTTACTTGGGCCATTCTTAGTGACCCTTTTGGTTCCTGTATATGTCGCGGCTTGTGCTGCAAGGCAGGATGAGTAGCAGCCGGAAATTTCGGCTTTGTATCCCATATCTTGTAGTTCTTATCTTTGCACAGCGCTCGGAGTTGGCCTACGGAGATAAACAGTATTGTCGCCAACTTACCTTTTGAGGCCAACCGAAAAAACGGCGACTGGGATACGGATTGCAGTGGCCTTTTAGGTTTCACGCAGTCACTTTGCTACGGCGATCGTCTACCCAATTTAAAAATTTCAAAGCCGCTGTTGTCGATATTTTTTGAACGCGTTTGGCAACTGCGCCTTCTTCGACAGATTCTGAAAAGAGAAGAATTGCAGATAAAGGCACCTCAAAATGAGCAGCATAGGATTTGAGGAGATCGAGACTTGGTTGCTTTCGCCCACTCTCAATCTCTGACAAATAGGATCGAGAAATATTCAATGCGGCCGCCAGCTCAATCTGATTTACGTCATGGTAAGAACGAAGCAACCGTAGGGCTTGCGGTAACGATGTTTGGTTCATACATATCTCCAAAAAGTACAACAGATCAGCGGTTAGTCAGCCATTCGCGTAATGCTGGAAAAAACTTGTCGATTTCGCGGGCAAGTCTCACCAGCTTGACTACGATGAGAACAACCACCACAAAAAACTTAGCCCACTTGTGGCGTTTCTTTCTAACTGACGGGCTCGTATCGTGTTCATCTGCTTCAGTTGCCATGAAGAACTCCTTGTTGAAATGATCGCCACGGTTGTGGGATCTCTCGGCATCCAACAAGTCTTCATAACTGCCAGGTAGACACTTACCCTTGTCACCGCTAATCCTCAACCCGATTCCCTTCTCGGGGAATCGTCTTAGTCTTCTTTCGGGATACTCCCTCAGCGGACTAATGGTGGGGAAAACTTATCCCCGCGAGCTCTCGCTCATTGAACAACCCGAGGTTCCTAGCTCTTGATGACCACGATCCGACTATAGAGGGTTGTTCGCTAGCAGTCAACACAGTGTCGCTATTGGACGACAGCGATATTTGTTTGCAGCAGCTTCATTTTCCAATACAGAAGCTGGAGAAAATCCGCCCGAGCAGATCTTCGCTGCTGAAGCGTCCGGTGATTTCGTCCAGAGCCTGCTGCGCCAGGCGCAGCTCTTCCGCAATCAATTCCGGCGAGGTGTTCCTCGCGCCGTGGGCACGGGCAAGACGCAGTGAGGCCTGGGCCCGGTGCAGGGCGTCAAGGTGGCGCGCCCGCGCGGTGAACAGCCCTTCGGCGCCGGCCGCGGAAAATCCGGCAGCGCGCTTGATCTCGGCGGCGAGCTGATCGATACCCTGGCCGGCAGCGGCTGAGAGGCGCAGATGGATGCGGCCCTGGGCGTCCTTGTCGCGCGACGGGGTACCGCCGCTGAGATCGCACTTGTTGAACAGCAGCAGGATTTCGATATCCGGCGGCAAGCGAGCCAGCAGGGCTGCGTCGGTTTCGGTGAGGCCGTTGCGATCGTCGGCGAGGAACAGGATCAGCTCGGCTTTTTCCAGCGCGGCCCAGGCGCGGCGCACGCCTTCCTGTTCCACCGGATCGTTGGTGTCGCGCAGGCCGGCGGTGTCGATGACGGTGAGCGGCAGACCGTCGACCACGATGTGCTCGCGCAGCAGGTCGCGGGTGGTGCCGGCATGCGGCGAGACGATGGCCGCCTCGGCGCCGGCGAGGCGGTTGAGCAGAGTGGACTTGCCGACGTTGGGCTGGCCGGCGATGGCTACGGTCATGCCTTCACGTAGACGCCGCCCCTGCGCGGCTTCGCGGATCAGGTCGGCGGTGATCTCGACCAGGCCGGCGGTGCGGTCGTGCAGGGTTTGCGGGGTGATCCAGGGCACGTCCTCGTCGGCGAAATCCAGGGCGGCTTCGAGGTCCGCGCGCACCGCGATCAACTCGTCGAGCAGGCCCTGCACGCGGTTGGAAAATTCACCCTGGAGCGAATGCAGCGCGGCGCGCACCGCGCTACGGCTGGAGGCGTCGATGAGGTCGGCCACGGCCTCGGCCTGTGCCAGATCGAGGCAGCCGTTGAGAAAAGCGCGCTCGGAAAATTCGCCGGGCCGCGCCGGCCGTGCGCCGGCGGCGCAGGCGGCTTGCAGCAGCAGGCTCAACACCACCGGGCCGCCGTGCCCCTGCAACTCGAGTACGTCTTCGCCGGTGTAGGACTTCGGCGCGGGGAAGTAAAGCAGCAGACCCTGGTCGATGCGCTCGCCGGCGGCGTCGCGGAAGCTGCGCAGCGCGGCGGTGCGGGGCGGCGGCAGCTTGCCTGCCAGCGACTCGCAAATCCGCGGCACCAGCGGACCCGACACACGCACCATGCCGACCGCGCCGCGACCCGGCGGCGTGGCGATGGCGGCGATGGTGTCGGTGACGGGGGCTTTCATGAGCAGCAGTGTACGCGCATGAGATGGCGTCAAAAACAATGATCCCCGCCGGAGCGGGGATCATTGTTGCGAGGCTAAATCAAGGCGCGGCCTATTTCTTCGCCAGCTCGCCTTTCTTCAGGTCCGCGGCTTCGAGGCGGCGCGCGATGACCCACTGCTGCAGGATGTTGGTCAGGTTGCTGACCAGCCAATACAGCACCAGGCCGACCGGGAAAAACAGGAACAGGCCGGTAAGGAAGATCGGCATGATGTTCATCATCTTCGCCTGGGTCGGGTCCATCGTCGCCGACTGGCCGGACAAGCGCTGCTGCACCCACATGCTGATGCCGTACAGCACCGGCAGAATGTAGTACGGGTCGGGACCGGACAGATCCTGCATCCACAGCACGAACGGCGCCTGGCGCAGCTCGACGCTTTGCGCCAGCGTCCAGTACAGGGCGAAGAACACTGGCATCTGCACCAGCAGCGGCCAGCAGCCGGCCAGTGGGTTGAAGCCTTCCTTCTTGTACAGCTCCATCATCGCCTTGTTGAGGCGCTCGCGGTCGTCACCGAAACGCTCGCGCAGTTCCTTGATGCGCGGGCTGAACTTCTTCATCTTGGCGGTGGAGCGGTACTGCGCCTCGGACAGCTTGAAGAACAGGGCCTTCACCGTCAGGGTCAGCAGGATGATGGACCAGCCCCAGTTGCCGGTGAGGGTGTGGTAGTGCGACAGCACCCAGAACAGCGGCTTCACCACCGACGCAAGGATGCTGTAGTCCTCGATCAGCTCAAAGCGTGGCGCCACCTCTTCAAGCCCCCGGTGGGCCACCGGACCGATGTAGAGCTTGCTGTCGTAAGCCTGCTCGGCGCCATCGGCGACCTTGAGCAGATCGCCGAGGTACTGCGCCTGGTACAGCTGGCTGGCCGGGTCCTTCTTGCCGGAGAAATCCGCACCCTGGTCCTGCGGCGGGACGATGGCGGCGACGAAGTAATGCTGCAGCATGGCGATCCAGCCGCCGGTCTGTTTGTTGTCGTAAGCCTCCTTGTCGAGCTTGGTGAAGGCTTTTTTCTTGTAGGCGTAGTCGCTGCTGCCCGGCTTGTCCTGCTGGTATACGCCGATGCCCAGGAAGCCGCTCGCGGTGTGCATGAAGCCGGGGCCGGCCTCGGCCGGCGGCGGCGTGCGCTGGTAGCGCAGATACGAAGCGGCCTGCAGTTCCTTGCCGCTGTGGTTGACCAGGGTCTGGCTCAGGCCGATCTCGTAACTGTCGCGCTTGAAATGGAACACCTTGCGCACGCTATAGCCGGAGGTGTCGGTGTATTCCAGCGGCACGTCGAGGGTGGCGGCGCCGTCGGCCAGCTTGTACTCGGCCTGGGGCGAGGTGAAGCTGGTCTGGCTGCTGGTCAGCGGCTGCTCGGTGCCGGCGATGCCGCTGAGGAAAGTGAAGAGCTGGCCGTTGCGGTCGTCGAGCAGGGCCAGCTTCTGGTCCGGGTGCTTCTTGTCGGCACTGAAGTCGCTCAGCTCGACGCGGCGGATCTCGCCGCCGGCCAGGGCGATGTCGACCACCAGCAGGTCGGTCTGCACCTGCACGTGCTGCTGAGTGAGCGCGCCCGCGGCAGGCGCGACGTCGGTGGCGCCTGCCGCCGCTGTGGCGGCCTTGCCGCCCGCATCGGCCGCGACACCGCTGGCGCTACTCGACTGCTGCGTCTGCGCCGGCTTGGCGTAATCGGTTTCCCAGGCCTGGTAAAGCAGGAACAGGAACAGGCCGAGAAACGCGACCAGCACCATGCGGCGATTTTCCATGGGAAGCTTCTACCTGGGTTTACAGATGGTGGAGCAGTGGGTGGGCTGGTGTTCCGGAACCGGGTCGTGGCCACCGGGGTTGAGCGGATGGCAACGCACAATACGGCGCAAGGCTAACCACACGCCCTTGACGGGGCCGTGACGCTCGATGGCCTCGACGGCGTATTGGGAACAAGTGGGATAGAAACGGCAATGCGGCCCGAGCAAAGGGCTTATGAAGCGCTGATAGGCGCGGATGAGTCCGACGAGTAGCCACCGCATCGATCGATCACCTTGAGCCAGATTTCCGCCAGGGTTGCGCGCAGCTGCTCGTTGTTCATGCCATGCAGGCCGGGCATGCCGTAGAACACCAGGTCCACGGCGGGCAGGCGTTGCTGATTGTGCCGGAAGTTTTCGCGGATCTGCCGCTTGATGCGGTTGCGATCCACCGCCCGGGGCGCGGCCTTGCGTGCGATGGCCAGACCGAGACGCGCGTGGTCCGTGCCGTTGTTCGGCTTGCATACCGCGGCTAGCGGCGTCCGCGTGATCCTGAAGCCCTTGGCGAAAGCCTGTTTGAATTCGGCAGGCTGGCGGATGCGGACGCGGCGTTGCAGCTGTGCGCGTGCCTGCATCGACCCAGGTCCGACTTCGGGCTCAAGCTCGAACTCAAGCAGCTTACGGGATGAGACGGGCGCGGCCCTTGGCGCGGCGACGCGCCAGCACCTGACGACCACCGACAGTGGCCATACGGGCACGGAAACCGTGGGTGCGCTTGCGCCGCAGGGTGTGCGGCTGGAACGTACGTTTCATGACTGCTTGCTCGAGCGGGACAAAAGAGAGCTATTTTATAGGTCTAACGCCCCATCAAGCAACATCCCAAGCAACAGCAGCCCCCAAACCGGCCGGCTTGGCACCGCTTTCGATCGCCTTGCGGAGAATAATCGGTGCGGATACAAGGGCGTCCGTGATTGTATTCGATAGGGCTGCTTCAGCCTGTGGATAAGTCAGGGATCAGCAGCTAGACTCGTCGTCCAAAAAACGAATGCAGACGGACGGGCGGGGCATGCTGAGAGAGGACCTTTGGGACCGGTGCGTCGAGCGCCTCGAAGCGGAACTTCCCGGCAAGGAAATCGGCACCTGGATCAGGCCCTTGCGTGCCGTGGTGTCCGCCGACCAGGTGACGCTGCTGGCGCCCAACCGCGTGGTGATGGAGCGCGTGCGCACCGATTTCCTGCAGAAGATCCAGCGCGCGGTGTCGAGCCTCGCCAGTTATGACCTGATCGTCAACATTGCGGTGGGCAGCGGCGCCGAGACGCGCCCCGCCGCATCCGGCGGCGCCAACGGCGCCGCACCGGCGGAGGGCGACGACTACTCACCCTTCGCCAAGGGCCGCCTCGATCCGCGCTACACCTTGCAGACCTTCATCGAAGGCAAGTCCAACTCGCAGGCGCGCGCTGCCGGTCAACATGTGGCGAGCAGCCCGGGCAACGTCTACAACCCGCTGCTCATCTACGGCCAGTCCGGTCTGGGCAAGACACACCTGATGCACGGCATCGGCAACGCCATCTCGGCGGGCCGCGAGAACGCGCGCATCGTCTATGTCGGCGCCGAGCAGTGGTTCAACCAGATGGTGTCGGCGATCCGTTTCGGCCGCCAGGCCGAGTTCA
>JAQGNS010000514.1 GCA_028291705.1 Nevskia sp.
ATTGAGGCGGAACATGTCCACGCCCGCGTCGAACAGCGCACGGATGATAGGCACCGTGGCGCTGGCCGGCCCCAGCGTGGCGACGATCTTGGCGTTACGTTGTCGGCGCATTTTTGTATGTCGGCCCTGGGGCCGCCTCCGCAGTGATCAGGATTGCTCGGAAATCGTTGACATTGGTCAGCGTCGGCCCCGTAACCACGGAATCGTCCAACGCCGTGAAGAAGCCGTGGCCATCGTTGTCGGCCAGGCTGTCCTTGGGATTGATGCCCTGTGCCAGGGCGCGCGCCAAGGTGTCCGGCGCCAGCAGCGCGCCGGCGCGTTCCTCGGCGCCATCGACGCCGTCGGTATCGCCGGCAATGGCCCAGATACCCGGGTGCCCGTCAAGCGCGATGCCCAACGCCAGCAGGAATTCGACATTGCGCCCGCCGCGGCCGTTGCCGCGCACCGTCACCGTGGTCTCGCCGCCGGACAGCAGCACGCAGGGCGCCGCATGCGGATGGCCGTGCTGCGCCACCGAGCGGGCGATGCCGGCCATCACCTTGCCGACGTCGCGCGCCTCGCCTTCCAGGCTGTCGCCGAGCAGCAGCGTCGGGACGCCGGCGGCGTGCGCCACCGCGGCGGCGGCTTCGAGCGCCATCTGCGGCGTGGCGATCAGGCGCGTGGTGGCGCGAGCCAGCCGCGCATCGCCGGGCTTGATGCTTTCGCCCTGACCGCTTTCGAGAATTCGCAACATCGCAGGCGGCACCGCGATGCCGTAGCGCCGGATGATTTCCAGGGCGTCGGCGCAAGTGGTGGGGTCGGCCGTGGTCGGCCCCGAGGCGATGTCGATGGGGTTGTCGCCGGGCACATCCGAGATCAGCAGTGTCAACACCTGCGCCGGGTGGCAGGCAGCAGCCAGCCGCCCACCCTTGATCGCCGACAGGTGGCGCCGCACGCAATTCATCTCGCTGATGCTGGCGCCCGACTTGAGCAGGGCGCGGCTGACCGTCTGCTTGTCTTCCAGCGTCAGGCCGGGCAGCGGCAAAGGCAGCAGCGAAGAGCCGCCGCCGGAGATCAGGCACAGCACCAGGTCGTCCGGCGACAGTCCCTGCACCAGCTCCAGCATGCGCCGCGCGGCGGTCTCCCCGGCCGCGTCCGGCACCGGGTGGGCGGACTCGACGATTTCGATGTGCTCGCAGGGCACGGCGTAGCCGTAGCGGGTCACCACCAGGCCGGACAACTTACCCGGCCAGTTCTTCTCCACCGCCCGCGCCATCGCCGCCGAGGCCTTGCCGGCGCCGATGACGATCAGGCGGCCCTTCGGCGGCGGCGGCAGGTGCTGCGGGATGCACTTGTCCGGCATCGCCGCGGCAATGGCGGCGTCGAACAATTGTCGCAACAAGTCATGCGGTGCTTGCATGTCGATCCCGTGGAGCACACGCCAGTCCAGGCGCCATCGAAGAATGAAACAGGGCGCGCCCGGCGCTCAAGTCGCCGCGACTGCGGCGGCATGGCATCAGCGGCCGGGTTGCGATGATATTCACATCCCGGCCTTCAGCCTACGCTTTTTTCGAGCCGATCTCGTGGTTGGCCATCATCTCCAGCGCCCGCACCATGCCGGAGTGATCCCACTTGGAGCCGCCGTGCGCGGCGCAGGAGTTGAACAGTTCCTGGCAGGTCGCGGTATTGGGCAGCGAGATGCCGAGCGCCTTGGCGCCCTGCAGCGCGAGGTTGAGATCCTTCTGGTGCAGTTCGATGCGGAAGCCCGGCTCGAAGGTGCGCTTGACCATGCGATCGCCGTGGACCTCGAGGATGCGCGAGGCGGCGAAGCCGCCCATCAGCGCCTGGCGCACCTTGCCCGGATCGGCGCCGGCCTTGGAGGCGAACAGCAGGGCCTCGCCGACGGCTTCGATGGTCAGGGCGACGATGATCTGGTTGGCCACCTTGCAGGTCTGGCCGTCGCCGTTGCCGCCGACCAGGGTGATGTTCTTGCCCATCAGGTCGAACAGCGGCTTGACCCTGGTGAAGGCTTCCTCGGGGCCGCCGACCATGATGGTCAGCGAAGCGGCCTTGGCGCCAACTTCGCCGCCGGAGACCGGCGCGTCGAGGTACTGGCAGCCGAGCTGGCCGATCCTCTCGGCGAACTTCTTGGTCTCGATCGGCGAGATCGAGCTCATGTCGACCACGATCTTGCCCGGCTTCAGGCCTTCCGCCACGCCGCCCTTGCCGAACAGGGCCGCTTCGACGTGGGGGGTATCCGGCACCATGGTGACGATGATTTCCGCCTGCTCCGTGACCTGCTTGCCGGACGCGCAGGCGACCGCGCCCTTTTCAAGCAGATCCTTGGGGATCGGATTCAGGTCGTAGACGTAGAGTTCGTGGCCGCCCGCACGCAGATGGCCCGCCATGGGCGCGCCCATGATTCCCAATCCGATGAAGCCAACTTTAGCCATCTTCATATCTCCTTGTGTGCACCGGGTGCCGCGTCGTCACTGGCGGACGCTTCAGAGGCTGGACTTGAGCCAACCCAGGCCGTCGGTGGTGGTGGTCCTGGGCTTGTATTCGCAACCGATCCAGCCGTTGTAGCCGAGCTGGTCGATGAACTTGAACAGAAACGCGTAGTTGATCTCGCCGGTGCCAGGCTCGTTGCGGCCGGGATTGTCGGCGAGCTGCAGGTGCGCGATCTGAGGCAGGTGCGCCTTGATGCTGTTGGCGAGCTCTCCCTCCATGCGCTGCATGTGGTAGATGTCGTATTGCAGATACAGGTTGTCGGAGCCGACTTCGGCGATGAAGTCCAGCGCCTGCGCGGTGCGGTTAAGGTAGAAGCCAGGGATATCGAAGGTGTTGACCGGTTCGATCAGCAGCTTGATTCCCGCTTCCTTGAGGGCCTGGGCCGCGAACTTGAGGTTGGCCAGTACCGTGGCGCGCACCTTGTCCGCGGACACGCCCTGCGGCGCGATGCCCACCAGGCAATTGAGCTGCTTGCAGCCGAGCGTCCTGGCGTAACCGATGGCCTTGCCGACGCCGTCCTGGAACTCGCCCACACGCTCCGGCTGGCAGGCGACGCCGCGCTCGCCCTTGGCCCAGTCGCCGGCCGGCAGGTTGTGCAGCACCTGGCTCAGCTTGTGCTGCTGCAGCAGGCCGGCCAGTTGCTCAGCGGGATAGGCGTACGGGAACAGGTACTCCACGCCCTTGAAGCCGGCTTTCGCCGCCGCTTCGAAGCGCTCGAGAAAATCGATCTCGTTGAACAGCATGGTCAGGTTCGCAGCGAACTTGGGCATTCCTAATCCTCCTGGCGTGTATCAACCGCGGCCGGCGGCGAAGCCGGCCGGCGCGGCGCTTGCGGCCTTAAGCATGAACCGTCGATTCGACATCGAGGATTTCTTCGAATTCGGTGATGGCGTTGATCTCGGTGCCCATGGCGATGTTGGTGACGCGTTCGAGGATGATCTCCACCACCACCGGCACGGCGAATTCCTTCAGCCACAGTTGCGCCTGCTTCAGCGCCGGCAGGATATCGTCCGGTTGCGTCACCCGGATGGCCTTGCAGCCCAGTCCTTCCACCACCGCCACGTGATCGACGCCGTAGCCGTTGAGTTCGGGCGCGTTGATGTTGTCGAAGGACAGCTGCACGCAGTAGTCCATCTTGAAATTACGCTGCGCCTGGCGGATCAGCCCCAGGTAGGAGTTGTTCACCAGCACGTGGATGTAGGGAATCTTGAACTGCGCGCCGACCGCCAGCTCCTCGATCATGAAATGGAAGTCGAAGTCGCCGGACAGCGCCACCACCTTGCGCGAGGGATCGGCCACGCACACGCCCAGCGCGGCGGG
>JAQGNS010000533.1 GCA_028291705.1 Nevskia sp.
GCCCGCGTGCGCCAGTTCGTCGACTACGTGTTCTATCTGGTCTACGGCCTGCTGGCGTTGCGCTTTTTGCTGGCCCTCGTCGGTGCGCGGCAAGGCGCCGGCTTCGTCCGGCTGATCAATGGGGTAACGACGCCGCTGTTCGCGCCGTTCAAGGGCATCCTGCCAACGCCCGCGCTGGAAGAAGGATTCGTCTTTTCCTCCTCGGTGCTGCTGGCAATCGTGGTGTACGTGTTGATCCACGCTTCGATCAAGGGCCTGCTGCGCATCGTGGGACGGCGCAGCACCGAGCTTTAAAAAATCCGGCGGCTGAATCGATGGCGGGGCTCGGCATGAGCCCCGCCATTTTCGTGACCGTGGTTTTCGTACTCAGTGCAGGCGCACCATGTGCTGGGCATAGGCGGTCAGATCATTGCGGTCGCGCAGCAGGGCGCGGTTGCTGCGGGTGGCGGGCACCAGCAACAGCTGCGGCGGTCCCATCAAGACTTCCTTGGCGGCGAAGTAGCGTTCCAGCGCCAGCTTCAGTTCCACTACGCCGACCAGGTGCAGGAAACCTTGTGTAGCGGCGGCTTCGATCGCCTCCATCCGCTCGTGCATGGCCTCGCACTCCCACTCCAGTTCCGCAGCGGTGGTTCGCAGCGCCTGGCTTTCGATCGCGCAATGCACGCGGAACAAGTCGACGACCACCCGCATCAACTCGCGGCCGGATTCGGGTGAGCCGTCGTGCTCGAAGCGGGCCAGCAGTTCCAGCAGCAGACGATGATCGGCGCATAGTTCCGCGCTGTGGATCTGGTAGATCGCTTCGCTGGGGGCATTGGTTTGTAAGTCCATTTTTGCAGCTCCTTGTGTTCTTCGTGACCGGATAAACCGCAAAGGCGGTGGCCAAGCCGTTGCCTTGTTTGATGTACGGCTTGCACGCCACCAGCAGGCGCACTTCCCGTGCCAGCGTATTTCTCGAGGCTTATCCCTTTTATTTCAAATACTTGAAATTGAGCACCCGGCGCCGCGGTATGTAAGAACTACATATGGCCGATGGCCCTGGGGTAAGGGTTACGCGGCAACATCGGCCCACTCGCTGCAGGGCGGATGCCCTATGCTGCGACGGGGATTTTCAAATGGGACGCTCATGCAGGACGAAGGGCTGAGGGCGTGGCACCGGCTCAGTGACTTGATGGACCAGGCACTGGAGCTGCCGCCGGATCAGCGCGTCGACTTCGCCGCCGTCGCATGTGGGAACGACACCGCGCTGCTGAAAAAAATGCGCGGCTGGCTGGCGGCGCTGGATACCAACAGCGAATTCATGGAGCACGCCCACACCCTGGGCAGCGCAGCGGAAGCCGTCTTCGTTCCCCTGCCGGAAGGCTCGCGCATTGGCGCCTACCGGGTGGAGCGTCTGCTCGGCCGCGGCGGCATGGGCGAGGTCTACGCCGCGGCGCGCGATGACGGCCAGTTCGAGCAGCTGGTCGCGATCAAGCTGATCAATGCCGAGTTCGCGCATGAGCCGGCGCTGTTCCTGGCGGAGCGCCGCATCCTCGCCGGGCTGGAACATCCGGGCATCACGCGGCTGTTCGACGGAGGCCTCAGCAGCGACGGACGGCCCTACATGGTGATGGAGCGGGTGGATGGCCAGGACCTGCTGTCCTGGTGCCGCAACCATCGCCTCGGCCTGGAAGCCAGGCTGCAATTGTTCATCCAGCTCTGCGAGGCGATGGGCTATGCCCACCGCCGCCTGGTGGTGCATCGCGATATCAAGCCGAGCAATGTGCTGGTGACCTCCACCGGGACGCCCAAGCTGCTCGACTTCGGCATCGCCCACCTGATCGGTGCCGCCAAGCCTGCCACCGATGCCGGCAGCCTGCGGCTTACACCCGCTTACGCTGCCCCGGAGCAACTCGCCGGAGGCGAGATCACCACCGCCACCGACGTCTATGCCCTCGGCGGCCTGCTCTATCGCCTGCTGACGGACCGGCCACCGCTGGAATTGTCCGGCCTGCCGGCGGCGCTGGCGATCGACCGCGCGGTCAACGAACCGCCGCCGCCGCCGAGTACGGCGGCAAAAGCCGGGGGTGAGGGATTGATTCCGCAGCGGCACCTGCGCGGCGACCTTGATGCGATCGTGCTCAAGGCGCTGGCCAAGGATCCGCAGGAGCGATATTCCAATGCCGGTGAGCTGGAGCAGGATCTGCGCCGCACCCTGCGCCGCGAACCGGTGGACGCGGTGCGCGCCACGCCGGGATACCTGTTGTCGCGCTTCGTCGATCGCCACCGCCTGCTCAGTGTGGCCGCATCGATTGTGTTGCTGACGGTGCTGTCCGCGCTGGTCCTGATTCTCCATTACGCCGGCCAGTTGCGCGTGCAACGCGACATTGCGCGCAATGAAGCCAATGCCGCGCAGCAGGTGACCGATTACCTGGTGTCGCTGTTCAACGCGGTGAGCCCGGCCCGGACCGGCGGCAAGCCGATCGAGCCGCGCATCCTGGTCGATCAGGGGAAGGCCCAGCTGGAAGAGCAGTTGAAGGATCAGCCCCTGCTCCGAGCGAGGTTGCTGGGCACGGTGGGCGCGCTGTACTGCGAGTTGGGCCTGTCCGAGGAATGCCGCCGCAACGTGGAGCGGGCCCTGCAGATGCAGCGCGCCGATCCGGGCGCCGATGCGCAGATCACCGCGCAGCTGCATTACTGGCTGGCGCAGGCCTATAGCGCGGAGACCGATTACAGCGCTGCGGAAGGTTTATTGCGCGAGTCGCTGGCGCAGATGGAAGCGCAAAGGCCGCCGCGCAACAACGCGATTGCCGCCGCCATGACCACCCTGGGTTATGTGCTGCGCTCGCAGCAGAAAATCCCCGAGAGCATCGCCGTGCTGGAGCGGGCGCGGGCCCTGCTGCGCAACGCCCAGGGTGCCGACAGTCTCGATTCGGCCGAGACGCTCGGTTCTCTCGCCCTGAGCTACCAGGAAGCCGGACGCACCGACGCGGCGATCCTGCTGGCGCAACAGCGCATCGAGCTGGTGCGCCGGGGCCTGGGCGCATCGGACCTGCGCTACTTCGATGCGCTGGACGACTATGCCGAGGTGATGGCCGGCGCCGGACACGGCGCGCAGGCGGAGCAGGCGCGACGCGAAGTGGTAGCGGGCTATTCGCACATCTACGGCGCGGTCAGCCAGCGCACCCTGGATGCCAAGTCCAATCTGGGCAATTTCCTCATGTATGAGGGTCACCTGGTCGAGGCTACGGCCTGGATGAACCAGGCCCTGGACGGCTACCGCGAACTGGAAAGCGTCGAAAGCCGCGACTATGCGGCGACGCTGCGCCACCGCGGCGGTGTGCGTTTCTACCGGGGGGATTACGCAGGGGCGGCGGACGATTTCGGCGAGGCTTACCGGCTTCTGCTGAAACTGTATGGCCCCTCGAACCTGGATACGCATATTGCACGCCTCAACCTGGGCCGCGCTCAGACGCAGCTGGACCATACGCAGAAGGCGCTGCAGTTGTTGCAGCCGGAAGTGCCCGCACAGCTCACCGGGGACTACGCCGATTACATCCGCTTCATGCGCCTGAAGTGGATGGGAGACTGCTACGCCAGGGATGGGCGCGAACCGCTCGCAACACAGGCCTACGACCAGGCCGAGAATGCCTTCAAGGCATCCGGCGAACGCGACCAGAGCGAACTCAGCAAACTCACCGATAGCCGCGCCCAGTTGCTGTTGCGGCAGGGCCGCTACCGCGAAGCCTTGCCGCTGTTGCACCAGGTGGTGGCGGACTACCAGCACGCCTATTCGTCCGATTCGGCGTTCACCCAGATCGCCCAGGTGGAATTGGCTGAGGCACTGTTGCCGCTCGGCCAGCGTGACGAAGCCAGGACGCTGGCCCGGCAGGCGGAGCCGACGCTGGAGCGCGAACTGCTCCCGAGCCATCGCGCACGCATTGCGCTGAAAAAATTTGCCCGCGACTAGGAATCCGCAACGGGCCCTTGGTGTTTCAACCCGTGTGCGGGTGGAAATGACCGCAGTAAAGCCCTTCGATCTCGACCAGCGGCGCGCCGTCCGGCCCTTCGTGCAGGGCGAAAAGCAGGGGCTCCGTTCGGTCGTCGCCGGATAGCAGCCAGGCCATGTCGCCCTTGCGCCGTAGGCGGCGCACGGTCAGCTCGATACCGCCGTGCGAGAACAGCTTGGCGACAATGACCTGATCGTTCTCCGCCGCGGCAGTCTGCTTGACGCCGATCAGGTCGCCGTCCTGGATGCCCATGCCGGCCATCGAATTACCGACAGCGCGACGCAGGTAATCGGCCGGCGGCCTGAACATGGCCGGGGCGATCGGCAGCAGTTGATCGAACTGCCCGCCGGCCAACACCGGCGGTCCCGCTGCGACGCGCTCCACCAGCGGCAGGAACATGCCGGACTGGTTGGGCCGCTTGCGATCGGCAAAGCGGATACCGCGTGGAATATCCCGACGGATCTCGATCACCCCCTTGGCCGCAATCAGCTTCAGGTGATCGCCCGCGGCCTTCTGGGTAAAGCCGAAGCGCGCGGCGATTTCCGCCTGGGTCGGCGGCATCCCCTCCCGCGCCTGGTACTGGCGCAGGAAATCCACGATCTGTTGCTGGCGACCGGTCAGGGGCATGGACAAATACTACTTATATAAGTAGTATCTGACAATACACCGAGCCGAGGATCAACCCATGACGCAATCGATTGGTTTGCACACGTCGGAAGCCGTTCCCGCCCAGGCGCCACGGCGCGGCAAGTTGCGGCGCCCGGCCAAGTCCGCCGGCGAGCGTCGCCCGCAGTTCCTGCGTTCGGATGTGCGCCGCGGCGCCTCGTTAACGCAGGATGCGTTGACGGCGGAGATCAATGAGGAAACAGCAGGCCAAGCTCAGGAAAAACTGGCGACCCTGCGAGTGCAGGCCTCGATTGTCGTGGCGATGCTCGGCATGCTGGTGTTCTTCCGCGCGCCGCTGGCCGCCGCCCTGTCTTCCCTGTTCGGCTGAGGCAAGGCCTGCCGTATTCCGGCAAACGGGGCCGTCAGGTTCTTGCGGCGGCTGTCAGGTCTGCCGGGCGCACATGCATCCGCTCTCGCCCGCCATGACGGCAGGAACTCTGGTGAAGAGGTAGATACCCGGATCAGCCCGGAGCGAACACGGGCTTCCACTGCGGCGCGAGGTATTTCGCGAACACGGCGGCGGG
>JAQGNS010000556.1 GCA_028291705.1 Nevskia sp.
CTTGCGCATACGCAAGGGTATGTTGGTGCCGGCGAGCTTCTCGCTCCTATTCTTTATGCATGGCGCCGCTTTTTCCGACGATGGCGGCAGCGCCGCCGCGGAGACCCAGGTCGTCGCCAGCAATGCCGGCGGCAGCGGCGGCACGGCAACCGCTTCAGATCCTGCCACAGCTACACCTGCAACTTCTGCCGGCGGCGGTGCTGGAACGCCCCTGTTCGGTGGCAATGGCGCCCTCACCGGACAGGTTGGCAAGCTGTTCGCGCCGCGAGAAGACCTGGCGGATTATTTCGGCCGCGAGCTGATTGATGACAAGGCGCGCGCCGGTTCGGAAGGACAGGGACGCTACGATCCGTCCCATGGGCCGCTGGTGATTTACGGCAAGCTCTATCCCGAGCTCGATTTCATCAGCGGCAGCGGGGCGACCCCCGCGGCCTCCCGGGCGCTGGCCACCCTCGCGCCGGCCCCGACCGGGCTGGACCTGGAAGATCATCAGGAACTGACCTCATCGAATTCGCGTATCGGTTTGCGTGGATCGCTTTTGCTGTTTAACGACCTCAAGGCGATCTACCAGGCCGAAACCACGGTCAACGTCGGCGGCGGCGGCAGCCTGTTCGGGTCGGAACGCGATACCTTTGTCGGCCTCAGCAGCAAACGTTACGGCACGATCAAGCTGGGCGACCTGGATTCGGTTTACAAGAATCTGGGCGCCGACGAGGCAATCGGATTCAACCAGGTGGCCTCGGGCAATTTTGTCTCGACCAACAATCTGGCCGCCAAGGCACCCTATGGCTCCGGTTCGGCCAGCAGCTTCAACCAGCGGCGTGTGAACAGCATTTATTACTACACGCCATCGATTTACGGCTTCCACTTCCTGGGCCAGTATTCACCGGATGCGGGTAAAAACCAGTCGACCAACAATGAATTCTGGTCGGTGGGCGCACGTTACATCCACGGCGGGTTCTCGGTCGCCCTGGCGCAGGAAGTTCATATGGATGCATTCGGCGGCGATCCTACCGGCCCGTTGTCGAACATCGGCAGCGGCTTGCCCAAGGGCGCGCCTGCCGTGCAATCCAGGGATGAGGCCAATCGCCTCACCATGGTGTATCACACCAGCGACACCGCGGTCTGGGGTGAGGTGGGGCGGCTGCAATTCCACGACTTCGGTGGTCTGGACGGGCGCTTCCAGCGCTACGAGCGGGTTTCGTACACCGTGGGCGCCGAACACCAGATCAATGATCGCTTCCGTGTCATCGCCACTTACACGCATGCGGAAAACGGCAGTTGCGAACTCACCGGCGGTGCCTTCTGCAACACCGCGGGCCTCAACGGCAGTCAATACAACGCCGGCCTGACGTACTACCTGTACCGCCGCATGGTTTCCGTCTACGGCTTGTACAGCGTGCTCGACAACGGTCCTTCCGCTGCCTACAGCAACCTGCCGTCTTCCACCGACACGTTCGGTGTGGGCGAGCACATCCAGCAGGTCGCCCTGGGTCTGCTGGTGTCGTTTGCCCGGTAGTTCGAGGCGAAGCTTGGCGTAGCGACATCTTGCCGCCCGGAAGAAGACTCCGCTCGATCGCGCAGTCTTCTTCCGGGGTTCGCTCGCTGGTGCTGCAAATGCCCCGCCGATTGCGAACCGGAGCGGAAGCTTCCGCATATGGAAAAACAGCGAGGCCGGGAATGTCCGTTTGTTTGAACGGCCGTGCGGTTTTGAAATGAAGGTGTTGCAGATATGCAATACAGGCGGGATGTGCCGGAGCGAATCGACGCCGACGACAGCAGCGGATTTTCCTTGTTCTGCCGCGTTGGGTCTGTCTTTCTTCCGTGAGCTACTGATTTGATTCCATTGGCCGATACCGAGCGGTCTGCTTCTTGCGTAGACACCGGCAGCATTGCGTCGGGCGGTCTCCTGCGGGCTCTTTACAGCATGGCAGGCATGTGCATTGCCGGCGCCGCGCCGGATGCCGGACCTGGTCTGCGCACGGAGCCGCTGGGCGGAGACCATGCAAGGCTTCCGGGCTCACCCGGTTTGGAACTACAGACTTCGATGAACGCTGGCCGACCATGCCGCGTTTGAAGCGATCTTTGATGAGGAGCGGCATGTCTGATCTGAAGGGGTACCGCAAGCCCTGGTGGCATACGCAGCCGGAATTCGTGCATCCGGCCTACGGCTCGACAGTGAAGCGCGGGCCTTTGCAGCCCCTGATCGAGATTCCGGCAACGTTGTCTGAAATGACGGGGCCGGTGTTCTCGGCAACGACCATCGGCAAGCATGCGGCGGACCTGACGGCAGGGCATGCCGGAGAATCCATCGGCGAGCGCATCATCGTGACGGGTCGCGTCCTCGACGAGAACGGCAAGGCTTTGCCGAACGCGCTGCTGGAGCTCTGGCAGTGCAATGCGGCCGGACGCTATTTGCATGAAGGCGATCTGCACGATGCGCCGCTCGATCCCAACTTCACCGGGCTCGGCCAGGTCGTCACCGATGCGGAAGGCCGCTACCGCTTCACCACCATACGGCCGGGGGCGTATCCCTGGCGCAACCATTACAATGCCTGGCGGCCGGCGCATATTCACTTCTCGCTGTTCGGCGAGGCCTTCGCGCAGCGGCTGGTGACGCAGATGTATTTTCCGGGCGATCCGCTGCTGCCGTTCGATCCGATCTTCAATTGCATCGCCGAAGAGAAGGCGCGCAACCGCCTGGTATCGTCGCTGGACTGGGAGAACAGCAAGTCCGAATTCGCCCTGGCCTACCGCTTCGACATCGTGTTGCGCGGGCGGCACCAGACGCCGTGGGAGAAGTGAGATGAGTTTCCAGGCTACGACTTCCCAGACCGTGGGGCCTTACTTCCGTATCGGCCTGTCGCCGCTGTATCGCAACGAAGTGGCGGGACTGCAGGCGGCG
>JAQGNS010000583.1 GCA_028291705.1 Nevskia sp.
CATTCCTGGAAAGCGGCCATCAGCTGCGCCCTTCCAGCAAGGGCACGAAGCTGACGCCGGCGACGTCGCGGCTCTGCCACTTGTTGGCCAGCACGCGGTCGATCACGCGCAGCGACTGCTGGGCCGGCGGTCCCACCGGGATCACCAGGCGCCCGCCCCGCTCAAGTTGCTCCAGCATGGTTTTCGATACTTCGGTGGCGGCGGCCGTGACGATGATGCCGTCGTACGGCCCGTGCGCGGCCCAGCCGGCGGTGCCGTCGGCATAGCCGAAGTGGATGTTGCGGTAGCCCAGGCCGCTCAGGCGGATGCGGGCCTGCTCGGACAGGGTCTTGATGCGCTCCACCGAGAATACGTTCTGCACCAGCTCCGCCAGTACCGCGGTCTGGTAGCCGCTACCGGTGCCGATCTCCAGCACTTTCTTGCGCGGGGCGCCGCCGGGCGCGGGCTCGAGCAGGAGCTGGGTCATCAGCGCGACGATGTAAGGCTGCGAGATGGTCTGGGACTGGCCGATCGGCAGGGGTTTGTTCTTGTAGGCCTCGCCGCGCCAGGCCTCTTCGACGAACTCGTGGCGCGGCAGCTTCTGCAACACTTCCAGCACGCGCTCGTCGGTGATGCCCTCCCGCTTGAGCTCGGCGATGAGGCGGGCGCGGCTGGCCGGCGAGGTCAGGCCCTGGCCGAGGCTGTGGGGATGGCTGCCGGGCTTAGGGCTCATCGGGCCATTCACAGCTCGTGCGCCCAGGCGGTGAGCTGCTCAAGGGCACTGTGCCGGGTCAGGTCCACCAGCAGCGGCGTGATCGACACCCGCTTCGCCTGTATGGCGTGGAAGTCGGTACCGGGGCCGCCGTCATGTTCGGCACCGGCGGCGCCGATCCAGTAGATGCGGCGGCCACGCGGATCGCGGGACTCGATCACGTCCTCGGACTTGTGGCGGTTGCCCAGGCGCGTCACTTCAATGCCCTGCAATTCCTCATACGGCACATCCGGCACGTTGACGTTGAGGATGGTATTACCCGGCAGCGGCGCCCGCTGCAGGCGCTCGATCAGGCGCAGGGTGATTTTCGCCGCGGTGTCGTAGTGCTGGGGATTGACCCCGGCGCAGGACACGGCGATGGCGGCGAGGCCCAGATGGCGCCCCTCCATGGCGGCGGCCACGGTGCCGGAGTAAAGCGTGTCGTCGCCCAGGTTGGAGCCGGCATTGATGCCGGAGACCACCATGTCCGGGGTTTCGGTGAGCAGTCCGGTCAGGGCCAGGTGCACGCAGTCGGTGGGCGTGCCGTCCACACAGTACGTGCCATCCGCGTGCTTCTGCACCCGGATCGGGTTGAGGATGGTGAGGGAATTGCTGGCGCCGCTGCGGTTGCGGTCCGGCGCCACGACTTCCAGGCTGTGCACCGGCCGCAGGTGTTCGGCCAGGCAGCGCAAGCCGGGAGCCGTGCAGCCGTCATCATTGGAGAGAAGTATGCGCATGCGCGTGAAAACTCGGGAATGCTCAGTAGTTTACCGTCTGCCGGGCTATCATGCCTGCATGTCGCGCGATCCCGTCAGCAAGCCCGGAAAACCTCCTGCCGACGCCCCCGCCGGGGCCGAGCCGGACGTGGATTTCCGCACGGCGATGAGCGGTGTGCGCCCGCATGCCGCTCCCGACCGGGTGGAGCCGGTGATACGCCGACCCAGCACGCGCCCGCGCAGCACCGAGGCGGACGAGCAGGCCGTACTCCTGGAGATGATGTCCGACACGCTGGATCCCGAGGACATCGAAAGCGGCGACACCCTCACCTACCGCGGCGAAGGTATCCAGGACTCGGTATGGCGGCGCCTGCGGCGCGGCAACTACCACATCCGCGCCGAACTGGATCTGCATGGCCTCAACCGCGACGCCGCGCGGCAGGAAGTATCGGGGTTTCTGGCCGCCTGCCAGAACAACGACGTGCGCTGCATCCGCATCATCCACGGCAAGGGCCGCGGCTCGCCCAACAGCGGTCCGGTGATCAAGGCCCTGCTCGATGGCTGGCTACGCCGCCGCAAGGACGTGCTGGCCTTCTGCTCGGCGCGGCCGCACGACGGCGGCACCGGGGCCGTCTATGTCCTGCTACGCGCCGCGCAGACGCACCATTCGTCGAATGGCTGAACGGCCCTAGGCGCTTTCAAACAGTTTCGGGGCGGATGCACCCAGCCCGCGCGCGACGCTGGCGAATTTGTCACCCACCGCGACCCTGGCCTTGGGGAAGGTCTTCTGGAAGGCCCTGCGCAATTCGGCGATGCCGGTCGAGCCGCCGGTGAAATACAGCACGGTGACCTCGTCCTGGGTAATCCCGGCCCGTAACACCGCGTCCAGCGCGGACTGGACGATGCGGTTCAACAGGGGGCCGATCGCGGCCGACAGGACCTGTTCCGCAATGGGCACGGCCAGATCGCCTTCGATAAAGGCCAGGTCCATGCTGCTCGCGCCACCTTCGGCGATCTCGATCTTGGCGCCTTCCACGTGGGAGGCGATGCGATGGCCCTGCCTGCCGCGCAGCACGTTCATCAGCCGGCGATGCATGCGCAGATCGCCCATGAACAGCTTGAGCTCCTCGGCGCTGGCCAACTGCTTCCAGGTGTAGAGAAAGTTGATCTTGTGCCAGGTGGCGAGGTCGTGGAAGACGGCCACCGGGACCGGTTTGCCATCGGTGCCGGCGGAGCCGTAACCCAGTTCCCGCATCGCGGTGGACAGGCTCAGCTTCTGGTCGAAATCGGTGCCGGCGAGGTGAATGCCGTCATTGGCCAGCACGTCGCCGGAGCGGTCCGTCTTGCCGGCTAGCGCGGGGCCAAGGCGGACCAGGGAAAAATCAGAGGTACCACCGCCGATATCGACTACCAGGACCAATTCCTCCTGTTCCAGAGTGGCTTCGAAGTCGAGCGCGGCGGCGATCGGCTCGAACTGGAAGCGGACTTCCTCAAAGCCGATTTCCTTGGCAATCTCGGTCAGGGTTGTCTCGGCGAGACGATCCCGTGCTTCGTCGTCGTCGACGAAATGCACCGGCCGACCGAGGACCAGGTGGGTCAGGCGGCAGGAGGCGTGCGACTCGGCTACTTCCTTCAGGTGCGCCAGGAATTCGCCGATGATCTGGCGATAGGCCACGGGCTTGCCGCCGATGAGGGTGGTTTCCCCCAGGAGTTCGCTGCCGAGCAGGCTCTTGAGGGAGCGCATCAGGCGCCCTTCACTGCCCTCCTCATACTCCGCCAACGCCTGCCGGCCGAAAGCCGTGGTGCGCTGTTCGGCGTTGTAGAAGACCGCAGTCGGAATCGTCTCCCGGCCGTGTTCCAGGGGGACCAGGAAAGTCTGCCCTTCATTGACCAGGCAGACGGCGGAATTGGAGGTTCCGAAATCGATGGCGGCGATGCAGCGGTTCAAACTCGACATACAAACAGACCTGTATCTTCCGGAATCAAGCGGGGCAGCGTGCCCGGCAGCGCATATGATATCCGCGAACGGGGCTCGCGGATTCAGCCCGGCAGCAGGGCCGCTGTGGATAATTTGCTACCTGCATCACAAACACCACTGGGAATCCATAGACGGCGCTTGTCGCTGCGTGTAGCTTTTGCGAATCCGCCCGTTGGGGTGCGGAACGCTCTTCCAGGGAGAACACCGATGCTCAAATCATTCCGCGACAGCCTGCTGACCACCGCCATGGCGATGACGCCGTTTTTGCTGACGGCTTGCGGCGACGACA
>JAQGNS010000613.1 GCA_028291705.1 Nevskia sp.
CCGACCGGATTCACCGCGGACATAAAAAAAGGCCACATCGGTAAGGATGTGGCCTGAAAGATCCCATAGGTGCGGGATCTGGAGGAGATGTTCGAAGCGGGATCCGTCTTGACCCACTCACTTCATGTGGTGTATTAAACACCCCTTGTTGCGTTGCAACAATTGATTTTTTCTACCATCAGAGATTAGAAAAACTAAATTATCGCCCGGGACTTTAATTTCCGGAGGGTGTCGCCGCTGCAAGTCCTGGTGGCGGACGCGTTGGCAAGACACTCCCCTGGCTGGCCTGATAGATGGATGCCGTTGTTAAAACGGCCATAATAATCAACAACTTGCGAAATTAATTCGAAGTAAGGCCGCATGATCGGCCGCTCTTTTTATAGGGCGACGATGCCGGAAAACCATTCTTTGCAAGGGTTCGGCCGCCTCAGCCCGCCATGACGGCGACGCTGTTCAAAATAACTCTGACCAACCCCGCCTGACGCTGGATTCCAACCTTGGCGAAGATGGAACGCAGGTGGGTGCGCGCCGTGTTGCGGCGGATGTCGAGTATGGCGGCGGCCTCATCCAGCGTGGCGCCATTGGTCATTTCCAGGGCCAGCCGGGTTTCCACCCGCGTCAGGCCGAACAACTGGCCCACGGCGGATGGCGCGGGATTGCAGTCCTCCAGGGGATCGCGCAGGAATACCGTCACTGCCGGGCGGCGCCGGCCCTCGTCGAGCGGACCAGGCGCCAGCGGCTGCACCACCAGGCCGAGGCGGGAACAGCCATCGGTCCGGGTAACAGACACCGCAACACCCTCGCCGGCGGCACCGCAGGCGGCGCGTTGCAGCGCCCCCTTGATGATGCCGCGCAGGCGGCGGTCTTCGGCCGGCGCATCGCAGGCCAGCATGGCGTTGAGCAGGCGCAAGCCATCCTTGCGGCGCAGGATGCCGTCGGCGGCGCCGTTGCTGCTCAGCAACGCACCGCCCTGGTCGAGCAGCACCAGGCCCAGGCCAAACCGCTCCACGGCCTGCGACAGCAAGCGGTTCTCCGCATCACGGCGGCTCTGCAAGAAATAGCCGTGCAGCGCGCGCTTGAAGTGCGGCAACAGCGATTCGCCGTAGCGCAGATCCTGCTCGTTGAACGCGCCCTCCCGGCCGCCGCGGCAGATGCGCAGGCGCACGCGCACGTCCGGCGCTACCAGGATGTCGGCGCCGATGGCGTGGCGCGGAGCGCGGCCATCACCGGAAATATCCTGCACCGGGAGCATGCGGTCGCAAGGCAGATCGTGGAATGGCACACCGGGCGGACAGCGGCCGCCCGGCAGGTAGGGCGAATCCTCCGCCAGCCACAGCGGGCCGCCGGCGGCGACGAGGTGCGCCGGCAAATGTTCGGCGGCCGGACGCAGCAGCAACGCCGCCCACGATGCCTTCAAATCCATCTGGATGCGATTGAGCGCGCCGCTCCAGGGCTGTTGCTCGTAAGGCCCCTGGTAGATCGCACCGAGCAGATCCGCGAAGCGCTCCGGGGCGGCCTCGTCCGGCTCGATCGCCGGCCGTTTGCTGTTGCGGCCGGCGGTTATCACTTGCGGACGAAGAGGCATGGATACCCTCACTCAGGCAATCGGGCCGACCAGCCAGGTGAACAGGTCCAGCAGGAGCAACACCACCATGCTGACGAACGATGCCTCGATGACGCAGCGCGACAGCGACCAGCGCTCCCCCTGCGCCTCCTCGTCGAGGCGGAACACATTGGGAAAGCTGACGATGAAATACAGGGCGTAGCAGGCCGAACCCAGGCTGAGCATGCGCGGCATATCGACGTACCAGACATTGGCTCTGGCCGAGGAGTTGACGTAGAGGAAGGTCTCGGCCCAGGCAAAGAAGTAGGCGGTGACCGCCACCGTGATCAGCCACAGCAAGTAGCGCAGCGCCTTCGGCGCCGCGGGCGTCAGGCTTCTCACCCGCCGCATGCAGATCACCGAAGCGGTGTGGTAGACGATGAAGAAGGCGACGGCGTTGAAGTACATGCCGAGCGGCACCTTCTCGAAGTTCTGCATGGCGCTGGACTCGTCCGGTCCGAGCAGCGCTGAGTCCAGGTACAGGCTGACATGGGGAAAGCGGTAGCGGATGCCCAAGGTCTTGAAGAAGTACTCGGTGTGGAAATAGGTGGCGAAGAAAACATAAACGAACATGTACAGGTTGAACTTGAACCAGAAGCTGTCGCGCCAGGGCACACCGCTGTGACGGCGCAGGTACAGCGGCAGCAACAGACAGTACGGCAGCCACATCAGCAGGTTCTGGGCGATGTGCCAGAAATTGCCGACGTCGAGCCAGCCCATTTTCTGGATCAGGGCGTTGTAGGCGAAGAAGACCGGGATGAAGCCGAGGAAGAATTTCTCGGCCCAGGCCTTGTCGGGGTTTCTGGAGAACCAGTAGCCGGGGAGCATCACGGTTTCGCTCCGCAAGCCGGACGGAGAACGGCAAGACCGGGTTCCGCCTGCGACACGGCGTCGCGAAGCGTGGGTGCGGGAGCAGGCGGATGCGCCCCCGAGAGGAGGTGGCATATCGCAGGCGCTGCGAGCCCCTCCCGCACCCGCCGTTCCGGACACCGTGTCGGGGGCGCCCTGCGCGCGGATGACGATGGGGACTGCGCGCGATCGCTTCCTTCCATCATTTCTTCACTGCCCCGGCCTTGACTTCGTTGACCACGCGGAACACGCGCGAACCCTTGGGATAACCGACGTACTGGGTCAGGAACAAGGCCATCGCATCAAGCTGTTCGCCGCTCAGCTCGCCGCGCTTCAACGCCGAGCGGGCCTGGATGGTGAAGGTGGTGTCGTCACCCTGCGCGGCGATGGCGCCGAGCAGCAGCAGGCGGCGGTCGCGGATGCTAAGGGTGCCGTCCGCCCACAGCTCGGCGAACAACGTTTCGAGCATGTGGTCGATGAATTTCGACGCGCCCGCCGCCGGCAACTGGCCGAGATCTCCGCAATAGACCTCGTCGAACATCGACAGGCCCCTGTCGCGATCGTACTTCTTCACGATGCTCTCCTCGGTGGCGCCCCGGAAACCCGGCCGGCGAAACGCGGCCCTTGCCGGGCTCTGCGCGGCGCAACGGCCGCATGACGCGCCGCGCCGCCGCAATCCATGGCCGAATCCTAGTCCCATAAAACATTTCTGTCAAAATGTTTTATGGGCGAATCAAACGCAACGGCCCGGTCGCGACGCAGGCGCGCAGCGACCGGGCCGTTTCCTGCGGCCGCTGAGCGGCCGGTCACAGTTGGCATCGCCTTACCCCCCAGATGAGTCGTACCCCCTGTGCTGCGGTTCACAAGCGGCATCGCCGAACCTGCCTACTGTTGGCCCGGCAACAAGTCCGCGCGCATCGCGCAATCAAGGGGAGGACACGGCAATGTCTAGATCGTTACGCGGCATCCTGTATTCGCTGGCGCTGGCGTTCGCACTCGGTTCGGGTGCGGCCTGCGCCGGATCGGTATGGACTTCGGCGGTCACCAAGTGGGACGGCAACTGTCCCGGGGCCGAGCGCGACTGGTGGGACGATATGTGCATGGCCTGGCGCCAGGAGATGGGCGCGCTGGGCAATGCCCAGGTGTGGCGCAACTTCCAGTTTGTCAGCGTGGGGCGTTACGCCGATCCCTCGATCAACAACTGGGCCAACGACAACGGCAACATCGACAGCACCGATGCCGGCCTGATCTGCCTGCACGGCCATGACGACAGCGTCGGCTGGGTCGGCAGCATGCACACCCAGGACCACGGCGAGTGCGGGCTGAACGTCAACCAGATGAAGCTGGGCAAGGCCTCCGGCGGCCGCTCGCGCTTCTACCAGATGTCATCCTGCCAGAGCATGCAGTGGGACAAGCGCAGTTCCTGGGATCCGGTCGCCACCGGCGGGGTGCACGCCATCATGGGCTTCCACGGTCTGATGTGGATCGGCTCGCCCTACGTCGACGAGTACGCCGATCTGGCCTGGGACGGCATGTTCGGCCAGGGCGTCGCCAAGGCCTGGGTGGACGACATGTATCACGTCGACCACTGGTACAACGCCTACAAGTCCACCTGTCCGGTGGCGCGCGCCTACGGCAAGGATTCGGCGCATGCGCACGACGCGCTGTCCGAACAGTACTGGGTCAACCACGCCGATACACCGGCGAACTTCGTGGTGACGCGCTACATCAGCGAGTGCTCGCCGTCTGAAGGCGGCGGCTCGCTGCCGCACTGAACCTGATCCGCAAATGACCTGCGCATTCAAGCAATCAACGGGGGAACCCACCATGAAATTCGGCAAATCAATCCTGCAACTGCTGGCCGCCGCCGCACTGGCGCTGGGCAGCGCCCCGGCGGCGCTCGCCGCCGACAACGATCTGGGCTCCGGCCCCGATGCCGCATCCTTTTTCACCAAGGACTACGCCAAGGCGGTCGATGCAGCTTACCCGCGCTTCGACAGCGCCCGCCTGACGGAGCGGCTGGAGGCAATCCGCAAGCTGCCGGCAACTCAGCTTGATCCGCTTAAACTGCACACCCTGCCGCAACTGGAAAGCGCACTGCAGGTGGAGCGCGCCACACCGCGCAAGGGCAGCGATTACGTCAACAACGACCAGTACGCGGCGCGCGCGGACGCCGGATCGGGACGCATCCGTCTGGTGAAGAAGAGCGCGGCGCTGCTGCCGGTGGCCTATGACGAGGCGGCGCGGATCAAGGAGCGCGTCGGCAAGGACCACCAGGAGTTCCTGGCGAAGATCGGCCTCGATCAGTCCCAGATCCTGTTCCTGCAGACCGGCCTCACCTCGCTGCGCGACGACAAGGCCGTGGCGGCGGGCGACGCCGTGCCGGCTGCGCCACGCAACGACCGGGACGGAGCGCTGGTGGACGGCGTCTTCACCTATGCGCTGCGCAGCGTCGATGGCATCATGGTGGAAGGCAGTGTGGCGAAACTCACCTCCGCCGCCTCGGGCGAACTGATCGGCGTCGATCTGCGCTGGCCCGCCCTCGCCTACCATCCCGCCCTGCGCTCGCTGGCGCTGAAGGATGCGGACGCGATGAAGAAAGCCATCCTGGCGCACGTCGAACAGGCGGCCAACGGCGAAGAAGTCAGCGTGCAAATGGCCGTGGTGCTGCGGCCGGTGAAGATCTCCGGCCGCCGGGCTTATGTGCCGGCACTCAAGGTGGGCATGCTGCCCAAGACATCCGAGGGAGAAATGTTCTTCGTCGACCTGCCCCGGCAGGCGCTGAAGTACGACGCCGACAACCTGGCCGACACCGTCGCGGTCCGCTCAGTCCGCCGCTGAGATACGTCCCGAGCCGCGCGCCGTTTGGACGGCGCGCGGCCCGAAGTATTTAGCGCCCGGCCGCTGCGGCCTCGCCGGCCTGCTGTGTTTCCGCGCCCAGCAGGAAGTGTTCGATCTCGGCGATGCGCTGCGCCGCATCGCGGTAACCGATATCGATCAGCGCCCGGGTGAATTCGCTGTCGAACAGCAGGTAGCTGGTGAGGTCGGCGCTCTGCGCGTCCGGGGTTCCCAGGGCATCCATCAGGTAGCGCACCGCGCGCGGCATGCGGTGCTGCAGGGAGCTGGCGATCATGGCCAGGTCCTCGGACGGCGACACGATCATCGGCTCGACGATGCGCATTGGTTCGCTGACCCGGCTCGGCACCACCGCCTTGCCCGGCGTGGCGCACTGGTAACCCGCAACCAGTTCGTTCATGCGCCGCAGGTGATCGACATCGGCGTCGAGGTGATCGAGGAAGATCGCGTTCATGAACACGCCGCAGACCTGGGCCAGCGGCGGGCTGCGCAGGCGCGCCTTGGCTTCGACCACGTCGGCATCCGAGGCCAGCTCGGTGCGCAAAAGGTCGTCGGCGGCATTCTGGTTGCGCACGCCGATGGCAAAGACGCGCTCGGCGCCAAGGCGGATGGCGGGGCTCAACGGCGTGACCAAGCGCAGCGCGCCGTCCCCGAAATAGGCCGTGGCTCCGGCCACCACGATCGGCGCAGGTGGAAACACCAGCGGGATGGCGGCGGAAGCGTAGACGTGTTCCACGCCGAGCGCCACCGGCAGTGCCACCCGGCGGCTCTTGTTCCACAGGGGATGCCCCGGCTTGCCCTGGATGAAGGTGAAGGCCTTGCCGGAGTGATAGCCGGTGGCGGTGATGGCCAAGGCGTAGAGGTGCCCGCTGCGGATCGAGGCGGCGATGCCCTCCATCGGCAGATTGGCGGCGAGGAAGGCGCGCAGCGGCGAGGTATCGACGAAGGATTGCACCCGTCCCGCGCCGAACATCGGGCCCAGCGCCACGTCCAGCACCAGCCGCAGGGCGTTGCGGCCCAGGGACAGCAGATCGGGACGATACACCTGGCGCGCACCAAGCTGGCCCCATAGCTGTGCCAGCAAACGGGTGCCTTCGTGGAAATTGGCGCTGTAGCCGGCCACGGCGGTGCCGTTGATGGCGCCGGCGGAAGCGCCGGCGACGATGGGAAACGGCGAAGGCCGGTTGCGCAGCGCGGGTATTTCGCCGATGCGCTTGAGCACGCCGGCCTGGTAGGCGCCGCGGGCGCCGCCGGCGGTCAGCACCAGGCCGGTCATGCGGCGGAAACCCCAGGGTGATTTAAGGCTGATCGGTTCCATCGGGCAGT
>JAQGNS010000007.1 GCA_028291705.1 Nevskia sp.
CGGTCCGCGGCTTCGAGGTCTACACACCGCAGCTGGTGGTGGAGGGCAAAAGCGCCGTGATCGGATCGAACCGGAGTGATGTATCCGCCACCGTCGCCTCGGCCAGGCGCGAGGCGAGAAGCGCGGCCTCCACCATCCGGCGCAACGGCAGGGAGGTGAGCCTCGGCATCGACTCCACCGGTGGTGCCGGTGCATCGGCGGATGTCTACCTGCTCAGTTTCGACAGCACCGATAGCACCAGCATCCGCGGTGGTGAGAATGCCGGCCGCAAGCTGGTGTATGCCAACGTGGTGCGTTCGATCCGCAAGGTGGGGGAGTGGCGCAATCAGCCCCTGAAACTGACCGAGCAGTTGCGGCCGGAAGAAAGCGGCGACCGCTTGGCCCTGGTGGTGCAGGATCGCAGCGGGACCGTTTGGGCGGTGGCGAGCACACCGGCGGCGGGTGGGATTGACCGGTAGCTGTAAGCAGCCGAGCGGCGCTGCGCATCCGATATTGCCCAAAAATCATAAAACTTATTAACTAGTTGCCACTGGAAGGGCGCAATATGTGGGTACTATCAAGTCACTAGTGATTTGATCGATGGCCTGAACCAGGACAGTGCGGCATGGCGACCCAGTCGAAGAGCGCTTCGGACCAGAGTCTGGCGTATTGGCGCGATAGCGCCAGACCCGCCGGAGCCGACTTGGTCCTGCGCCAATCCATGCTCGAACTGCTGCGGCATGTCGGTGCCGATCAGGTGCGCGCACTGTGCTACGCCACCGGTGTGCGTCTGGCCACGGACCATCCCCTGGGCAAGGTGGACAAACTCTCCGAGCTTGAAATCGCCGCGCAAAGCTTCCTGGCAGCGCGGGACTGGGGCTGGATGGCGGTGGAGGAACACCAGGACGCGGTCGACCTGGTCCATGGCTGTTCGCCTTTGCGCGCCTGGTTCGGCGAAGCAGGGCTGATCTGGAGCGCGGCCCTGTTCGAAGGTTTTTATGCGGAATGGCTGCGCCAGATCGGGGCGGGCGAAGGGTTGGAGTTGCGCCAGGTTGAAAGTCCCAGCGGCGCGGACGATGTCCTCAGATTCCGCCTGATGCACGAAAGCCGTTTCAAAGCAGGAGCTGCGCCATGAACAGTGATTACAACGACGTCGACAAGTTGCTGAGTCATATGCATCTGAACGACTTCGCCTACCGCAGCTTCAAACACGGCGACTCGGCTGCGCCGCTACGGGTGGTGCGTTCCGCCGGGAAACCGGCCGATCCGTTGAAGCCCGAGGCAGCCTCCTGCGCCGAAACGGCCTCGGCCCAGTTGGTTGTGGTCAAGGCCCCGGTGATCCAGCCAATCTCGGTGAGGTCGGTTCCGGTCACAGCCGCAGCAGCAACTCCGGCCGCGGCGGGCGCTGCGCCGGCTTCCTCGCGGATCAGCGACGCTCTGGAGCGGCTGAAGCGGGGCAGCATTAGCGACAGCGCGCCCAAGGTGAACCTACATCTCGAATTGCCGCTGCGGCCGGAACCGCAGGAAATCTCGCTTCCCGCCATGGCCGCCGACCGGCCGGTCGGCGATGTATTCCAGCGCCTGCGGGCCCTGGCCGTGCTGCCGCCAAAGGCGGCTGGACGCGGAGAACGCTGACGCGTGCCGACTTCCGCCAAGGATGGACCGGATAGCGGCACTTCCCCGAGGTCGGGTTGGACCAGTACCCCTGTAGTCATCGTGGTGCTGGCGGTGTTGCTGGTCTGCTTTTTCTGCGTGGTGACGGCACCCCTGACCCTGGGCTGGCAGGCTGGTACGGGCGCAGCAGCCCTGGCCTTGGCTATCGCAGTGCGCCGTCGCGGCGGCCGGCATGTGTCGCTGGCGATGATGGCCTTGTCCCTGTCTTTCAGCAGCCGCTATCTCTACTGGCGACTGACCTCCACCCTGCCCATCGGGCTGGAATACAACTCCCTCGACCTGTTCATGGCATTCGGACTGGTTGGCGCCGAAATCTACGCCTTCCTGATCCTGGTGCTGGGCTACTTCCAGGTGTTGTGGCCGCTCGGCCGCATGCCGGCGCCTCTGCCCGAAGATTCCTCGCAGTGGCCGATGGTGGATATCTACATCCCCACCTACAACGAGCCGCTCAAGGTGGTACGCCCCACCATCCTGGCCGCACTGGATATCGACTGGCCGGCGGACAAGTTCCGGGTCTACGTGCTGGATGACGGACGGCGCGAGGAGTTCCGCCAGTTTTGCGCGGAGGTCGGCGTCACCCACCTGACCCGGCCCGACAACAAGCACGCCAAGGCCGGCAACATCAACCACGCCCTGACCCAGACCCAGGGCGAATTCATCGCCATCTTCGACTGCGATCACATTCCCACGCGCTCCTTCCTGCAGCTGACCATGGGCACCCTGGTCGCCGATTCGAAGATGGCGCTGATCCAGACGCCGCATCACTTCTTCTCGCCCGATCCGTTCGAGCGCAACCTGCGCATCTTCCGTCGCGTGCCGAACGAGGGCGAACTGTTCTACGGCCTGCTCCAGGACGGCAACGATTTCTGGAATGCCACCTTCTTCTGCGGCTCCTGCGCCGTGATCCGCCGCACCGCCATGATGGAAATCGGCGGCATCGCGGTGGAGACCGTGACCGAGGACGCGCATACAGCTCTGCGCCTGCATTCGCGCGGCTGGCATTCCTCCTACATCAACATCCCGCAGGCGGCGGGCCTGGCCACCGAATCGCTCTCGGCCCACGTCGGCCAGCGCATCCGCTGGGCGCGCGGCATGGCGCAGATCCTGCGCATCGACAATCCGTTGCTGATCCCTGGCCTGAGCCTGGGTCAGCGCCTGTGCTATTTCAACGCCATGTTGCACTTCCTCTATGGTGTCCCGCGCCTGGTGTTCCTGACCTCGCCGCTGGCCTACCTGCTGTTCAACATCCAGATCATTCATGCCCAGGGCCTGATGATCTTCGCCTACGCGGTGCCTCACGTGCTGCTCGCCATCACCACCAACTCGCGTCTGCAGGGACGCTTCCGCCACTCGTTCTGGCCGGAGGTCTACGAAACGGTGCTGGCGATCTTCATCCTGGTGCCGACCACCCTGGCGCTGATCAATCCCAAGCTGGGCAAGTTCAACGTCACTGCCAAGGGCGGCATGGTCGACCGCGACTATTTCGACGGCAACATCGCGCGTCCCTACTATTTCCTGTACCTGCTCAACAGCATCGGTGTGGTGGCCGCTCTGACGCGCTTCGCCTTCGGCAATCCGCAATGGACCGACACCGTGGCGCTGAATCTGGTGTGGACGGTGTACAACCTGCTAATCCTGGGCGCGGCGCTGTGCGTGGCTTCGGAGACACGCCAGGTGCGCCAGTCGGTGCGCGTGCGCACCCAGGTCCCGGCCTGGTTGCGGCGTCCCGGCAGCGAGGACATCATCGAAGCACAAACAGAAGACCTGTCGAACGGCGGCCTGCTGCTGGCGACGCCGCCGGAACTGAAACTGACTCTTGGGGAGACCGTGGAAGTGGCCTTGATTCCTTCATCGCGTGAAGTCTGGACCGCCGCGACCGTGCGCCGCTCGGGCAGCCAGGTCCTGGCGCTGGAGTTCGGCGAACTGAGCCTGCCGCAGGAAAGCCAGATCGTCTATGCGCTCTACGGCCGGGCGGATGCCTGGTTGAAGTGGCGTGGTTCCTACGGCGATGACAGGCCGCTGCATTCGCTGGGCGAAGTGACCAAGTTCTCGCTCATCGGCACCTCGCGCTTCTTCCGCTGGGTCGGGCAGCGCACGGTGGAGCTGGCGCGCCGCGGCCTGCGCCGCCAGGTCGCCGCCGCGGTATTGCTGAGCCTGTTCACCGGACTATCCTTCGCCCCGCGGGTGCAAGCTGCGGATGTCGTCCCCCCTGCACCCGCTACAACCACGGAGGTCAAATCCACCGACCAGGCCTACGCCGACGCCGGCCACAGCCTCAAGCTGGAAGACCTGGGCCAGCGCTATCCGCTGCGTCTGCAGACCGTATTCGGCCAGGCCTCGATCCCGGTCTCGGTGCGCCGCGACCAGGTAGTGACCAAGGCGCGCCTGCATGTGCTGTATTCGCATTCGCCCTCGCTGATCCCCAACCTCAGCCATCTCAATGTCCTGATCAACGACGAGTTGCAGGTGACGCTGCCGCTGGACGCGGCTTCGGCCAGCGGCGCGGAAAAGGTCATCGATCTCAACCCGGCGCTGTTCGGCGAGTTCAATCAGTTGCGCTTCGAGGCGGTGCAGCACTACACCACCGACTGCGAAGATCCGGCCTATACCAGCCTGTGGAGCATCGTCAGCAACCGCAGTTACCTGGAACTGTCCTACGCTCCGCTAACTTCCGCGCCGGCGCTGGGCGTGCTGCCACGTCCGTTCTTCGATGCCGCCGACCAGCGCCCGTTGCGTCTGCCGGTGAGTTTCGCTTCCACCGGCGTCGGCAAGGAGGCCTATACCGCCGCGGCCATCATGGCTTCCTGGTTCGGCGCGCAAGCCGACTACCGCGGCGCCGAATTCCCGGTGCGCATCGGCGTGCTGCCGCAGGGGTACGGTGTGGTGCTGCGCGTTGGCTCGGTCATGGCCGACCAGCTCGGCCCGGCTGCGCAGACGCCGCGCCTGCGCGTCATCGCCAACCCGGCGCAACCGCAGGCGCGCCTGCTGCTGCTGGAAGCGCCGGACGAAGCCGGCTTGGTGATGGTGGCGCAGGCCTTGGCCCTGGGCGCTTACGCCACCAGCGGCGACATCGCCGAGATCCGCTCCATCGACCTGCCCAAGGAAGTCGCGCGTGACGCCTCGCCGCATTGGGCCGATCCGGATCTGCCCTTGCCGCTGAAGAATCTGATGGGCACCGAGCCGCTGACGGTCGAAGGCCTGACGCCGGCGCCGATGAACCTGAAGTTCCGCTTGCCGCCGGACATCTATTTCTACCGCCAGGACGGCGCCACGCTGGAGCTGCGTTATCGCTACAGCCCGGCCACCGCGGCCGGCTCTTCCCTCAACCTGTTCCTCAACGACGGCCTGGTCGGTGCTTCGGTGCTGAACAAGGCGGGGCAGGTCAGCAGCGCCAGCACCACGCAGGTGGCAGACCAGATCAAGCTGTACCTGCCGGCCAGCCGCTTCGGCCTGCAGAATGACCTGTCGATGCAGTACATCTTCCGCCGCAACGTGTCCAAGGCCTGCGAGGATTTCAACGTGCGCGCCCTGGTCGGCGGCATCGACCCGGATTCGACGCTGCACTTCCAGCATTTCGCCCATTACGCGCTGTGGCCGGACCTCGGCCGCCTGCGCGAGGGCGGGCTGCCGTTCGCCACGTACGCGGACCTGTCGCACAGTGCTTTCCTGGTGCCGGACGCGGCGGACGAGGACGCGCTGAGCGCGCTGCTCACCGTCTCCGGCCACCTTGGCCATGTCACCGGCATGTCGGCCCTGCGCCTGACCGTGGACACGGTGGCCAACGCCTCCAGCTACTCCGACCGCGACCTGTTGCTGATCGGCCGTAGCGGCCAGACGCCCGAACTCGCGGAATGGCAAGACCGATTGCCGCTTCAGTTCGGCACGCGCGGTGCAGAGTTGCGCAGCTACGGCGCGGTGGCGCGCTGGCAGGCGATGGTCGAGGGCAGGGATCTTCCCGGCGCGTTGAAATTCGCCGGCCGGGTACTGTCCGGCGCCGGGCGCACCATGGGCGCCATCATGGGCACCTCCTCACCCTATGGTCATGGCCATGCCGCGGTGGTGATTACCGCGGGTGACCAGGGCCGCCTGGCCGAAGTCGCCAACGCGCTGGTTGATCCGGCGTTGAGCCAGTTCGTGCAGGGCGATCTGTCGCTGGTGGTCAACGGCCAGGTCAGCGGCTACCAGTTCGAAACGCAGTACGGCATCGGTTCGCTGCCCTGGTACTACGTCATCCAGCACTGGTTCTACCTGCATCCCTACCTGGTCGGACCGCTGAGCTTTGTCTTCGCCGCACTGGCCGCGATGCTGGCCTATGTCCTTCTGCGCCGCCGCGCGCAGCGCCGTTTGAAGAAAGCCTGAGGCCGGCCTTGGTCCGTCTCTGGCCCAAGCTGTTGCTGGCGACGGTCTGCGCCGCGCTGCTTGGGATGAGCACGGCCGGTGCTGCCGCCGGCAAGGCCGCGCCTGCGAAAGCGCCGGCCGCACCGGCAGCGCTGTCCTGGCCCGGCTGGGAACACTTCGCCGATGCTTTCGTGCAGGACGACGGTCGCGTGGTGGAGTGGACGGCGCAGGCGCGCACCGTGTCCGAGGCGCAGGCCTATGGCCTGTTCTTCGCCCTGGTGGCCAACGACCGCAAGCGCTTCGAGCACATCCTCGACTGGACCCGGGAGAACCTGGCCCAGGGCGACCTGCGCCAGCACCTGCCGTCCTGGCTGTGGGGGCAGGACGACAAGAGCCACTGGAACGTGCTCGATCCGAATTCCGCCGCCGACGCCGACTTGTGGCTGGCCTACGACCTGCTCGAAGCCGGGCGCCTGTGGCAGCGTGCCGATTACAGCGACACCGGCCGCGCCATGCTCAAGCTGGTGGCGGCGAGTGAAACCGTTTCGTTCAAGCGCGGTACCCTGTTGCTGCCAGGGCCGGCGGGTTTCGACACGCCGGACGGCCCGCGCCTCAATCCGAGCTACATCCCGCCATTCCAGTTCGCCTACTTCGCGACGATGGATCCCAAAGGACCCTGGCGCGCCATTCTCGACGGTTATCTGAAATTGCTGCCCGACATCGCGCCCAGCGGCTGCGTGCCGGACTGGTTCGTGCTGACCGCCGACGGCCCGCGCAAGGACGTGGCCAGCGACGGTCGCGGCAGCTACGACGCGGTGCGGGTCTACCTATGGGCCGGCATCGGCGCTTCCGGCACGCCGGATGACGAGCGCATGCGCCACGCCCTCAAGCCCTACGTCGATTTCATCCGCAAGGCCAATCGCCTGCCGGAGCGCTGCTTCCCCGACGGGCGCGCGCCCGAGGGTCTCGCCCCGGCGGGGGTGGAGGGGGCCCTGCTGCCGTTCTACCAGAAGCTGGGGGCTGACGACCTGCTGCAGGCCGCGCAGCAGCGCATTGCCGCCGATACGGCGTCCGGTCTGGTGGGCCAGCCGGCGCGCTACTATGAGCAGGTACTGAACCTGTTCGGTCAGGGTTGGATCGAGCGTCGTTACCGTTTGGACAGCAGCGGCAAACTAAAAACACAATGGCACGACTAGCCTTGAAATTGATGTCCGGGCTGATGCTCGGGGGACTGGTGCTCGGCGGCACGCCCGCTCATGCCCAGGACGACGCCGCCACGCGCCAACTGGTTGAGCAGGGTCGTTTCTGGGACCAGCGCGAGCAGCCCAAGCGCGCGCGCGAAGCCTGGGAGCGGGTGCTGTCCGCCGATCCGAAGAACGCCGAGGCGCTGGAACGCCTCACTACGCTCAACGCGCAGGCCGGCAATCCCTTGCAGGCGCAGCAGTACCTCGACCGCCTTTCCGCCGTGGCGCCGAACTCTCCGTACCTGGCGCAGGCGCGCAAGGCCATGCAGGGCGGCACCGCGGCCGGCAGCGCCAAGGGCGATGCCCTGACGCGCGCTCGCACACTCGCTGCGGCACGCGACTATGCCGGCGCGGTGGCAGCTTATCGCGAGGCTTTTGGCGGCAATCCACCAGATGGTCCGGTGGCTCTGGAGTACTACCAGACGCTCGGGGCCACGCCCGATGGCTGGGGCCCCGCGCGTGATGCGTTGGGCGAGTTGGCGCGCAAGCATCCCGAAGAGCCGCGCTTTGCGCTGGCTTACGCCCAGCATCTGAGCTACCGCGAAAGCGCCCGCCGTGAAGGCATCGACCGCCTCGCCGAGCTGACCCAGGGCTCGGCGGTGAGTGTCGATGCCCGTGCTGCCTGGCGCCAGGCCCTGCTTTGGCTGCAGGCACGCCCCGACGATGCGCCGCGCTATGCGCGCTATCTCAACATCGTCGGCCGCGATGCCGACGTGCAGGCTCGCATCGACAGCCTGCGCTCCTCAGGCGAATCGCATGTGGCCGCTTCGCAGGGCGTGGAACTGCGCGACACTTACCAGCAGATCAACAGCGGCGAACTGGATGCGGCGGAGCAGTCCCTCGACGCCCAGCAGAAACTGCATCCCGGCAACGCCGACGTTCACGGTGCCCTCGGCATCCTGCGCCTGCGCCAGGGCCGCTTCGCCGATGCCGAGAGCCTGTTGCGACAGGCCCAGCGCGAGCGTCCCTCCAGCGCCGCCAATTGGAACAACGCATTGCGCTCGGCCAGCTTCTGGCAGCACGTGCAGAGTGCCCAGGCCGCGCACACCGCCGGCGATCTGCCCGGTGCCGACAAGGAATACACAGCGGCTTTCGACCACGCCCCGCCGGATGCGCCCGACGCTCTGCGCGTGGCCTATGCCGATGTGCTGATCGAGCGGCAGAAGGACAGTGCCGCCGAAGCGCTGGAGCGCGAAGTGCTGCGCCGCCAACCGGATAACCCCGACGCCCTGCGCGGCCTGATCACCGTGCTCGGCCGCACCGGCCGCCGCACCGAGGCCTTGCAGCTCGCCGACCGCGCACCGCCGCAGGTGCAGGGCCAGCTGGCCGGTCTGCGCGCCGATGACCTGCGCGCCCAGGCTACCGCTGCGCGCGAGCGCGGCGACCTGACCGAAGCCCAGGCCGACCTGGAGCAGGCCCTGCTGCTGGCGCCCGAAAGCCCCTGGATCCGCCTCGACCTCGCCGCCATCTATCGCTCGCAAGGCCGTCCCGACCAAGCGCAGACACTGCTGTCCGGCCTGGCTGCTACCAACGGCGACTTGCCGGAAGTGCGCCTGGCGCAGGCTTATTCCGACGGCGAGGCGGGCAACTGGGGCATGGTGTTGCAGGAGCTGGAACAGCTGCCGACGGCGCAGCGCACCGGGGAGGCCACCAAGCTGCAACGCCGCGCCTGGGTCCGCTACCAGCTGCAGCGCGCCGACCAGGCCGCCGCTTCGCACCAGATGGCCGAGGCCTACACCATCGTCGAACAGGCCGGCAACGGTGCTGGTAGCGATCCGGAACTGCTCTCCGCCGTCGCTTCCGGCTGGGCCAGCCTGGGCGATCCGGCGCGCGCCATCGGCTACATGCGCCGTGCCATCGCGCAGAGCGGCGCCAATGCTGATCCGGGCATGCGCGTGCAGTACGCCGGCATGCTGCTCAGCGCCGGGCAGGACGGCGAGTTCGAAGTGGTCTCGGACGATCTCGCCACCCGCGCCATCCTCACCTCGCAGCAGCAGCACGATCTCGACAGCATGATCGTCGGCTATCGCGTCAAGCTGGCCGACCGCGCCCGCGGTGCCGGCCATCTCGCCGAAGCTTATATCCAGCTGCGCGACGTGGTGGCGCGTTATCCGGACGATCCGCGTGTGCAGATGGCCCTGGGCCGCCTGCTGACCGCCTCCGGCGACCTCGACCAGAGCTCGGCCATCTACAAATCCTTGCTGGCGCGCAATGCCGACGACCAGGATGCCAAGCTTGGCCTGATCGATTCGCGCCTTGCCGCGTCCGACCAGGAGGGTGCGCGCAGCCTGATCAAGGCCGGCCTGCGCGAGCACCCGGACGATCCGCGTTACGTCACCGCCTCGGCGCGGCTGGCTGAAGCCGAAGGCCGGCGCGCCGATGCCCTCAACGACTACCGCCGCGCCGATCTGCTCAAGGGCAAGACCGTGCCGGCCGGCGATCAGCCGCCACCGCAGCTGGCCTGGATCGATCCTTCCCGTCCGGACCAGGCGCTGCCGGCGCCGGTGGCCAATGTGCTGCGCGACACGGCGCCGTCCACCGGCCCGCTGCGTCCGCGCGCTGCCGAAGTCTCCCTGCCGCCGGCCGGCACGCCGCCGGGGCAAGCGTACGTTTCACAGACTGAAGCCGGCTTGCAGGCGCCGGACAATAGTCCCCAGCCTTACGGCCTGGCCAGCCGCCTCGGCGTCGGCGAACGCGGCGCCTGGGTGGCGCCGCCCGCGCGGCCACCCCTGCGCCTGCGTAGCGCCTCGATGATTTCCAACTCGGAACTGGCTGCACTGCCCAACGGCGGAGGCGGGGGCGGTGGTGCCAGCGCCTCCGCGGCGACGGGCCGGGTGGACGCATCCAGCGGCCTGCCGCCGGTGGATGACGCCACGCGCCTGGAAGCGGAAACCAGCGGCTGGGTCGGCGGCGGCTTTGCCGTGCGCTCGCGCGCCGGTCAGGCCGGCCTGTCTCAGCTGAGTGACCTGGAAGTGCCGCTGCAATGGCGCTCGCGCGAGACCTCGGCCGGCCGTTTCGGTGTCGACGTGACGCCGGTCTACCTGGATGCTGGCACCGTCAGCGGCAGCAACACGGAACAGTACGGCGCACTGGCCCTCCAGACTTCGTTCAATGTTGTCGGAGGCGTGGCCATCCTGCAGCCGCCGCAGAACATGCCCACCACTTCGTCGGCCAGCGGCGTCGCCCTGGGGCTGAATTACAACTACGGCTGGTTCTCCGGCGACATCGGCACCACGCCGTTGGGCTTCGATGAAGAGCGCCTGGTCGGCGGCATCAAGATCAACCTGGCGCCCGGCAACTGGCGGCTGTCGCTGGACCTGTCGCGGCGCGCCGTGACCGAGAGCCTGCTGGCCTATGCCGGCGAGTTCGATCCGGAGACCGGCAAGAACTGGGGCGGCGTCTCGCGCACCGGCGGACGTGGCGATATCGTCTACGACACCGGCAACATGGGCCTGTACGGCAATGCCGGGTTCTATACCCTGGACGGGCACAACGTCGACTCCAACACCGAGTTCGCTTTCGGCGGCGGCGTCTACGCCCACGGCTGGAAGACTGCCACGCAATCGCTCACCTATGGCGTCAACCTGACCGGTTTCGCCTACGACAAGAATCTGCGCTATTTCAGCTTCGGCCAGGGCGGCTATTTCAGTCCCAAGTTGTTCCTGGCGCTGTCGGTGCCGGTGGAACTGAACGGCCAGCACGGCCGCTTCACCTACGATGCCAAGGCCGCGCTGGGCATCCAGTCGTTCCGCGAGGACGGTGGTGCCTACTATCCCGGGTTCGACGGCTTGCAGCAGGCGCTGATCGCGCGCGGCGCCAGTCTCAACCTGGCCAACGTCTCCGACTTCCAGACCGGTTATGCCTCACAGCGCAGCTCGGGCCTGGGCTACTCGTTCAACGGCACTCTTGAGTACCAGGTGCAGCCGCGCCTGAGCGTCGGCGCCCTGGCCGCCGTCGATAACGCCCATGACTATCGCGAGATGCAGCTGATCGGCTACCTGCGCTACTACTTTGATCCGCAACTGCGGGTGCCGACCCTGGTCGCCCCGATCCATCCGTTCTACAGCGCCCAATGAACAGGAGCCCCGCCTTGACCCGATCGATCCGGTGCCTCGCGCTGGCAGGACTGTTGTGCGTGGGCGCCGCCGCGGCCGAGCAGAGCGCCGTTCCCCTGGGCAATACCCAGGCATTGTTGGCGCAGGGCCGCCCGGACGACGCCATGCGCTCGCTGGAAGCGCGAGTCGGCACCAACCCCTTCGACGCCGTGTCGATGAACAACCTGGCCGCGGTGAAAGCTTCGCGCCAGGACTGGTACGGCGCCGCGGACCTGCTGGTGCGGGCCCACCGCCTGGCGCCGGACAACGGCGTGATCGGCAGCAACCTCAGCCAGCTCAATGAATACCTGGCCAGCCGCGCCGCGCCGGGTAAAGTCGCCGCGACGTCGAGCCCGACCGAGGGCGCCATATGGCCCGAGCCGCCGCAGCTATGGCAGGTCGCGTCCGGTCCGGCCGCGCAGGCCCGGGTGGCCGCAAGCGGCGAGGCTAGTTCGACGGGTTCAGGCGGAACAAGCGTCCCTCGGAAGCGGAAGCACCGGTCAGCACCAGCTGCTGCTTCGTGCTGCCAAGAGTTGCCGACGCCGGCAGCAGTGTCGCCAGGCCACTAAGCGCGGTAGTGGTCGCGGTGCTGCCGCCGCTGCTGCCCGCGCTGGTACAACTCTCGTTCAGGCTCAGGCCGTAGACGTTGAAGCGCAGGTCGATGATCGAGGCGTTGCCGCTATAGGTGCATATCGGCGAGGTGGTGCTGCCCGAGATGCCGCCACCCGCGTCGATGCTGAAGCTGGTGATGGTGGCGCCGAAAGCATCCTGCACCACCCAGGTGCCGGCCAGCGTCGCCAGGGTGGAAGGTACCTGGTACAGCGTCGCCTGGTAGCTCAGGTTATAGCTGCCTCCCGTGCCATCGGTTCCGGCATAGCTCGCAAGGATCTGCGATTCCGCCGCGAAACTGCCTACGAGGTTTACCGTTGGCGGAGTGGCGCCGCTGCTACTGCTGCTTCCACTGCTGCTACTGCTACTGCTTGAACTGCTGCTACTTCCACCGCTACTGCTCGAGCTGCTGCCTAGTGCGAAGGATCGTGCCTGGGCCGAAAAGCCATTGGTGGTCGTGGTCGAGTACAGGCCGGAGAGCAGGGAGCCGCCGTCGCTGCTGTAGATCTCGATGCGACTAGTCTGGTCTACCAGGGCGATGACCGTGGTGGCCGCGGCGCCGGACTGCGTATTGTTCTGCCCGATATAGATGCCGCCGGGCGTAGTGGTATCCGGTGCTATCACCGGAACCACGATGTCGTCCTGCTGGGAGGAGCAGGCAGCCATGGCAAGCGAGGCGGCCAGGACTGGATAACGCAGCGCAGCAAGGATCATGGAGGGAAGCGATCTGGGTGACGTGGTTGTTATCAGGCCGTTTCGTCCGCGTCGCGTCAAGTCGGCAATATCCATCGCTTGCCATGGCACCGAACTTGCGGTCATAACCGGGCCGGAGCCGCCGCCATCGTTGTCAGTCCCATGCGGCGATGGGGGAGCGCCTCCGGTGGGCCCTGGTGCCGCCCCGGTGCGGCCCGCCACCGACTGGACACTGCCCGATGGAACCGATCAGCCTTAAATCACCCTGGGGTTTCCGCCGCATGACCGGCCTGGTGCTGACCGCCGGCGGCGCCCGCGGCGCCTACCAGGCCGGCGTGCTCAAGCGCATCGGCGAAAT
>JAQGNS010000013.1 GCA_028291705.1 Nevskia sp.
GCTCTTCCGATCTGCCAGCGCCGCCTTGAACGAGGCGATGTTGGTGTTGACCGCGCGGTTGAGGAACTGCGGCGCGGAGCCGCGGAAATCCAGGATCATGCGGTCGCCCTTGACGGTGAGGGCCAGGCTGATCTTCTGGATGCAGTTCTCGCGCAGCGAGGAGTCCATGAAGGCGTTGACGCGGGTGGTGCCGTCCGGCAGTTCCTTGATGCGCCGGCGCATTTCCACCTCGACATCCTCCAGGTGGCTGCGCAGGGTACCGATCACCGCGTCCTTGCCGTACTGGTCCATGATGGCGACGATACGATCGCGCAGGCGCATCACGGCGTGCAGCTTGACCTTCATGTCTTCCAGCTGGAGCTTGGGATCGCGCACCGAGTTCTGCAGGAAGGTGACGAGGTCGCGTTTGAGCTGGAAGTTCTCGACCACCTTGAAGGGCGACATCTTGATGCCCTCGTCGTACTTGCTCTCCGCCGCCGCCGGCATCCCGCCCGGCTCGCAGGCGCCGTTCTCGCCCTCGTGGATGGTGGAGGACAGCCAGCACACCAGCTCCCCCTTGTAGAACAGCGGCATCATCATCGACTGGTCGGTGTTGTGCACGCCGCCGTAGCGGGCGTCGTTGTGGATGAAACCGTCACCTTCCTTGACGCCGACGGTGGGGTCATCCACCCAGTACTTGATGATGAACTTGATCGGGTAGAAGCAGCAGGCGGCGAAGGCGATGATGCCGTGCGGCGCGATCATGGCCAGGTCGCCGCTGTTGGTGAAGATGCCGGTGACCAGGTCGCCCCACTTGGCACCGGGGGCGGCGCCCATCTGGTTGACCATCTGGAAGGCTTCGGATAGCGCGGCGTTGATCAGGCCGCGGATGTGGTGCACCTGGTGCACATCCATGCCCTTCTTCAGGATCTCGTCCTCGCGCGCGGTGCGCGGGGCGATGCTGTGGTTGCGCATCACTTCCGGGTCCGGCCCCAGGAACAGGCGGTTATCGGCGAGGAAGCTGTCCAGCAGCGCCTGCTCTTCCTTGGGCAGGGCTTTCTTGTTCAGGATATCGTTCATGGTCGTTTCCTTGATTGCTCAGTGGCCGCCGCGAGTGAACCAGACGGCGCCTTGCGCCGCGGCATAGAAGCGCCAGCCCGGCTCGATCAGGTAGGTGGTGGCCCGCGTGGTGACCAGGGCGGGACCTTCGATGCGGGTGCCCTCGGCCAGCGCCGTTTCGTCGTAGAGGCGCGCTTCCACCGGTTTGTCGTGGCCGACGAAATGGCAACTGCGTGTACCGATCGGCTCCACCGTCTTGCCGGTGCCGCCCTCGTCCTTGATGCCGGAGAACTGCACGGTGCTCTGCTCGACATAGGAGCAGACGCGGATGGTGTTGATGCGCACGCCGGCTTCCGGCGACTGGCTGCCTTCGCCGAAGCGCTCGCCATAACGCAGGTGGAATTCCTTGATCAGGCGCAGCACGTCGCGCTGGCCTTCCAGGCGCCTCAGTTCGGTCACCACGGCGGTCTGCACGCGCTGGTTGCCGTAGCGCATGTCGATCTCCAGGCGGTAGCGGATGTCCGCGGCGCCGAAGCCCTGGCGCAGCAGATCGTCGCGGCCGCGGCGCTCGAGTTCCTCGACGTTGCGGTTGAAGGACTCGTAGTCGGAGAAGAAGGACTTGATGTTGGCGTCGAACAGCACGGTCCAGGTGCTGATCTCGTGGATATGCATCTGGTTCATGTTGCCGGCGCCCACGGCGGAGAACACCGAGGAGAACGGCGGCGCCAGCACCCGGTCCACGCCCAGTACGTTGGCAATGCCGCAGGCATGCAGCGGCCCGTTGCCGCCGTAGGCCAGGAGGGTGAAGTCCTTGGGCTCGTAACCGCGGGTGCGCAGCTCGGTGGCGATGCCGTTGGCCATGTTGGCGTCGACGGTTTTCTTCACCAGCTTGGCGGTGGTCATCAGATCCAGGTCGAGGTCGTCGCAGAGATGATCCTCGAAGGCCTGCTTGGCGCGGCGCGGGTTGAGCTTGATGTGGCCGGAGGCATAGTTGGCCGGATCGAGGTAGCCGAGCAGCAGGTCGGCGTCGGTCACGGTCGGCTTGAGGCCGCCGCGGTCGTAGCAGGCCGGACCTGGATCGGAGCCGGCGCTGGCCGGCCCGACCTTGACCGTCTTGAACATGCGCTCGTAGGAGCAGATGGAGCCGCCGCCGGCGCCGAGGGTGACGAGGTGCACCATCGGGATCGACACCAGCCAGCGGTCGATCACCGGGTTGAAGTCGTAGTACTTCACCCCGCCCTGCACCACGATGCCGATGTCGAAGCTGGTGCCGCCCATGTCGGTGGCGACGACGTTGCCGAGGCCGGTCTGCAGCATCAGGTGTTCGCTGGCGGCGATGCCGGAGACCGGGCCGGAATGCACCGTCTGCAAGGCGTCGGTGGAATTGAGCTGGGCCATGCCGCCGGAGTTGTGGTTGACCAGCATCGGCTTGTCATAGCCCTGGCTGCGCAGGTTCAGCTCCAGCGTGCCTAGGCCGTGATACATGGTGGCGTGGAGGAAGGCGTCCATGATGGTGGAGGTGCCGCGGGCGTACTCGCCCTTGCGGCCGGCGACCTGGTGCGACAGCAGCATCGGCACCGCGCCGAGCAGGTGGCCCGGGTACTCCTCCAGGAAGATCTCGCGCACGCGCAGTTCGTGTTCGGGGTTGACGACGCTGTTGGTGAAGACCACCACCAGGGCCTCGGCTCCGGCGTCGACCAGTTCGCGAATGCGCAGACGCACGTCGTCCTCGTCCAGCCGCCAGAACACCTGACCGAGATAGTCCACGCGCTCGCGCACTTCGCGGATCATCGGGATCGGCACGATGGGCTCGGGGCGGTGGGCGTTGGGGATGTCCATCTGCTGCTCTTCCGCCAGGCCCTCGCCGTAGCCGCGGGCGCGGGACAGCGGGATGGTGCTCTTGAAACCGGCGGTGACCAGCAGGCCGATGCGTGGCCCCTTGCGCTCGATCAGGGCATTGGTGCCGAGGGTGGTGGCGTAGCGCACCGAGTCCACTTCGGACAGCAGGGTTTCGATCTCCACGCCCAGCTGCTTGCAGGCGTCGGCCAGGGCCTCGTTGAAGCCCAGGGCCAGGTTATGGTGGGTGGTGAGGGCCTTGCCGCCGATGCTGCGCTCGCCCCACACCACGAAACAGTCGGTGAAGGTACCGCCGATATCCACTGAAACACGTTTCATGTTCGTCTCCGCTCAGTGGCTGTGGCCATGGTGATGATGGCCGCGGCGCGGCGGCACCGGTCCGGTGGGGACTTCCTTGACCTCGGGCCGGTCCTTCCACTGCGCCTTGAGCGCGTCGATATCCAGCTCGATGTCGTGCAGCGGCGGATGGCCGGGCGGCACGTATTCGACTTCCATCATGGTGCCGCACTGCGGGCAGTAGTACTCGAGGATGCGGCACCATTGCGGGTTGGGTGAATAGGTGCGTTCGTACTTACTGGTGTCGAGCAGCGGCTTGTGGATCTCGCGCGGGTCGCGGTCATAGACCAGCAGGCCCTTCTTGTAGTTTTCACGGGCCGAAACCAGAACCTTGTCGCAACGGCGGCATTCGTAGTTTTCGGTGTCGAGGTTGATGCGCAGGTATTCGGTGATGAGGACGTTCATGCTCGATCTCGTTCGATGTCGATGGGGCCTGGCTCAGGCGCGGCTCAGCAGGATGTCGCCGGCTGCGTTGATCTCGAAGCGCCAGCCTTTCTCGATGCGGCAGGTGAAAAACGCTTCTTCCAGCACGGCGGGGCCTTCGGCGGTGGTGCCGGCTGCCTGCTCCTCGACGCGGTACAGCGGCAGGTCGCCGGACAGGGTGGCGCGTTTGCCGCCGCTCATGGCCGCCTTGCCGGTCTGGCCGAAGCTGCCGGACAGGGTGGCGTGGCTGATCGGCTTGAGCGCCTGCAGGGCCAGGGATACGCGCCCCTTGGCCGGCAGACTCGTCGTGAGCTTGCCGTCCTTGAGGGTGACAACGTGCTCGTCCTTGCCTTCGACGATGCGTAGGGTCTCCTCGATCTGGCACTGCTCCAGGCTGGCGCCTTCGGCGAACATGGCGCGCTGGGCGCGCTCGCGCAGCTGCTCGCGGCAGGCCTGGAGGCCGGCGGCATCGTTGCTTGCCAGCGGCGCCTCGAAGCCGTGGGCGATGTCGGAGAAGCCGATGCCGAAAGCGGAGAACACCGCGGCGAGACCGGGGATGATGATGCGCTTGACGCCGATGGCTTCAGCCACCTTGCACACCACGAACGGACCGGCGCCGCCGAATGCCGCCAGCGTGGTGTCGGGTTTGATCCCGGTGTAGTCCTTCAGGCTGGCTGCGATCTTCGCCACCCAGGCATCTTCCATCGCCTGCGCCGCCTGTTGTTCGGACAGGCCGAGCGGCTTGGCCACCCGCTCGGTGATGGCGGCGCTGGCGCGCGCGGCGTCGATCTTCAGCTCGCCGCCGAAGAACGAAGCGGGATCGAGCAGGCCCATCAGCAGGAAGGCGTCGGTCATCGTCGCCTCCTTGCCGCCGAGGCCGAAGCAGGCCGGTCCGGGGGCGCCGCCAACGCTCTCGGGGCCGACACGGATCTTGCCGTTCTCGACCTTGATGATGGAGCTGCCGCCGACGCCGGCGCTGACCACATCGCACAGCGGGAAGGAGGTTTCCACACCCTCGACCTTGCCGTATTGGTGGGCACGGACCACGCCGTCCTCGACCAGGCCGATGTCGGTGGTGGTGCCGCCGACGTCCATCGACAGCAGGTGCTTGAAGCCGTAATGCGCCGCCAGAGCCCTGGCGCCCTCGGCGCCGCCGCGCGGGCCGGAGCTGTAGGTCTTGACCGCGGTGGTCTTGGCGACGCGGGCCGAGTGGCCGTCGTTGCGGAAGATCAGCAGCGGGTTGCGCGTACGGTATTCGCGCAGCTTGTGCTCGGCGTTGTAGAGGAAGCGCTCCATCGCCGGATGCAGGAAGGCGTTGAACAGCGCGGTCCAGGCGCGGCGTGTGTCGTCGGCATCGTCGACGATTTCATGCGAATACAGTACCGGGATGGCGCCGAGCAGCTGCGGCGGGAACTTGCGCAACAGCAGGCGCTTGAGCTGGACTTCGCCACCGTCGCGCGCCGTGCCGCCGTAGGCGACGACGATGCGGTTGGCGCCGCCGGAAGACAGTGCGTTGATGGCCTTGATCGCCGCCGCTTCCAGAGCCTCACCTTCGAGCTTCGCGTCGATGGCCTCGACGCGCGCGCCGACCAGACCGGAGAACAGGCCGCGCTGCTGCTCGCCCTTTTGCAGGGCGTCCGCGGTCAAGGTACCGCCAAGTATCAATCCGAGGCGCGGTCCCTTGCGCTCCACCAGGGCATTGGTGCCCTGGGTGGTGGAATAGCGGATGTATTCAGTCGACAGCAGCAGGGACAGCAGGTCGTCCTTGCCGTAAATCACGCGCGAGGCCTTGACCAGGCCGTCGAACAGGCACTTGGACAGGTCGTACGGCGTGGTCACGGTCTTGGTGCGGTAGACCTTGGCGCCGTCGATGACGCAGATGTCGGTGAGGGTGCCGCCGTTGTCGATATTGATCAGCTTGCCGCTGGTTGCCGGCGATGCAGCTACTGCCACTGCTGCGCTTTCACGAGCTGCGCTCATGAATGGATCTCCTGGAGACGGGATGATTGGGGAAATGCGGGGCGCAGCCCGGTCCGGCCTGCGCAGGCGCCTTGAAACGGCATGATGGTCTCCTCCACCGGTGCCATCTGTTGTGGTTCGCGATCTGCAGTCGAAACGGATCGCGCTTTTAAACGAGACTAAGCGCCATACCCCATGAAGCCGCTACCCGCTCGGGTAGTTTTTCGAGAACCCTAGGTGACTCAGGTGCTACCCAGGCGCATCAGGGCGGCGTTGGTCAGGTATTTGTCATAGATGCCGGTGTCGTTGGCCACGGTGGCGTGGCCGCCGGAAATCGAGCGCACCTGCTCCAGCCGCGTCATGGTGCCGGACTGGATATCGAATGCATGGACATGTCCCCAGGACCAATAGGGATGCTTGCCGTCCATGAATGACTTGCCGCCGGACTCGTACAGGCCATAGGCGCCGTCAAAGGAACGAAACGGTTCGCCGCGACGATCGAACGACACCATCGAAATCGGCAGCTGTGTGCGGGCGTCGAACCAGACCCGCTTCTTGCTCACTGGGGCGCGTGGAAACTTGACCGGCTCGGCATCGACCACGATCGCCTCCGGCACCAACTCCACGGTCGTGTCCCAGAAAGTCTTGCCCTTCGGACCGCCGTGCGTGCCGTGCTCCCAGTTGGGATGGGTGGGATCCCAGCCGCCGGACACACCGGCCAGCAAGGGGCCGCGGCCGACGATGCGGTAGTTACCCCAGGTATAAAGCGGGTCGCCCGCGCACCAGGCATCCGACAGATACAGCGTCGACCCCGGGATCAAGGGTTCGAAACGCTGGTCGGTGGGAAACTGGCGGATGCGCTTGAACGCCGGCACGTAGCCATACAAGTCCGGGAAGGTGCTCTGGTCGTAGGCCCAGACATTGAGGAACGAGGTGCCCTTGGCGCTCTCCGGCGTCTGGAAAAACACCGACTGGTAGCGCAGCTTGTCCTCGTGTCCAGGCCAATAGGGCTTGGGCTCCATGCGCACCCGCGCGATCGGCGACATCTCGGCCCAGCCGCACTCGTAGTTGAAGCGCTGGTCGCCGTCGGCGGAGAGATCGTATTCCTTGATGGCGTAGAACGAGGCATCGTGCCGACCCCAGCTCAGGGTCAGGCCGGCAAACAGCTCCAGCGCCGATTGCGATGCCGGGAACGGGTTGCCGCCGATCCAGGGCTTGCCTTCGGCAGTGACGACGTTGCCGCGCGCGTCGAACCGCGCCTGCCCCTTGTTGCGTAGCGTCGCTTCCAGGTAGTCCCAGGGGCTGAGCCGCATCAACTCGGTGGTGGTCTTGGCCACCCGCAGGCGGCGCCCCATCTTGGCCACCTGGATGTACTTGATCGGTTCCAGCAGATCCTTGACCAGCTCGACGTTGGCCGCGGTGATCTCGTCGCCGGTCTTGATCCGGCCCTTGGTATAGCCCTCGATCGACAACAGTTCGTCGGGATAGGCCTTGGTGATCTCGCCGGTCTGCGCCATCGCCTGCCACAGCGGCATCAGGACGCCGGCCGAAGCGGCGCCCTTGGCCATCTGCTGCAGAAAATGACGGCGGCTGTAGTCAGGCCCGTAACGTCTTATACGCATTTGATTGTTTCAACAGTCCCGACAGGGATGTCGGGCGTCTTGGACAGGACGTCCATATCTCCGAACAAAAAACCAAAAAAAGAGCCGGCAGCTTACGCCGCCGGCTACCAGGTCACGTGCTGATACGAGGGAGGGAGTGGGCAGCACGCGCACAGTGCAACGCACTCACTTTAAAACTGATATCCGATACGAAGTGTGAACTCATTACCAAATGCCAGGCCGCCGAGCAGGTTCCGGTTCGGATTGCTGCCCAGCCGGTCGTTGATGTAGTTGTAGAAGCCGTCGATGGCCCAGTGGCCGTTCGGCTTGTACTGCAGGCCGGGCTGGACCAGGATGCCGCCGCGCGGGTCGTACAGGGTGGCGAAACCGACGCGGTAGATGTCCTGCGGGAACGGCTGCTGGAAGGCGAACACCACGTAGTTGGCGTTGGTGACGCCTGGTGTGCCGGAGGTGGCATTCGCATCATAGCTATCTGAACCGCCGTAGCCCTTGAGCGAACGACCGAACAAGTCGTCGCGCGTGCGGTGCATGTACTGCAGCACGAAGTACGTCGCCGGGAAGGCGTCGGTGAAGCGGTAGTACTTTTCCAGCACCAGGGCGCCGACCCAGTCGTTCGAGTGCAGGAAATCCTTGCCCAGGGTCGGCGAGGTATAGACGCGTGCCGGGGTGTAGCTGCCTTCGACGTTGATGATCAACTGGTCGAGGAGAGAGCCCGGCGCGCCGTCCACCACGTAGCTGGCACCCAGGCCCAGTACCGTCTCCTGGAAGTAGTCGCGCTCGATGTGGCCACGCAGATCGCCGCCGGAGGCGACGAAGAACGTGTTCAGCTCGCTCACCGCCTGCTGGTAGTTCTGCACCGGCGAAGCGTAGACCTTGCTGGTCGAGGGCTCGAAATCGTTGATTGCGGCGTTCAGACCCTGGATGCCGTCCAGGCGCACCATCGAGGCGTAATGGAACCATTCCGCCGCCGAATACACGCCGCCCGGGGAAGCTTCGAATGGCGTGCCGGCCAGCGCCGGACCGGCGCCACTGGGCAGATTGGTGGTGTTCACCGTGATGCCCAGCGGATTGATGCCGCCGTTGAGGCCGGTGCTCGGCAGGTTCTTGTTGACGTTGGAAGCGGTCCAGCGGAACACGCCGTCCGGGTTGTAGCGCCGCGTCGCCACCGCCTGGAAGCCCCACTGGCCGAAGTTGGCCTTCAGGCGCATGCCGTAGCTCAGCTTGTTCCATTTGTCGTCGCCGTTCAGGGCATAGTTGTCGTGAACGGTGAACTGCACCGGGATGATGTTGTACTGCGTGTTCGGATTGCCGTAGACCGTGGGCTGGAACTTCTGCACATAGCCGTCGGCGAGGATGTCGTCGGTGATCTGGTAGCCGATGCGCAGGGCCGGAGACGGTACGCGCTTGTCGGAATACTCTTCCTGTGCATAGTCCAGAACTGAGTGGCGACGCAGATCCAGGCCGTTCACCACGTCGAGCACGCGGAAGAAGATGGCCTGCCCCCAGGCAATGGACTGGTTGCCGAGGCGCACGTTCAGCGGGCCATGGTTGTAATCCAGAATCATGGTCGGGAAATAGACCAGATAGTTGGGGCCAGCCCATTCCAGCGGATTCGGATGCTTCTGCCCTTCCACCTGATACTGGAAGTAGTTCGGCGCGCCGCCGTACAGGGCCGGATTGCCGCCGCTGATGCCGCCGTTCATGCCGGACAGGTCGGCACCGTTGAAATCGCTGTACTGCCCCATTTCGCCGATCGCGCGCAAGCGCGCAATGAACTTGAGGTCATTGGTGATCTTCAGGCCCAATTCACCTTCACCGCGCAGGATATGCAGGTTGAAGGCGTTGTTGGCGGGCGCCACCGGGCGCGTATTGGTCGGCGCCAGGATATCCAGCGGCACCGATGACCAGTTGGTCAGGTCGGGCGCGCCACGGATGACAGTACCCAAGCCCGGAACCAGCGTGCCGAGAACGTTGCCGAGTATGGTGTTGGCCGAGTTCGGCGGCAGATACGGAACGATCTTCTCGGGCTGGGAGTTGTAAGGATTGCCCCTCTGGTTATTGGGGTTTTCCTTGTCGCTGGTGGAAAACGAGACTTCGGGGCGGATGAAGCCGCCGAAGCTGACATCCATATCCTTGAACCAGCCTCCCGACTCGCCGCCGGAAGAACCGCTCGTATCATCCTGGGCCTGCGCGGCCCCGGCAGTCATCAACAGCAAGCCCAAAGCGATCGGACTCAGCTTTATTCCTTTGCCCACGGCACCCTCCCCCGAGTAGATGTTTTAACCGCTCAATACGCAATATCAGTCACGCAATCAGCTACGCAAGATCAATCGGTAATCTGGATGATTTGACCGGAATGCCCTACCACCAGTACGTTTTGCGACGCGCCCGCGCCGGTGACGCCCTGATACCAGGTCGTGTTGATCTCCTCGTTGCCGAGGTGCTTCCACGATTGCCCGTCGTCGCCGCTGAGCAGCATGTCGTGCAAGCCGGTCACGACCACCTTGCCGCCCGCCGAATGCACGCCCAGCAGGATCGCGGTACTGCCGGAGTTGACGTCGCTCCAGGTCGCACCATGGTCGGCGCTGCGCAGCAGCGCGCCGTTCTGCCCGGCGGCATAGGCCGCACCGTCGGACGGCAGATCCAGCGCGAACAACGAGGCATCACCCTGGTGCAGTGTCTTCCAAGTCTTGCCGCCGTCGCTGCTGCGCACGATCAGGCCGAATTCGCCTGCCATGGTGACGACGCCTTTTTCGTCGACGTTGACGTCATACAGGTGCGGCTGCTCGCCGTCCTTGGTGTAGCTGGTCCAGTCCGGGGCGATCGAGGCCCAGGTGGTGCCGCCATCTTCGGACTTGAGCGCCGTGCCGAAAGCGCCGACCGCGACGGCACGGCCGCCGCTGTTGACGCTGACCGCGAACAGGCGGTTGTCGGTGCCGCTGGTGGACTTGACCCATTTGCCGGCATCGTCCATCACCAGCACGGTGCCGGACTGCCCGACCGCGATGGCATGACCCTGCTGCACCGATACGCCCAGCAGGGACAGCGGCGTCGGCGCGGGCGTCACCGCCTTCCAGTTCTTGCCGGCGTCGCCGCTTTCCAGGATGGCGCCGGCGGCGCCCACGGCGATGGCCGCATCACCGTGGGACGAAACCGCGAACAGCGCCTGGTGCGCCGTGCCTGACACCAGCGACGTGACTGTCGGCGCCGCGGAGGCAGCGCCGACGCCGAGCAACAGGCCGGCGCCGGCCATACCGGCCAGGGCGACGGCCCACACGCTGCGCTTGTCGCTCACGCCTGCCCCAGCCTGGTGATGGCCTGGTTGGTGAGGTACTTGTTGTAGACATCCACCCCGTTGTCGGAGAGCAGCGACTTGTAGCCGCCGGTGGTGGACTGGGTGTGCATGATGCGGCTCATGCGGTTGGCCTGGATGTCGTGGCTGTGGACGTAGGTCCAGCTCCAGTCGGAGTGGCCCTTGG
>JAQGNS010000086.1 GCA_028291705.1 Nevskia sp.
GGTCAATGACCCGCGTGCAAGCGCGTACGCTGAGGTTTCAGAGTGCTTAAGCGAAGCTCATCTGAAACCATAGTGAGTTAAAACTGGATTCGCCTGCGCGGGAATGAAGAGGAAGCAGGTAGTGCGCTTGGCCCCTCGATACACCGCGCTTCGCGGGCATTCGGGGCGAACGAATGTTGGTGCTATTCAAATAGAAAAGCGCCCCTCACCCCCCGACTACAACCTCGGGGGCAAGCTCCAGCCCTCTCCCTACTTCGTAGGGCGAGGGGGAACAGCACTTAGCCGGCGCGTGCGGCCCCGGGAGTTACCCCTTTCCACCGCTTGAACGCATGGCTGAACGCCGCGGCATCGGAATAGCCCAGCCGTTCGGCGACTTCCGCCAGTTTCATCTGGGCGGTGCCGATCAGTTCCTCCGCCAGGGTCATCAGCACCTCGTCGCGCAAGGCGCGGAAGCTGGTGCCCTGGTCGGCCAGGTGCCGCCGCAGGGTGCGGGAGGTCATGCACAGTTCGCCCGAGACCACTTCCATGTCGGCGGCCTGCGCCGGCCGGCGCAGGATGATGTCGCGCACCTTGGCCGAGATGCCTGAGCGGGCTCGGCGGCGGGCCAGCAATTTCTGGCATTCGGCCTCGCACATCCGCGCGGTGGCCTCGTTGGCTTGCGGCAGGGGCTGTTCCGATACCCTGCGGTCGAGCACGAACATGGTCTTTCCGGCGTCGAACTCCGGCATCTTGCCGAATATCTCGCGGAAGCGTTCGGCGTAGGCCGGCCTGGGGAATTCGAAATACATGCGCAGCGGCGGCGCGGGCCGCGGGTCGATCAGGCGTTGCACCCGGAGGATTGCCGCGGTGTCGCGCTCGATCAGGAACTGGCGTAACTCGGCGGGCGCTTTGTTGTAGTCGAGGCGCAGGTACAGCGCTTCCGCGTCTTCCTTGAAATGCAGCTCGCCGAAGATGGCGCTGAGGTCGAGATAGCGCAGCGCCAGCAGCAGTGCTTCGCGCAGGCTGCGGCTGCTGAACAGGGCGTAGCCCCAGATGCCGAAATCGGTGAGCTGGTAGCGCAGGCCCGCGTCCAGCGCCAGGGTCGGTACCTGGGGCAGGGCGGCGGCAATATTGTGGATCACCCGCAGCTCCTGCTCCGGGGCGACTTCGGTTTCGCTGTTTTCGATGGCGGCGGGGTTGATCCCGGTGTTTTCCAGGCAAATGGCCAGCGTGGCGCCATGCGATTGCGCCATCTCGACTAGGCGGCGGACGCCGGCGATACCGTGGGGGATGCTCCAGTCTGGCATGGGGGCTAGTAGACAACGCCTGTCCGGAATTATCAATAAATTGTCCCGGCGTGTCATCCAGTCCCGGGCGCGGTTTCTCTAAGCTGCTGGACTGCAATCAGACTCCCCCGATGCCGCCTCCGATGACCCAGTCCAGACCTTCCAGCGTCGCCCTCGCTCCCGCCCCCTGGGACCTGTCCGGCCAGGGTTACCTGTTCGCCGTGCGCCTGCCGCGCGAGGTACTCGACCAGGGCAGCTTCCTGCCGGAGGACTGCCCGCGCCTCGGCCGCGGCCGGCTGGCCTACGCCATGTTCGTGGATTACTCGGCCGGCGCTGTTGGCCCCTACCACGAGATGCTGTACATCCCCGGGGCGCTGGCCATCGGCAAGCGCCGCAACCTGTCGATCTCGCGCATCTTCGTCTCCACCTGGGCCTCGGTGGTGAACGGCGAGGTCAACTGGGGCATACCCAAGGATCGCTGCGACTTCGATGTACAGTACGGCGCCGATGGCATCGACAAGGTGGCGCTGACCGCCGCCGACGGCACCGTCTTCGCCGAGCTGGAACTGGAAGCGCGCGGTCCGCGCCTGCCGGCGCCTGGGCACTGGGTGCCGCGCGGGCTACGCACGCTGTCCCAACTGCGCGAGGGCAAGGTCTATTCCTATGCGCCGGAAGCGCGCGGGCATTTCCGTTTCGCCAAGGTGCGCAACTGGCGCTTCGACGCGCGCTATTTCCCCGATCTTGCGCGCGGCGAGGTAGTGGCGGCGATGAAGATCACCGATTTCAGGATGATCTTTCCGGTGGCCGAGATCGAGCCGTTGTCGGCGTGAGCACTGTGCAGCGTTTCGACTACGTCATTGTCGGCGGCGGCTCCGCCGGCTGCGTGTTGGCCAACCGCCTCAGCGCGGACGGGCAGTACACGGTATGCCTGCTCGAAGCCGGCCCGCGCGACTGGAATCCCTTCATCCGCATGCCCTCGGGGGTGATCCCGCTGGTGCGCGGCTGGTTCTGCAACTGGAAGTACTGGAGCGAGCCGCAGCAGCATATGGGCGGGCGGCGCTTCTACCAGCCGCGAGGCAAGACGCTGGGCGGCTCCAGCAGCATCAACGCTCAAGTCTACATCCGCGGCCATGCCTCGGACTTCGACCGCTGGGTCAGTCTGGGTTGCAGCGGCTGGTCCTACGAGGAACTGCTGCCGTATTTCCGTCAGTCGGAGAACTACGAGCCGCTGGCCGAACCGCGCGACCAGCGCTTTCACGGCAAGGGCGGCCCGCTCAACATCGCCGAACGGCACAATCTCAATCCCCTGAGCCAGGCGTTTCTCGACGCCGCCGGGCAGGCTGGCCTGCCGCATACCAGCGACTTCAATGGCGCGCAGCAGGAAGGCTATGGCGTGCTGCGCAGCTATCACCGCAAGGGCGAGCGCTACAGCAATGCCGCGGCCTATCTGCGCGGCGCCGAGCGGCGGCCCAATCTGACGGTCATCACCGGCGCGCACGCCACCCGCGTGCTGCTGCAGGACGGGCGCGCGGCGGGCGTGCAATACCGCCGCCGCGGACGCGATTGCGAAGTGCGCGCGGCGCGCGAGGTGATCCTCAGCGGCGGCTCTTTCAATTCCCCGCAACTGCTGCTGTTGTCGGGCGTGGGGCCGCGCGAGGAATTATCGAAACACGGCATTCCACTGCGCCATGAACTGCCCGGCGTGGGCCAGAATCTGCACGATCATCTGGACCTGTACCTGGTGACCAAGGCGAAGACGCGCGTCGGGTTCTCCTTCCATCCCAGCTCCTGGCCCAAGGCGTTGCTGGGCCTGCTGCTTTACGCTTTTTTCCGCCGCGGCTACCTCACCAGTAACCTGGCCGAGACCGGTGCCTTCCTGCGCTCGCAGCCGGACGAGCCGCTGCCCGATCTGCAATGGCACTTTGTGCCGGTGGTCAACACGCATCATGCCTTGCGCCTGGGTCCGGTGTTTCGTCACTACGGCTACTCCATCACCATCAACGAGAACCGGCCGCTGTCGCGCGGCCACGTCGGCCTGCATAGCGCGGATCCGCTGGCGCCGCCGCTGATCGATCCCAATTACGGTGCCGAGTCGCGCGAGATCGAGCGGCTGGTGCGCGGCATCAAGCTGGCGCGCAGGGTGTTGGCGCAGCCTGCGTTCGACGCCCACCGCGACGTGGAGATGGCGCCGGGACCCGCGGTGCAGAGCGATGAGGAACTGAGCCAGTGGGTGCGGCAGAATGCGGAGTCGATCTACCATCCGGTCGGCACCTGCAAGATGGGGCTGGATGCGCTGGCGGTGGTCGATCCGCGCCTGCGCGTGCACGGGCTGCAGGGATTGCGCGTGGTCGATGCTTCGATCATGCCGTCGTTGATCGGCGGCAATACCAATGCGGCAGTGACGATGATCGGAGAGAAGGGCGCGGCGATGATCCTGGAGGATGCGCTGGGCGGGGTTGGGGCTGGTGCCGAGACGGCATTGGCGGCTTGAATCGCGGCTGACAGATAAGCTTGCTGTCATCCCCGCGCAGGCGGGGGCAGATCCGCTCCGGCAAAAACCGGATTCCCGCCTGCGCGGGAATGACGATGGATGCGGGGCCGCGATGGATTCGACACGATGGATTTGATTGGGACGCTGGAGGAGAAATAGAACAATGGATCTGGAACTCGCCAAGAAAATGCTGGAAGGCGGCATCAAGTTCGTCGCCAACAGCGGCTTCCGCGTGCTGGAGTT
>JAQGNS010000110.1 GCA_028291705.1 Nevskia sp.
GGTGATGCCGCCGCTGCGGCAGGTGGCGGTGAAGACCTGGAGCTGGCGCAGGGTCAGGCGCATCGATATATCCATAAAATCGAACTATATAATCAATAATATCCGTTTTACGGATTGACAGTCCGGCCTTACCGTGCACGCCATCGAATACGAAGGCGGCAATTCATGAACACGCAAGCAATCAGGACCGGGTTGAAGGCGCATCTCCCTGGCTTGGCGGTGGCAGGCCTGATCGGCCTGATGGCCGCCGGCGTGGCACAGGCGCCCTGGCTGACGCATCTGGGCATCGGCGCGCTCACCGTGGCCATCGCGATCGGCATGGTGGCGGGCAACGTGGTGCCGCAGCGCTGGTCGGCCGTGGCGGGGCCTGGCGTGCTGTTCGCGCAGCGCGGCCTGCTGCGGCTCGGCGTGGGCTTGTATGGCCTGCGCCTGACGGTGCAGCAGCTCGGCGCGGTGGGTCTGCGCGGCGTGCTGATCGACTCACTGGTGATCGTCTCCACACTGGGCTTGGCGCTGTGGGCGGGCACTCGCTGGTTCAAGCTGGATCGCGAGACCGCGCTGCTGGTGGGCACCGGCAGCGCCATCTGCGGCGCAGCCGCGGTGATGGCGGCCGAGCCGGTGTTGCGGGCGCCGCCGCACAAGGTGGCCGTGGCGGTGGCGACGGTGACGGTGTTCGGCAGCCTGGCGATCTTCGTCTATCCGCTGCTGTTCCCGCTGCTGGGTTTGCAGCAGGCGCAGTTCGGCGTCTACATCGGCTCCACCGTGCACGAGGTGGCGCAGGTGGTGGCCGCTGGCAAGGCGGTGTCATCCGCCACCGCCGACGAGGCGGTGGTGGTGAAGCTGATTCGCGTGGCCCTGCTGGCGCCGGTGCTGATGCTGCTGGCGCGGCTGATGCGCACCGGCCCGGGTGTGGCGGCGGGGCCGAAGGCGCCGCTGCTGCCCTGGTTCATCGGGCTGTTCGCGGTGAGCGCGGTGATCAACTCACTGGGCTGGATCGGGCCGGCGCCGCATGCGGCGCTGATGTCGCTCGATAACGGCTTGCTGGCGGTGGCGATGGCGGCGCTGGGCTGGGGCAGTTCGGTCCGGCTGATGCGTCAGGCGGGGATCAGGCCCTTGTTGCTGGGTGGTTTGCTGTTCGCCTTCCTGCTGGTGGGCGGGTATGGCATCAACCGGGTTGTGACGGCGTTGGTGTAGTTGGCCCCGGACTCGACTCGGAGATGATTCTCGAATGTAGGATGTGCTGAGCGGAGCGAAGCGCATCAATCGCGTGCCGGTTGCGCGGTAAACGATGCGCTTCGCTTTGCTCAGCACATCCTACGTTTCTAGGTTTCTCATCCAGGCCTACGAACTTTCCTGCGCGAGAGCGTCGATACCACCGCGATCCATCCGCCACGCCACCCAGTAGTCCTCGCGCTGCCCGCCGAGTCGTTGATAGAAGCGCTCGGCATCGTGGTTGCCGTGCAGCACATCCCAGCGCATGCGGCCGCAACCGAAGCGCCGGGCTTGGCGCGCCAGCGCGCGTACCAATTGTTCGCCGATGTTCTGCCCGCGATAGCCGATATCGACGTACAACTCTTTCAACACCAGCGTCGGCCGCAGGTCGTAGGTGAACGGCACCAGGTAGTACACCGCCATGCCGGCCGCGGTATCCGTTTCCGTATCGATCGCCAGCTTGGCGTAGAACTCAGGCCGCGGGCCGAAGCCGCGGATGGCCAGGTCGCGGGCGGTGACGGCGAAGTCCGCCCGGTAGCCTTCGAATTCCGCCAACGACCGCATCAGGCGCAGCAGGTCCGGGATGTCCGTATGCAGGGCGTCGCGGATCTGGATGATGGGCTGAACGCCGAGCGAAGCCCTGGACGGATGGGCCGTCCGGGGCGCGGGCTCAGGCGCGTTCAAGGCCCAGGCCTTCGTCGATCCAGCCGGTGAGGCCGCCGATCATCTCCTTCACCGGCCGGCCCAGGCGCGCCAGCTTCACCGCCGCCTTGTTGGCGCCGTTGCAGTGCGGGCCGGCGCAATACACCACGAACAGCGTCTCCGCCGGGAATTCTTCCAGGCGCGGTTCGCCGAGCATGCGGGTGGGGATGTTGATCGCGCCCGGCACATGACCGGCGGCGTAGAGCGCCGGGGTGCGCACGTCCACCAGCACAAAGTCCTTCTGCTCGTGCCGGGTCGCGTACCAGACATCCGAGCAATCGGTTTCGAAGGCGAGCCGTGCCTCGAAGTGCGCCAGCGCCCGTTCCGGTGCCGCGGCCTTGACCTGCTGTACGACAGTTGCCATGTCCCGCTCCTGGTTTGCCGAGTGACGGGGAGCAGTATCGGCCTGGGCGCGGCGGCTGGAAACTGGCGAGAATGCCAATTATCATGCAAAACATGCCAAAGCCCCCAAACAACAAAAAAGCCGGTAAAAAAGCGCCGGCTGGAGTATCAGCAGGGCACAGCGTGGCGGTGCTGGCCTACGACGGTCTGTGCACTTTCGAGTTCGGTATCGCGGTGGAGGTGTTTGGCTTGTCGCGGCCGGAAATCCCCAATTGGTACAAGTTCACGGTGTGCGCCATCGAGCCCGGGCCGCTGGCCGCCACCGGCGGCTTCAAGCTGATTGCCCCCGGTGGCCTGGAGCAGTTGCGGCAGGCCGATACGGTGATCGTGCCGGGCTGGCGCGGCATCCATACGCCGGTGCCGGAGTCCCTGATCAAGGCCCTGCGCGCGGCGCATGCGCGCGGTGCGCGGCTGGTGTCGTTTTGTTCCGGCGTATTCGTGCTGGCCGCCGCCGGGCTGCTGGCGGGGCGGCGCGCCACCACGCACTGGCGTTACGCGGCACAACTGGCGCTGGCTTATCCGGACATTCGCATCGAGCCCGATGTGCTGTATGTCGATGAGGGGGAGATCCTGACTTCAGCCGGCAGCGCCGCCGCGCTGGACCTGTCGCTGCACCTGGTGCGGCGCGATCACGGCGCGCGCATCGCCAATCAAGTGGCGCGCCGCCTGGTGATTCCGCCGCATCGCGATGGCGGGCAGGCGCAGTTCATCGACCGGCCGGTGCAGCAGGAGGGCGCTGCGCTGGCGGCCCTGTTCGAGTGGATGCGGCGCAATCTGCAACGCGATCTGCCGATCAGCGTGCTGGCGAAGCAGGCGCGGATGAGCGGGCGCACTTTCCTGCGCCGCTTCGAGGAAGCCACCGGCACCACGCCCAAGGATTGGGTGATCAACGAACGGCTGAACCGCGCCCGCGAATTGCTCGAAGGTTCGGGTATGGGGGTGGAGCGGGTGGCGACGGAGTGCGGGTTTGGTTCAGCGGATACGCTAAGGCATCACTTTCGTACGCGGTTGAAGCTCAGTCCCAAACGTTATCGGGATCGGTTTGAGTTATCGGCTTGACCGAAAACACATCGTCATGCCGGCGAAAGCCGGCATCCAGGGGATGGCAGCGCTACGTTTGATCTTCCTGGATACCGGCTTTCGCCGCTATGACGAGTATGTTTTGGCTAGGCTTTGCTGCTGGCAATCCAGGCATTGACCCGCTCTTCCAGTAGGTCGAGCGGCAATGGCCCTTCGCCCAGAACCAGGTCATGAAACTTGCGGATGTCGAAGCGATCGCCCAGCGCGGCTTCGGCGCGGTGGCGCAGCTCCAGGATTTTCAGTTCGCCGATCTTGTAGCCGAGGGCCTGGCCGGGCCAGCCGATGTAGCGGTCGACTTCGACTTCGATGTTCTTGTCGGACAGCACGGTGTTGTCGGACATGTAGGCGATGGCCTGCTCGCGGGTCCAGCCCTTGTGGTGCAGGCCGGTGTCCACCACCAGGCGGCAGGCGCGCCACATCTCCATCGACAGGCGGCCGAAGTTTTCGTAGGGGTCGCGGTAGATGCCCATCTCGATGCCGAGCTTCTCCGAGTAGAGCGCCCAGCCTTCGACGTAGGCGGTGAGGTCGTCGTTGCGGCGGAACAGGGGGATGGCCTTGTTCTCCTGCGCCAGGGCGATCTGCAGGTGATGGCCGGGCACGGCTTCGTGCAGGGTCAGCGAGGGCATTTCGTAGAGCGGGCGCTTGTCGAGGTGCGAGGTGTTGACCATGTAGCCGCCGGCGATGCCCTGCTCGGGGCTGCCCGGCCAGTAGCGCGCGCTGGTATAGCTCTCCTCGATCTCGCGCGGCACCGGGCGCACGCCATAGGGCAGGCGCGGCAGCAGGCCGAACCACTTGGGCAACTGGTCGTCGATGCGCTTGGCGATTTCGCTGGCCTTCTCCAGCAGGGCCTGGCGGCTGGTGACATAGAACTTCGGATTGCTGCGCAGGTCGGCCTGGAATTCCTTGAAGTTGCCGTGGAAGCCGGTCTCGGTGATGACCCCGTTCATCTCGGCGCGGATGCGGGCCACTTCCTTCAGGCCGAGTTCGTGCACCTGGTCCGGGGTGATGTCGGTGGTGGTATGGCGGCGCACCAGGAAGGCGTAGTAGGCCGCGCCGTTGGGCGTGGCCTCGATGCCCAGCTTGGCCCGTGCTTTCGGCAGGTAGGTCTTCTCCAGGAATTCCAGCAGCTCGCGCTGGGCCGGCTTGATCTTGTCGCTCACCAGTTGCAGCGCCTTGGCGCGCAGGGCTTTCTGCCGCTCCGCGCTGAAGTTGTCGGGCAGGGTGGCGAAGGGCAGCAGCAGGGAGCTTTGCGCGGCCGGTGTTTCGCTCTGCGCCTTGGTCACCCGGAGCGCGGCATCGACCACCGGTGCCGGCTGCACGAAGTCCGTGGCCAGGCCGCGGCGGGCATTGGCGACTTCGGTGGCGTAGAAGGCGGGAAGGGCGTCGAGGCGCGCCAGCCAGCTGTCGGCGTCGGCCTGGGTGCGGATCACGGTGCCGCGCGCGACGTAGTCGGGGATGTTGAAGAAGCCGTCGTCGGCGGCGAAGGGGAAGCGCGTCTCGTCGAAGGACAGGCCCTCGTAGCTGCGGCCGACCTGGCGGCTCATGGCTTCGCGGTTGAGGGCGTCCTCGCCTTGCAGCGGGGTCTTGCCCAGGGCGTCGAGGCGGCTGCGGAAGCCTTCCAGCGCCTTCTTGCGCGCGGCGTCGGCGGCCGGAGAGTCGTCCGGCCAGCGCTTCAGCGCATCCTGGTCGCCCTGCTGTCCCGCCGTCACCGGATCCTGCTGCAGGCTGTAGTGCTCGTAGTCGGCCACCAGCATGTTGAGGTCGTCGGCCGAGGCCGGCGCAGGCCCGGCGATCAAGGTCAGCGTCATCAGTGCAGCGGCAAGACGGGGCGCGGCGTGGAAGCGCAGGGCGGCGGCCGGGAAGGAGAGCATGGGATGGCAATTTCCGTATAAGTCGTGGACACCCGGTACGGGTGCGGTGTCCCCGCCACATGACGCGGCTGCGGCAAAACGAGTGACAGCCGGGGAATGTGAGAGCGGATTGCGGCCAGACTAATCCACCCATGCCGGATCGCGCTACTGCCGATGCTGCGCTCCGATGATTCCGGCGCCGCTCAGGGCATGACGCCGGCCTCTGCCTCCGGCTTCTTGCCATGGCCTTTCAGCACGCCGATGAACTCGCGCATGGGGCCGAAGATGCCGGCGAACAGGGGATGGTCGCGATGCATCAGCATCACTTCGCTGAACAGCTTGAGGCCGACGCCCAGCGAGGCGGCGGTATCGGCATCGAAGCCGCTGCCGGCGCGCAGGCGGTCGACGATGGCAAGGATCTCGTCGTGGTTGCCGGTTTCGAAGTGCAGGGGCTCGTGCAGCGGGCCGCCGGGCTTGGCGGTTTCGAGATGCTCAACGGTGACGCGGTAGCGGTGTTGTTTCATGAAGATGGAGTCTCCCGTGAGGCGCGGCCTTCAGGCGCGCGCCAGGGTGATGGCGGATTCCGGACAGGCTTTCACGCACAGGCCGCAGGCGTGGCAGGCCTCGGCGTTCGGCGTGAGGGCCTGCTGCCAGCCGTGGGCGCGGCCCTTGAGGCGGCCGAGGAAGCTGAGGCCGGTGCGCTGCTCGACCGGCAGGGTGGTGACGACGAAGACCTCATAAGGACAGACCTCGACGCAATCGGCCTTGCCTTCGCAGCGGTTGCGGTCGATCACCGGCACGAACAGGCCCGGCTCCTGCTTGCATTCGATTGCCGTTGATTCCACTGCCCGATGTGAGTTGCCGCGTTCGCGGCGGCTCATAGCGGGCGTGTCGAATGGCGGCGCGGCACGGCGTCGAGAATACTGCTGTCGACGTTGCCGCCGAGGTTGGCACGCAGGCGGTTGACGATGAACAGCAGCATCAGCGCATCCTGGCTGGTGGTTTCGAACACCAGCGGGGCGTCCAGCGGCGCGTCGAGGTGCGGCGTGGACAGGTGCTCGATGGTGACGCGGTATTGATGGGCTTGCATGGCGCACTCCTTGTGCGGAATTGCTGAGCGGATTACTTGCCGCGGATTTCCTCGGCGGCGCGGCGCAGGATCTCGGCGATGCGCTTGTACTCTTCCGGTGAGCTGTGCTTCTTCTCGTGCAGGGCCATCTTCAGCTCGCGGCGGGCGAGCCAGGCTTCCTTGTAACCGCGGAAGCTGAAGCCCGGGGCATCCGCATTGTCGTCGTCGGCCGGCGCCTCGCCGGAGAAGGCGCGGCGCACCGTGTCCATGCGGCTGCCGATCTGCTCCAGCCGGGTCAGGATGGTGTTGACCACTTCGCGGTTCTGCTCGAGGAAGGCGCGGCCCTCGTCGGTGATGCTGTACAGCTTCTTGCTGCCTTCGGCCTGCACCGTGGCGTGGCCGATTTCCTCGAGGTAGGTGAGGGCGGGGTAGACCATGCCGGGGCTGGGCACGTAGAAGCCGCCGGAGCGCACTTCCAGGGCCTTGATGATCTCGTAGCCGTGGCTGGGCTTTTCGGCCAGCAGGGCCAGCACGATGAGCTGGAGTTCATTGGAGCCGAGCTTGCGGCCGGTGCGGAAGCCGTGGCCGCCGGGGCCGTCGCCGCCGAAGAAGCCGCCGCCGAAACGGCCGTGGGGGCCGCGGAAACGGCTCATGAAAGAAAGGACTTCTTCGGCATGGTGCTCGTGTCCGTGGTGGTGATGATGGTGGCGCATGATGGATTCCTTGTTAGTTGTTAGATATATCTTACGATATAAACGTATCTTAAGATATGTTTTGAAATAGTCAAGGGGTGGTCAAGGCGTGACAACGAACCTGAGGGCAAGCAGCGCAATTGGCATATGGCGCGGCTGCGGGAAAAAAGCACAGCCTTATACCGGCTTTCGCCGGTACGACGATGGGCAGGAGGGCAGTGCTTAGACCGCGACAGTCTCCACCGCAAACGCTTCACGCAGCGCACCGGCAGCCGTGCCGAGCGCCTGGTCAGCGGCATCGAGCACGCCGAGCATGCTGGCGAAGCCGTGGATCTGTCCCGGCCAGCGGTGCAGTTCCACCGCCACGCCGGCGCTGCGCATGGCCCTGGCATAGGCCTCGCCTTCGTCGCGCAGCGGATCGTACTCGGCGGTGATGACGGTGGCCGCGGCCAGGCCCGACAAGTCGCGCGAGCGCAGCGGTGAGGCGCGCAGGTCGTCGGCGGCCTTGGCGTCCGGCAGGTACTGCCGGGTAAACCAGTTCATCATGTCCCAGGTGAGGAAGTAGCCCTTGGCGAAATTGCGGTACGACTCGGTATCCGCGCGCCAGTCGGTGATGGGGTAGAGCAGCAGTTGATGCCGCAGTGCCGGGCCGTGATCGCGCCAGTGCTGCGCCACCACCGCGGCGAGGTTGCCGCCGGCGCTGTCGCCGGCCACGGCGATGCGCGAGGGGTCGCCGCCGATGTCGCGGGCGTTGCGGTGCACCCAGGCCAATGCGGCGCAGGCGTCTTTCACCGCGCCCGGAAAGCGCGTTTCCGGCGCCAGCCGGTAGTCCACCGATACCACCAGGGTGCGTGCGCGCTTGGCCAGGCAGCGGCAGATGTTGTCGTGCGAATCGAGGTTGCCGATGACGAAGCCGCCGCCGTGGAAGAACACGGTGATCGGCAGGGTGGTGCCCATCCCGTCGAGATTCTCGTCGCGATACAGGCGGATGTTCAGCGGTCCGCCGGGGCCGGGGATGCTGCGGTTCTCGATCTGCGCCACCGCGTCGCCGGGCGCGAACATCGAGGGGCCGTTCATCATTGCGCGGTATTGCGCTGCATCGACGCCGGAAAAGTCTATCGCGGGCATTGCCGCGAAAGCGTCGAGCAGGGCCTTGGCCTGTGGATCGAGTGTCATGGGTTCTCCCCCTGTTATTAGTGACAACGTGGCCATGCTGGGCTGTCGCGAATGCGGCGACATCGTCCAAAGCGACTATGTCCCGGGGCCTGGCCCGAGCCGTACGGCAACGATTTCCCCCAGGCGGAAATGCTTTAACTCAAATGGACGATGAGGCGCTTGACCAGACGTCCAGAATGCCGCCATTGCAGGAAGGTGCATCGCTTCCTGGCAGTTCCAACAAACACGAAGGAGGAGCGCGGCAGCGCGGCAATGAAATTTTCCCTGATCTACGAGGCGCAGACCACGGACGCCTCGCGCGCCGGCGACCGCAAGGTGTTCGACGATATCGTCGAGCAGGCGCTGCTGGCGGAGCGAATGGGTTTCGACATCATCTGGTGCGTGGAGCACACCGCGCTGAGCAACTACGCCCACATGAGCGCGCCGGAAACGGTGCTGGCCTTTCTCGCCGGCAAGACCGAGCGTATCGGCCTGGGCCACGGCGTGGTGTGCCTGCCGCCGGCGATGAACCACCCGGTCAAGGTGGCTGAGCGCATCGCCACGCTGGACCTGCTGTCGCACGGGCGCGTGCACTTCGGCGTGGGCAAGGGCGGCACGCAGCAGGAGTCCGGCACCTTCGGCTATGACCTGAACACGCTCAATCCGCAGATCGACGAGGCGATGTACCTGATCCCCAAGATCATGACGCAGGACGAGATCGAGCACGACGGCGTCTACGTCAAGATCCCGCGCCGGCCGATTCATCCCAAGCCGTATCAGGACCCGCATCCGCCGATGTACCTGGCCTGCACCAATAACGAAACCCTGGCGCGCGCCGGCGGGCGCGGCATGGGCGCGCTGGTTCTGGGCTTCGGCGGTCCCGAGGATGTGGCGAAAAAGAACGCGATCTACCGCGAGGCCTGGAACGGACGCAAGCCGGAGGACCAGGTGGGCTTCCGTCCCAATCAGCATCTTGCCGCGCTGTGTCCGACCATCGTGCTCGACGACGGCCTTGCGGCGCGCAAGATCGGCATCAAGGGCCAGCGCTATTTCATGGAATCGCTGGCGCACTGGTATGCCGGCGGCCCCAAGCCGGATCCGGCGCAGTGGGGCGACGACGTCACCGTAGCCGACGCTGCCGGCAAATCGGTGGTCAAGACCAGCTTCGCCTCGGAGAAAATCACGGTCGACTTCAGCGATCCGACCATGATGCTGCTCAATCCGAACCATGCCTACGGCACGGTGCAGGACTGCATCGGCTATGTGCAGCGCCTGATCGACGCCGGCGCCGACGAGATCCTGTTCATCTGCCAGATGGGCACGGTGCCGCAGTGGGCGCAGCTGGAGACGCTGCGCAATATCGGCCAGCACGTGATTCCGCATTTCCGCGACCAACAGGCGCAGCGCGCCGCCGCCTGAACGGAGCCATGGCCATGAGCGAACTGCGCCTTCAGGGCGGCGTTGCCGTCATCACCGGCGCCGCCAGCGGCATCGGCACCGGGCTGGCGCGCAAGGCGGCGGCGCTGGGCATGCGGCTGGTGCTGGCGGATGTACAGGACCAGCCACTACGCGACTTCGCCGCCACGCTGGATGCGGAGGTGCTGGCCGTGCCGACGGACGTGTCCGATGCAGCCGCGGTGGAATGGCTGGCGCAAAGCGCCTACGAGCGCTTCGGCGCCGTCGACCTGTTGTTCAACAACGCCGGCGTACTCACCACCGGATTCAGTTGGCAGATCGAGCCCGAGCGCTGGAAGCGCAGCCTGGATATCAATTTCAATGGCGTGCTGCACGGCCTGCGCAGCTTCGTGCCGCGCCTGCTCGAAGCAGGGCGGCCGGCGCATATCGTCAACACCTCATCGGTCGGCGGCTTCCTGCCCAGTCCGCTGATGGCGCCGTATTCGGCCAGCAAGTTCGCGGTGCTGGCGCTGACCGAGAGCCTGCGCGCCGAGTTGGAGATGCTCAAGGCGCCGATCGGCGTCTCCCTGCTGGCGCCGGGGCCGGTGCAGAGCGGCATCTTCAACGATCCTTTCGGCCCGCAGGCCGATCCGGCGGCGCAGGCCTTCGTCGATAACATGCGCACCCTGCTGACCCAGCACGGCCTCACGCCGGACCAATTCGCCGAACGCGTCTTCGCCGGCATCGCGCAGGGGCAATACTGGCTGATCCCACAGCCGGAGGCGTTCGACGAGCCGTTCCGCCAGCGCAACGAGGATATCGCGGCGCGGCGCAACCCGCGCCTGCCCTGGTAAGGGGCGGTACTGCCTCCTACCCGCTGTCCGTACCACCAGTTATCCGCCAATCTGATCCGCAGGTCAGTTGGCGGCCGAAAAATCACCAAATCGTAAAAATTCGCCAAGAACGGTCCGTCCCTCTATAGCAACTTAGCCCAAACAACGGTTCCGGAGCTGGTCACGCACCGCGCAAGCGGCTGCAGGCGTGTCCGCCCGGAATCCACAACAACGGTGGGTTGCGAGGAGAGCGACGATGAAGTTGAAGACGGCCGGCATTTCCTGCTTGCTGGCATTCGGCGTGGGGGTGGTATCGACTCCGGCCCTGGCCAAGGTGTCGGCCGAACAGGCTGCCCAGCTCGGCGGCGACAAGTACACCTG
>JAQGNS010000136.1 GCA_028291705.1 Nevskia sp.
ACCGAGTGGCACAACCTGGTCTTCACCCGCAAGCTCGCCGAGATCGTCGGCCAGTACCTGAAGAAAGGCGCGAAGATCTACGTCGAAGGCTCCCTGCGCACGCGCAAGTGGCAGGACAAGGACGGCCACGACCGCTATACCACCGAGATCAATGTCAATGACATGCAGATGCTCGACGGCAAGGGTGGTGGCAGCGGCGGTGGTGATGAGTACGGCGGCGGTTCCAGCAGCTACGGCGGCGGCTCCAGCGCCGGCAGCTCGCGCAGCAGCGCGCCGCCGCGTGAGCGGGCCCCGGCCCGTGCGGCGCCGGCAGCGCCGCAGGGCGGCGACGGCGGATTCGAGGACGACGATATTCCGTTCTGAGAAACATATATTTTGTAGCGTTTGGAAAAACACGGAAAAGCCCTCTACCACGAGGGCTTTTCCTTTTTGCAAGACTGGCAAAAGCTAAAAACAGCGTTCCTGGTGGTACACGTACTTCACGGTACACTTACGCGACCGTTCGATCATAAATCAGGCGAGTTGCTCCATTTCGTGTGACCCAATCACCGGACAGCAGTACCGGACAGCATGACTTGAAATGCAATGAGCGCGGGACTCACCGCAGCGATGCCATATCAATCACGAACCGATACCGCACATCGCTCTTCAGGATGCGCTCATAAGCCACATTGATTTGCCCGATGTCGATCATCTCGATCTCCGACGCGATGCGGTGCACGGCGCAAAAATCGAGCATTTCCTGTGTTTCTCGTATCCCGCCGACGATTGACGCCGCGATACTCTTGCGTTTCATCAGCAGCCCGAAGGGATTAACCGTCAGCGGCGCGTCGGGCACGCCGACCAGCACCAGGGTGCCGTCGCGGCCGAGCAGGCTCAGGTAAAGGTCGCTGTCGGTGGCGGCCGACACGGTGTTGAGGATCAGGTCGAAGCGCCCCCGCAGCCGCGCCAGATTCTCGGGGTTAGCGGTCGCCACGAAATCGGCGGCGCCCAGCAGCAGGGCATCGGCTCTCTTGCCTTCGGAGCGGCTCAGCGCGGTAACTTCGGCGCCCATCGCCGCCGCCAGCTTCACGGCGATGTGGCCCAGGCCTCCCAGACCGACCACCGCCACCTTGCTGCCCTTGCCGACGTTCCAGTGTCGCAGCGGCGAATAGGTGGTGATGCCGGCGCAGAGCAAGGGCGCCGCCGCCGCCGGTGAAAGGCCGGACGGGATCTTCAGCACATAGCGCGCGTCGACGGTGATCTGCGTGGAGTAGCCGCCGAAGGTCGGCGTCTTGCGGTCGGCTTCGAAGCCGCCGTAGGTCGGCACCAGCCCATCGCAGAACTGCTCCTGGCCGCTGCCGCATTCGGCGCAGTGGCGGCACGAGCCGACGATGCAGCCGACGCCGACGAGGTAGCCGGCCTTGTAGCCTTTGACGGCGCCGCCGGCCTGCACCACCTTGCCGACGATCTCGTGCCCCGGCACCAGCGGAAAGCCGGGGCCGGGAAAATGCCCGCGCGCGTAGCTGACGTCGGTATGGCAGACGCCGCAGTAGAGGATGTCGATCAGCACGTCGTCCGCACCCGGCTCGCGGCGCTGGATCTTCAGGGGCGCCAGCGGCGATGTGGCGCTGGCGGCGGCGTAAGCCTTGGTGGTCAGCATCGGGATCTCCTCGAATGGGTATCGGCGCCGGCGTTCGCCTAGGCGGCGCTGGCCTTGAACAGTTCCGCGTCTTCCCACAGCGGCGGGGTCACCGCCGGGTCGCAGTCCTCGCACACCACCCATTTGCACAGCTCGCGGGTGGACTCGATGGCATCCTGCGGCGCGGCGACAGCGGCATGGGCGGCATAGCCGAGCGAGGTGAAGCGCTGGGCGCCGTACAGCGCCAGCCGGTCGCGCAATTGAATCTTCAGGCTCTCGGGATAAACACCGACCGTCTGCGTATAGGCATCGACCGCGGCGTACACCTCGTCGACGCCGTCGATCGGCACCAGGTTGGCGACGCGCTTGCCCAGCCGCGCGGCGAAATCCACCGGCTCCGGCAGCCGCGACACGACGATGGCGCCCTCGTCCCTGAGGCCGCCGACGACGTGATACCACTCCGCGTTGAGCCGCGCCGCGTTGAGCAGCGAACGCAGCTGCTCGTCCATCTCCTTGGGCGCGGTCGACACCGTCGGCGGCAGCGCCATCATTGCCTCGTAGGTGTAGTGCGCCAGGCGGTCGAGCCGGGACAGGCCTGCCTCATCACTGCCCGACAGCACATAGATCACGCGCGCGTTGACGCAGCCTTCCTGATTGATGGCGCCGATATCGGTGGCGAGGCGGCGGCCGACATCGCGCATCGAGGCCTCGCTGTCGAAGGCCTCGGCGCCGACGATGCTGACGCTGCGCTTGGGATCAAGCGAGATCAGCTCCAGCCCCGGCTGGATGTAGCGGGTGACGTGCTTGACCGAGGCAAAGCCGCCCCAGGCGACGATCTTCTCGATGTTGCGCGGCTGGTACAGCCGGCTTTCAAAGGCCTCGTCGCCGCCCTTCCAGTAGGCCACGCTCAGGTGGCGCGTCAGCGGATGCCGCGCATCCAGCTCGATCATGGTGCGGGCGATGGCCAGCGCGGTGAAAGGATCGTTCGACGGACTCTTGATGATGGCGTCGCCGCGCGTGACGGCGTTGCGCAATACCGACAGCGCGGCGATGAACGGGCTGTTGCCGGCGATGATGTGCAAGGCGCGGGCACCGAAGGCGCGGATCGACACGGTACGCCCGTCGAGCAGGGTCTTCGGCACCCAGCCTTCAAGATACGGAATGCCGACGGTGTTGTCCGCCATCTCGCGCGCGAAGCGGGCATTGAACAAATGCGGCAGGGATTCGTAGGTCCGCTGCAGCAGCGGCCGGGTCAGCGAGGAGGTCAGGCAGGAGGCTTCCAGCGCCTGCTGCAGGTGAACGTTGTCCGCAAGCCGCAGGCGCGCGCCGAGCCGCTCGATGTAGTCGAGGATGTCGTCGAAGCTCAGGGCGTACAGGTCGGCCATGCCTTGCGCGCCGCCCAGCGGCAGCCGTGGCAGGATCCGCTGCGGATCGGGCGACAGGAAGGTAATGCCGACGCCGCGCCCGCCGAACTGGAGCAGATCGTCCTCGATCCACTGGCCGCGGATGACGCAGCCGGCGCGGAACGCGGTGACGGGCGGAGCCTGCGTCAGGGCGGCGCTCATGCGGTGCCGTCGTTGAGGAAATCGAGCGCTTCCTCGTAGGCGCCGGCGGTGCTGCCGCAGCTGAGCTTTTCCTCGCCGTCGGCGTGCTTCGCCTTCTGGCTCAGGCGGGTGATCCCGCTGTGCAGATAGGGCGCGCTGCGGCCGCAGGCGCAGGGCTGGTCCTCCCAGGTCATGGTGACTTCGTCACCGGTGATGAAGCCGCCCCAGCGCGTATCCGGCATCAGGTCGTAGAAGGCGAAGCGGCCGCTCACGGTGCCGCTGCGCGGCAGCGGCGTGTTGGTATCCGGGTCGAGCATGTACGGAATGATCCATGGGTTGACGTGGTAGTGGCCGAGCTCGCAACTGGCGAACGGTGCGCACATCTCCGACATGCCGTAGCCGAGGTTGATACGGTCGGCACCGAAGAATTCCTTTACCGGGGTCTGCCAGTCGTCGGGCAGCACCATGCCCTTGCCGCCGCCGCCGGTGACGATCACCGACGAAGGATGGAACAGCTTGCGCGCGCCGTCCTTGAGGCCACGCTCGGCCATGCCGTAGAGCAGGTTGGAGGTGGCGGTCATGAAGATGCGCTGGCCGGCCAGCTTCGACAACACCATGTCGGAGAACGCGGCGATGTGCCGCGGCATGTCGCGCTGCTGCGCCTCGAACTCCTCGCGCCGCGCCTCCAGTTCCGGGCTGGCCTTGAAGCTGTCGAGCTCGCCCCTGGCCGCGGCCGCGCGGCGCCTGGCCGCCAGCAGCAGCAGGTCCGAGCTGAGCCAGCCGGGATAGGCGGCGTGGAAGCGCTCCTCGCCGCCGGCGACGAATTCGGCGAAATGGTCGTTGACCAGGGTGTGGGCCATGCCGCCGTGGCGGAAGAACGGATAGACACAGGGCACGTTCAGCGGCAATCGCAGCGACGGCCCATCTTCGCCGAAGCGACGGAAGAACAGCATGGTGAACTGCCCGGTCATGACGCGCCATTCGCGTTTCGACCAGGGCAGGAACGACAGCGTGCCGGTGGTACCCGAGGTGTGGCAGATCGACAGCGGCGTTTCGGTGCGCAGCAGCTGCAGCCACTGGTCGATCGACTGGCATTGCGAAGCATCGACGCCGGACAGGTCCACCGCGGTCAGCTTGCCAAGCCAGGCCGTCAGGGCCGTGAAGCGCTGCTTCTCCAGCAGCGAGGCCGGATAGGACTTGTAGGTGGAATGGTCGAACAGCAGCGGCAGCACGTCGTCGAGCTGTTCGATGGCATCGATGCCCTGGCTGTCGGCCAGGCGTTGCAGCATCGGCAGCGCGGTGCGGAAGCCGGCGAAGCGCCGCTTCAGGCCGGCCAGCTGCAATGCCGCCACCGTCTCCGGCGTCATGCTCATCAGCCGGGTGAGCGACTGGCCGAAACACTCCGAGGGGTCGGCCAGAAAGCGGTCGACGTCGATGGCTGGGGACGGCGCCCTGCCCGGGCGAACCGCTGCTGCTTCCATGAAATTGTTCTCCGGAATATCGGCTGCTGCAGCTCAGCCGTGTGACTGCCGCTGCCCCAGGAAAGCCGAAGGCTTCAGCGGCCCCAGCTGCGAAACCGGCACGATGCCCGGCGGCGCGGCGATCACATCGGGAATGCGGTTGAACAGGCAGGCCGCGGTGGCGTAGTCGGTGTCGAGACGCTCGGTGCGCACGCTGGTGCGCGGCATGCCGTCCACCGACCAGAACATGTGCTCAATCTCGCCGGGGCGGAAGAAGCGCACGTCCATTTCGGCGTGGGCACCCACGCCTTCTTCGGTGTCGACGTCGACGATGATGCGCGAGCCCAGGCAGCGCCCCGCCGGCAGCACGCCCATCAGCCTGGTTTCGACCGCCACGTCGAACGTCACCGGCTCGATGCGCACGCGGGTTTCCTTCAGCCGCAGCCCGAGCGCCGCCAGCACATGCTGGGGAATGGTCTTGTAGGAGCCGGGCAGCGGGCTCTTGTCCAACCCCTTGTCGAAGAATTCCTGCATCGTCATGCCGCAGCCGACCTGCATCGCCTGCTGCGGCGTGGCAGCCTGGATCTGCGCGTCGGTGATGCTGCTGTGGAACAGCGAGCGGATATGGGTGCAGGGGCCGGCGACCAGCAGGCCGGCCCAGATGCGCGACATGTCCCAGATGCCGCCGCCGGTGAAGCTCACGCCGTGCGCCCGCGCCAGCGCCTCGATCTCGGCCGCCGCCGGTGCATCGGCGGTGTGCGGGTAGTACGACTGCGCGCCGTGGCACAGCACGTCGAGCCCCGCGCTCATCAGCCGGGTATAGGCCGGCAGGTTCAGGCGCAGCAGGCTGGTGGTGGCGACAATGCCGATATCCGCCTGCAGCCCGGCGTAGTCAGCGCTGTCGCAATCCTGGATCACCACGCCGAGATCGCGGCCCAGGCCGATGGCGCGGCCCAGATCCTGGCCGACCTTGGGCCCCGCACGGTTGTACGCCGCCACGATCGGCCAGCCCTTTTCCACCGCCATGCGGGCGACGTGCGAGCCATATTGGCCGATGCCGTACAGCACCAGGCGGGGCGGCGTGAATGCGCTTTGCGTCATGGGGTTCTCCAGGAATGATTGGGAATCAAAGGTATTCGGCGTAGCGGGCGAGGTAACCGCTGAAGGCGGCGCGGATGTGCTCGGGCGCGGCGCCGATATCGTCCAGCGAATAGACGTTCTTGCCGTGCTTGTCCTGTCCGTTGTCGGCCTCCCAGCCGCCCATGGCGCGCTCTGCGGACGGCGTCAGCTCCATGCCGAGGTAGTCGTAGACCTTGCGCGCCGTACCGAGCCCGTCGCGAGTGATCTGGCGGAAGCCCAGGTCGAATACCTGCGCGCCCAGGTTGGCGCCGCGCCAGGCCAGGTGAGCTTGCGCCATCTGCGAAAGCATGGGCACCAGCGAGCCGGCCAGCACCCGGGGATCGTAGTGATCCGAATAAAGCCGGCGAAACTGCTTGGTCATGACGGCAGCGGACGCCACGCACTCCACCGGGTTTCGATGCGTGACGACGAAGCGCATGCCGGGGAAGGCCTGTGTCAGAAACGTCTCGCAGCCGAAGTTGTCGGGGGACTTGAGCAGCCAGGGCTTGGCCGCCTCCGCCGCGCCATGCAGCCGGCGCGTCTGCCATTGCAGATACTGCAACTGGCGGTGCAGGTAGACGTAGGCTGGACTGGGGTCCTGCTGCATCAGCCACTGTGCGTAGCCGGGCGCGTCGAACATGATCGCCGGCATCGGCTTGCGGAAGGTGCACTCGCCCAACCACTGATCCTCTTCCGCCTCCTCGGTGAACATGGGATGACCGGTGCGTATATCCGGCGAGACCCGCAGCATCCAGGCTTCGTAGTCGCGGACCTCCTGAATGCGCTGCGCCTCGCCGCCCGCCTCCAGCCCCGGGATGCGCGCGAACATGTGCGTCTTCCACATCGGCAAG
>JAQGNS010000174.1 GCA_028291705.1 Nevskia sp.
CCGACCCTGGCGGTGCAGGGTTCGATCCGCGCAATCTGGGAGTCCCTCGACGCCACTCGCACCTCGGCACTGCAGACCGCGCTCAAGTATCCGCTGCTGGTCAATCGCGACGCCATGAAGCAGGTGAACCGCGAAGAGGTGATGAGGGCGGCGAAGGTCTTTGCCACACGGTAAGGGCGCGAACGCCCCGGGGAAATTCATGGATCTCGGTCTCGCAGGCAAAGCGGTCGTGATTGTCGGCGGAACCAGTGGAATGGGCTACGCCACCGCCGAAACCTTGGTCGCCGAAGGAGCGCGGGTGGCGCTGATCGGCCGCGACGGCGGCCGCGCCGAGGGTAAGGCGGCACAATTGCGCCAACAGGGTGGCGAAGTGATCGCCCTTGCCGCCGATGGGCGGGTCCCCGGATCGGTGGAGGACGCCATTACCCGCGCTGCCGAGCGGTTCGGTGGATTGGCGGGCCTGGCGGTTACAGCCGGGCCGGGTCCCCGTTACGGCGGCTTTCTCAACTTCACCGACGCCGATTGGGAAGAGCAATTCCAGATCATTCTGATGATGACCGTGCGTAGTTGCCGCGCCGCCATTCCGCATCTTCAGCGGGGTGGCGGGGGCCGCGTCGTGGTGACGGCCTCAATGTCCACCCGGGTGCCCACACCGGCCCTGGTGCCCTATGTTGCAATGAAGGGAGCGATCGCGACCCTGGCCAAGAACCTGGCACTGGAATTCGGCAAGGACGCAATCCGGGTCAACTGTGTGTGCCCTGGCGCGGTATTGACCGAAGTCATGGGATCGGCGCTGGCCAAAGCCGTCGCAACCTATGGCGAGCCGGCCGCTGCGGCCTTCGATCGCTATGCGCGGGAGAACTGGGGCATGAAGGTCGCGCTCGACCGGGTCGGCCGCGCCCGCGAATTGGGTGAGCTTTACGCCTTCCTGCTGTCGGAACGTGCCGGCTACACCACCGGCGCAACTATCAACAGCGACGGCGGCACGTCCTTCTTCTGACTTTCCCCTGCAAGAGCCCGGAAGATCAGCCATGTCCTTTTCCACCATCCTGGTCGATTGCGTCGACGGCATTACCACCATAACTCTCAATCGACCGGATGCGCTGAATGCCATGACCACGGTGATGGTCGAGGAAATCAGCCGCGTGCTCGATGACATCCGCGACAATCGCACCGCCCGTGTCCTGGTGCTGACCGGCAGCGGAAGGGCGTTTTGCAGTGGGCTCGACATTTCAGGCGACGACAAGGGGCGAGAAGGCATGCGGGTTGGCGACGGCATGCTGCTGGAACGTCTGTTCAATCCGCTGGTGGAACGCCTATATGCGCTGCCCGTGCCCATCGTGGTGGCGGTCAACGGGCCGGCTGTCGGCGCCGGTTTCTCGGTGGCGCTATCAGGCGACTTCGTAGTCGCTGCAGCTTCCGCCTATTTCCTGTTGGCCTTCGTCAAGATCGGCATGGTGCCGGATATGGGGATCAGCTGGCTGCTGCCTCGCCTGTGCGGACGTGCACGCGCCCAAGCCATCATGATGTTGGGTGATCGCCTCTCGCCGCAGCAGGCCGAGGATTGGGGGCTGATCTACAAAGCCGTCACTGACGCTGAACTGCTCACCTGCGCCCGATCCCTCGCGCAGCGGCTGGCCAACGGGCCGACCACCGCATATGGGCTGATCCGCCAGGGTGTCCGCGCTTCCCTCGAGCAAGGCCTGAGCCAGACTCTGTGGACCGAGCGCACGCATCAGCGTCTCGCCGGGCGGACGGCCGATTGCCAGGAAGGCGTCACCGCATTTCGCGAAAAGCGCCAGCCGGTCTTCATCGGCAAATGACTTCGTAGCAAACGAGCATGACGACAGCCCGCGAGAAGCTCAAGGTCGGCATCATCAGCGCCAACTGGGGCGCCATGGCGCATCTGCCCGCTTGGCGCGGGTTGCCTGATGTCGAGGTCGTGGGAATCTGCACGTCGCGGCGCGAGACGGCCGAGGCGGCGGCGCAGCGTTTCGATATCCCGCAGCCCTTTTGGGATTATAACCTCATGGCGGCTTCACCAGATATCAACATCGTCGATTGCGGCACTCGCCCCAATATCCGCCGTGACATGGTTCTGGCCTGTTTCGCGCAAGCCAAACATGTCTATAACGGCATTCCCTTCGCCGATTCTTTCGACTCGGCGCGCCTGCTGATCGAGGCTCAGCGCACGTCAGGCTGCATCGCGATGGTAGATGCCTTCACCCAGTGGGTGCCCGGCCACCGGCTTGTGAAGGAGATGGTCGACGACGGCTATGTCGGCCGCGCGGTACAGGTCAATCTGGAGTTCCACCTGCCGCTGTTCAATCCACCGCAAGAGATGATGAAGGGATTTGCCTGGTTCGCCGAACCGGAAAACGGCGCCAGCGCGCTGCGCAATCTGGGCAGCCACGGCTTTCACATGCTCGTGCATCTGTTCGGCCTGCCGATTTCCCTGGTGGCCGTCGACTCCCGTTACGTCGGCGAATGGCGCTTCGAGAGCGGTGATATTTTCCATCCGCAGGTCAACGACACTGCCACGGTGCTGCTGCAATTCTCCAGCGGCATGACTGCGATCGTCAGAACCTCCTGGACAGCGGTGGCGGGCCGAGGCTGGACTCTCGACGTCCAGGGAACCACCGGCCGCCTCAGGACCGAGGCGCCCATGTTCCCAACCCAGGACGACACGACATTATTCGCCGCCAAGCGCGGTGATTTCGCCATGACGGCGGTGGCGATTCCCGATCGCTGCTTGACCATGGACGGCGTCGATTTCGGCGATCGCTATCCGCTCCCGCACGCCCGCTCCATGGCGCTTGGCATGCGCACCATGGTCGATGCAATTCGCGATGTCTGGGTCGATGTCCAGCCGGACTTCGAGCAAGCCTGGGCGGTGGCCCGCATTCTCGAGGCGGCCCGGCGCTCGGTGGCCGAGCATGGGTGGGTCAGGCTCGACGAGGTGGTGTGATTCTCGTATGAGACGGCAAGAGTAAGGGCAGCAGGATTGATGCCGGCGTCTCGTTAGGGCTTCCTCAATCAATATGAAGACAGACTCAATATCGGCTGGAGTCATATTGGATTGGCCATCGATGGGGTAATAGAGTGCCGGCGTACACCCAATGGAAATACCCGGTCGGTGGCAGATCGCCGCATTGCCCGGTGCGGCATGACGTTGCTGGCGCCAGCGGTGCAAACAGGGGAATGACCCACAGTGTCTGCGGAAACAAAAGGCGGCCCGTTGCCGCGTCAACTCTTTATCGATGGCAAGTTTGTCGCCGGCACCGGCGCTGTGATCGAAGTCAGAAACCCGGCCACAGAGGAGGTGTTCGCCGAATTTCGCGGCGCCTCGCCAGGCCAGGTGAGCCAAGCCATTGGCGCGGCGCGGCGCGCTTTCGATGGCGGCGGATGGGCGGGTCTGCGTCCAGCCGACCGGGCCGCGGCATTACGCCGATTCATTCAACATCTCACCGGCCGGACGGCGGCGATCGTCGATCACATGGTGTTGGAGACGGGTTGTCCGCGCTCGTCCATGACCATGATGGTCCAATTGGCGCTGCCCTTGCGCAATTGCCTGGAATATCTCGATCTGTATCTCAGTCTGCCCGACGTGGTGGAAAACCCGCTGTCCTTCAATGCCCGCCTGACGGCGAGCGGTGCGGTGCTTCAAAGCGTCCGCCGCTACGCCCCGCTCGGTGTCGTGTCCGCCATTTCGGCCTATAACTTCCCGCTGTTCATGGGGTTGTGGAAGGCCATCCCGGCGCTGGCCACCGGCAATAGCGTGGTGTTGCGACCGAGCCCGCTCACGCCCATGTCTTCATTGGTGTTTGGCGAGGCTGCCATCGCCGCCGGGTTGCCGCCCGGCGTGCTCAACATCGTTACCGAGGCCGGCGCTGAGGGCGCGGTGGTCATGACCAGCGATCCTGGTGTCAACATGATTACCTTCACCGGCTCATGCGATGTGGGTGAAAAAGTCATGGCGCAGGCGGCCCGCGGCATCAAGCGCGTCCAACTCGAACTGGGTGGCAAGTCGGCGCAGATCTTCCTGCCCGATCGCGTCGAGGCGGCAGCCGGCGCGGCGCTGTCGGTGTGCCTGGCCCATGCGGGACAGGGCTGCGTGCTCGGGACCCGCGTCTTCGTGCCCGCGGCCGAGAAGCAGGCGGTGCTCGAGAAACTGGCGGCCTCGCTGACCCGGGTCACCATCGGAGATCCCAACGATCCGGCGATCCAGATGGGTCCGGTCATCTCGGCGGCGCAGCGCGAGCGCTGCGAGCGTTACGTCAGGGCGGCGGTTGATGCCGGCGGCAAGGTGGTGTTCGGCGGCAAGCGCCCCGCCCATCTCGATCGGGGCTATTTCTTCGAGCCCACCGTGCTCGATCTGCCGGACAACAAAAATCCGGCCGCCCAGGAGGAGATCTTCGGGCCCGTACTCGGCGTCATCGGCTATGAATCCGTCGATCATGCCGTGCAGATGGCCAATGATTCGGTCTACGGGTTGTCGGGTTATGTGTTTGGCAAGGATACCCGCAAGGCGGTCGAGGTGGCGTGCCGGCTCAGGACCGGGACGGTGAATGTGAATGGCGGCAGTCTCAGCCCGTTCATTTCTTCCGGCGGTTGGGGTCGCAGCGGTATCGGTCGCGAGCGCGGCGAGGAAGGTCTGCGCATGTACCAGGAAATTCAAGTTCTCAACATTACGAATTGAGGCGGCCCATGCTTCTCAGGGATAAATCTGTCGTCATCACGGGCGCCGGTTCCGGTGTTGGACGCGCCGCGTCGCTCATTTTCGCGCAACAGGGCGCGCGCGTGGTCTGTTCCGATCTCAAGGAAGAGTGGGCGGCGGAAACGGTGCGCCAGGTTCGCGACGCCGGCGGTACCGCGGTCATGCAGGTGTGCGACGTTCGCCGGGAAGCGGATTTGATCGCTGCGATCAACCGCTGCGTCGCGGAATTCGGGCGTCTCGACATTATGTTCAACAACGCCGGCGTGGCCACCGCGACCGACGGCAAGGGCCATCGCCTGATCGACCAGGGCGATGATGATTTTGACCGCTTGGTGTCGATCAATCAGCGCGGCGTCTATTACGGCTGCCGTCAGGCGGTCATTCGATTTCACCAACAGGGTGACCGCCAGGGCGTCATCGTCAATACGGCATCGGTTGCCGGCATGGTGGGCATGGGTGGCGTTCTCTACGGGTCCACCAAAGGCGCGGTGATTCAATTGACCCGAGTCCTGGCCATCGAAGTGGCCAAGGACGGGATCCGCGTCAACGCGGTCTGTCCCTGCGGGATGCTCACCAACTTCGGCCGCCCGGACGACCGCGCTTTCGGCGCCGTATCGCCCGAACAGGTCGAGCGGATCAACAAGATGCATCCGCTGGGCCGCGCCATCACGCCGCAAGACGCGGCGAACGCCGCCTTGTTCCTGGCCTCCGATATGGCCAAGAACATCACCGGTGTCGTACTGCCCGTGGATGGTGGTTACACCGCCGCTTGATATTTTACCGCTTGTTAGCGTGAGGTCTGTCATGAGCGCCGTCGAAGGGAAACAGTCTGCCATCACCCGTCAGGATCCTCGCTACGAGGAGATTTTCGACCTGATCGCACATGCCAGGCTCATGGGCGTCGATCTGGTGGAAGACCCCTTTCCCATCCTGGCCGAGGCCCGTGCCAGGGCGGCGGTCCATCCCGGAACCTTGCAGGATATCCTGGGGATCGTGCCCAAGCACAGGATGCGGATGTTCGAGGTCGAGCGCCCGCATTTCATCGCGTTGAGCTTTGCCACCGTCGATGAGCTCCTCACCAACAACGAGGTGTATTCGTCCTCGGGCTACTACGAGTACTTTCCAACCAAACAGTTCGGCAAATCCATCCTGCATCTCGGCGGTACCGAACACCGTCAATATCGAGGCACCGTGCAGCCCTTGTTCACGCGGCGCAACGTGGTG
>JAQGNS010000219.1 GCA_028291705.1 Nevskia sp.
GACATCGCCCGGTTGCGCTGGATGATCCGCACCGGAGAGGCGGAAAGCGCGTTGCCGCTGTTGCGCGATCAGCTGGCCGATGCCGAGGTGCAGCATCGCGCCCGGCGCGCGCTGAAGCTGCGCATCCTGCTGGCCGAGGCCCTCCATGCCAGCGGCGAGCGCAAGCTGGGCCTGCGCACCCTGGCGCGGGCCCAGCATATCGCCCAGCCGGAAGGCTTCCTGCGGACCTTCCTGGAGGAAGGGCCGGTGGTCCAGGCCATGCTGCGGGAGATCGGCCTGCGGCGCCACGAAGACGCCGCGGACATGGCGCCGCGGAGCATCGGCGCGGACAGCTCGAAAATACCGGAAGGGACGCCGACCGACGGCGCCGAGGCGATGCTGGACGATCCGCTGACGCACAAGGAGTTGCAGGTGTTGAGTCTGCTGGCGCAGGGCTGCCGCAATAACGCCATGGCGGAGCGCCTGTTCATCTCGGAGTCGACGGTGCGCACCCACCTGCGCAACATCAATCTCAAGCTGCACGCCGCCAATCGCACGGAGGCAGCGGTCATTGCGCGCCGCCTCGGCCTGATTACCTAGGGGCCGCCGGCCCCGGTTGGTTCCTGTTGCCGCGCTGGTATTCCCGTGTTCGTCGCTTCCGACGATTCGTCCGTCGCTGCGGCGGGTGATCTTGATCGCTTGCAAGCGACATCACCGGCCCGCACCCGGGCAGCATGAGGATGGAAACAATGTCCGCGACGGCTTCCACGTTGCTCCAACCAGTTCCAGCGGCAAATCCGGCGGCAAGCGCGCAGGAAGAAATCCAGCGCATCTTCGACCTGCACCGCACCACCGCGCTGCGGCTGCGCACTTCGACAGTGGCGCAGCGCATCGCCAGGCTCAAGCGCCTGCGCACGGTGCTGCTGGAGCACCGGCAGGCGGTGGTCGAAGCCGGCATGAACGACTTCCGGCGCCCCGCCACCGAGGTGGAGATGACCGAGCTGATGCCGATCCTGATGGACATCAGCGATGCCTGCCGCAACCTGAAGAAATGGCTCAAGCCGCGCAAAGTGCGCCCCACCGGCATGATGCTGGGCACCACTGCCTGGACTCGCTACGAACCGCGCGGCCGTTGCCTGATCATCGCGCCGTGGAACTACCCGGTGACGCTGACGCTCGGCCCGCTGGTACCCGCCATCGCCTGCGGCAACACGGTGATGGTCAAGACCTCGGAAGTGGCGCCGCATTTCTCCACGGTGCTGGCGCAGATCATCCGCAAGGCGTTTCCCGAGGAGGAAGTCGCCGTGTTCGAAGGCGATGCCTCGGTGGCCACGGCGCTGCTGGCCCTGCCGTTCGACCACTGTTTCTTCACCGGGGCGCCGGCCATCGGCAAGGTGGTGATGCAGGCCGCATCGAAGCATCTGACCAGCGTGACCCTGGAACTGGGCGGCAAGTCGCCCACCATCATCGACCAGACGGCGGACCTCGACACCGCGGTCCAGACCATCGCCTGGGGCAAATTCATCAACAGCGGGCAGACCTGCATCGCCCCTGACCATATCTATGTGCATCAATCGGTGAAGGAGCAGGTGTGCGAGCTGTTCCGCCAATACCTGACGAAATGGTACGGCGAGGGCATGGCGGCCAAGGACGCCGAACTGGCCCGGGTGATCAATGTACGCCACACCCGCCGCGTCGCCGGCCTGCTGGACGATGCCAGGCAGCGCGGCGCCAGGGTGGTGCTGGGCGGGGCGGTGGACATCGAGGCGCATTTCGTCTCGCCGACCCTGATCACCGACATCCCGGCCGACGCGGCCATCATGCAGGAGGAGATCTTCGGTCCGCTGCTGCCGATCATTCCCTTCGACTCGATCGGCGAGGTCATCGACCGTATCAATGCCGCACCCAAGCCGCTGGCGCTCTACGTCTGGACGCGCAACGACGCCACGGCGAATCAAGTGATCGAGAACACCAGCGCCGGAGCGACCTGCATCAATCACGTCGGCGTGCACTTCCTGCATCATCACCTGCCGTTCGGCGGGGTCAATCATTCGGGCATCGGCAGTTACCACGGCGAATGGGGCATCCGTGCCTTCTCGCATGAGCGCTCCATCCTGAAGACGCGCATCCTGCTGGCCCGGATGTTCTTCCCGCCCTATACCCCGCGCCTGCGCAGGATGGTCGACCTGGCGCTGAAGTACATGTGATGTCCGAAGAGATCGCAGTGATTGTCGGTGCGGGCCAGGCTGGCGCCGAACTGGCGGCCGGCCTGCGCCAGCAGAACTACGCGGGGCGGATCCTGCTGGTCGGCGAGGAAGCGCACCTGCCTTACCGCCGGCCGCCGCTGTCCAAGGCTTATCTCGCGGGCGATGCCAGTGCCGCGAGTCTGCTGATCCGCAACGAAGCGGCCTATGCCAAGCTCGGCATCGAGTGCCGCACCGGCACCCGCGCCGTACACATCGATCGCGCGGCGAAACGACTGGTATTCGAGGACGGCGGCACCCAGCCCTACAGCAAGCTGGCCCTGACCACCGGCGGACGGCCGCGGCGGCTGGCGATCGAGGGCGGTGATTTTCCCAATGTGCATTACATCCGCACCATGGGCGACGTCGATGCCCTGCGGCCGGCCCTGGTTGCGGGACGGAAGCTGGTGGTGATCGGCGGCGGCTACATCGGCCTGGAGATAGCCGCGGTGGCAGTCAAACTGGGATTGAAGGTGACCTTGCTGGAAGCGCTGCCCAGGGTCCTGGCCCGGGTGGCGACGGCGGAACTGTCGTCCTTCTACGAGCGCCTGCATCGCGGCCGCGGTGTCGATATCCGGATCGGGGCCGCGGTGGAGCGCATCACCGGCGCCGGCCGGGCCGGCAGCGTCATCCTGAAAGGCGGCAGCGCCGTCGCCGCCGATCTCGTGGTGGTAGGCATCGGCCTGGTGCCCAATACCGAGCTGGCCGCCGCATCGGGCCTGGCGGTCGACAATGGCATCGTCGTCGACGGCTACGCCCGCACCTCCGATCCGGACATCGTGGCCGCGGGCGACTGCGCCCATCATCACAATGAATTCCTCGGGCGCCGGGTGCGCCTGGAATCCGTGCCCTCGGCGCAGGAGCAGGCGCGCACCGCCGCCATCACGCTGTGCGGCGGTGCCGTGCCGCACGCGGCGGTACCCTGGTTCTGGTCCGACCAGTACGAACTCAAGCTGCAGATGGTGGGAATCGCCGACGGCTACGACGAACTGGTGGTGCGCGGCGATCTGGCCGGCGACTCCTTCGCCGTGCTATATCTCAAGGGCGGCGCCATGATTTCGGCCACCACGGTCAACCGGCCGCAGGATTTCACTCTTGCCCGGCGCCTGGTGGCCGGGCAGTCGAAGCTCGACCCCGCCAGGCTGGCGGACGAGTCGGTCTCCCTCAAGGAGTATCTGCCCGCCGGGCCGTGACGCGGCTACAGCGAGCGGCCGATCAGGTCTTTCATGGTCTCGTTGGAGCCGGCGTAGATCGGCTCGATGCGCGCGTCGATGAACATGCGCGCGATGGGATATTCGAGCATGTAGCCGTGGCCGCCGAACAGCTGCAGGCAGCGATGTACCACCTCGCACTGCTGGTCGCTGATCCACCACTTGCTCATCGAGGCGAGCGAGGTATCGAGGGTGCCCTCGACCATGCGCTCCACGGTGAAGTCCGCCAGCAGCCGCGAGATGGTGGCGATGGTCTTGATCTCCGCCAGTTCGAAGCGGGTGTTCTGCTGTTCGAGCAGCGCCTTGCCGAACAGCTTGCGCTCACGCACATAGTCGCGGGTGACCTGGAAAGCGTGCTCGATCACTGCCGCGCAGTTGATGCCGGCGAGGGCGCGCTCGTAGGTGAGGTCGCGCATCATCTGGTAGAAACCCTGGCCCTCGGCGCCGCCGAGCAGGGCTTCGGCCGGCACCTCGCAGCCGTCGAAGAACAGTTCGCAGGTGTCGGAGCCATGCAGGCCGATCTTCTTCAGGCGGCGGCCGACACGAAAACCCGGGGTCCTGGTGTCGAAGATGAACAGCGACACGCCCCTGGCTTTCTCGCCGGGGTCGGTCTTGGCGGCGACCACCAGCACGTCGGCCAGCGAGCCGTTGGTGATGAAGGTCTTGGCGCCGTGGATGCGGTAGCCGTCGCCGTGCTTCTCGGCCCGCGTGCGGATGTTCTGCAGGTCGGTGCCGGCGCCGGGCTCGGTCATGCCCATGCCGGCGATCAGCTCGCCGCTGGCCAGGCCCGGCAGCCAGGCCTGCTTCTGTGCCTCGGTGCCGTAGCGCTCGATGTAGTGCGCGGCGATGACGTGGATCTGCTTGCCGGTGCGCCAGCTGGCGTCGCCCGCCACGCACAGCTCGTGCGCGATCACCGCTTCATGGGCGAAGCCGCCGCCGGAGCCGCCGTAGTCGGTCGAGATATCGGACAGCAGGATGCCGAGCTCGCCGGCCTTGCGCCAGACGGCACGGTCGGTGGCACCCTCTTCGTACCATCGTTCCTGGTTGGGCGTGACCTGCTCCGCCACGAATCGCCGCGCGAGGTCGCGCAGCGATTCCAGTTCCTCGGTCATCCAGTGCGGACGGTAGTTGTCGATCATGAGCCATGTACGAGATGGGGAGGGCCTGCGGCCGGGCTGGGTTGCCCCGGAACCGGACAGGTCCTTTATTGCCTGTTGTTGCGCCGTACCTTAGGTCCGGGCGCGGAAGGCGTTCGTCGTCGCTTCCGACGATTGTGGCTACCACGCGAGCCTCTAAAGTCATGCCATCGCCAGCCGCGCGTGCCTGCGCAGGCGGCTGGCCAGCCAAGAGAAGGGCGCCCCCGGAGGGCGTCCATTCCTGCCGGAGGAGAGTCGCCGTGTCGAGCAATGCAGCATTACGCTATCCCGGGGCGCATGTAGCGCTCCATGGGGCCAAGCCGGCCGTGGTGATGGCCGAATCCGGCGAGAGCATGAGTTACGCGGAGCTGGATGCCTACGCCAATCGCCTGGCGCGGTTGTTCCGCTCGCTGGGTTTGCAACCGGGCGCGCATGTCGCCTTCTGCGTCGAGAACCGCCTGGAGTGTCCCGCCCTGCAGTGGGGCGCGCATTATGCCGGGCTCTACTACACCTTCATCAGCACCCGCCTGACCCCGGGTGAGGCGCTGTACATCGTGCAGGACTGCGATGCGGCGGCGCTGGTGCTGAGCGATGCCTCGGCCGGCGCGCTGGCCGCTTCCCTGGACAAGCTGGAGCGACCACTCGCTGCATTCACCCTGGACCGGCCGCAGCCCGGCCTGCCCTCGCTGCAGGAAGCCATGGGTGCTTTCGATAACGCGATCCTGCCCGATGCGGTGGAAGGCAGCGAGATGCTGTACTCGTCCGGAACCACCGGCCGCCCCAAGGGCGTCAAGCCGATGCTCACCGGCAAGCCCCTGGGAACCACCGCCATCGTCGCGGACCTGATGCAGCGCGCGTTCGGCGTCGGCCCTGAGTCCCTGTACCTGTCGCCCGCGCCCTATTACCACGCCGCGCCGATGAAATGGGCGCAGGGGGTAACGGCGCTCGGCGGCACCGTGGTGTTGATGGAGAAGTTCGAGGCCGAGGGCGCGCTCAAGGCGATCGAGCGCTACAAGGTCACCCACACGCAGTGGGTGCCGACCATGTTCCACCGCCTGCTGGGCCTGCCCGAAGAGGTTCGGCGCCGTTACGACACCTCGAGCCAGAAGGTGGCCGTACATGCGGCGGCGCCGTGCCCGGTGCAGACCAAGGAAGCGATGATCCAGTGGTGGGGGCCGGTGATCTTCGAGTACTACTCCTGCACCGAGGGCATCGGCATGACCTTCACCGACAGCGCCGCCTGGGCCAAGCGGCCCGGCACGGTCGGGCGCGCGCTCTACGGCACGCTGCACATCGTCGGCGAGGACGGCGGCGAGCTGCCGGTCGGCGCCGAGGGCCTGGTTTATTTCTCCGGCACCCAGCCGTTCAGCTACCACAAGGACCCGGACAAGACGCGCGAAGCCTACATGGCCGGCGGCTGGGCCACGGTGGGCGACATCGGCAAGATCGACGAGGACGGCTTCCTCTACCTCACCGACCGCAAGAGCAATATGATCATTTCCGGCGGCGTGAACGTCTATCCGCAGGAAGCCGAGAACGTGCTGATCAGCCACCCCAAGGTGTTCGACGTGGCCGTCATCGGCACGCCGCACCATGATTTGGGCGAGGAAGTGCGGGCGGTGGTGCAACTCGAGCCGGGTGTCCAGCCAAGCGACAAGCTGGTGGAGGAGCTGATCGCCTACTGCCGCCAGCAACTCTCGCCGATCAAGTGCCCGCGCAAGGTGGACTTCCGCGATGCGCTGCCGCGCGAGCCGAATGGCAAGCTGCTCAAGCGATTGTTGCGGGATGAGTACAGGGCGAAGCTGGGGGCCTAGGCGGACGTTCCCTTTCCTGTCCCATCATTCCACTCGGTTTACATGATGTCGTTTCACCATGCGTGCCATGTGTGCCAAGGCTTTTTGTTGGCACGCATGCGGTGAGCGATGTTCCTTTTCACCGGGAAAGGGCGGCGAAAGTCTGGGCTGCATCCATGCGGTGAGTTCAGAAGAACTGGATCCCCGCCTACGCGGGGATGACGAAAAGGGGCTGAGGAAGGCCCAAGAGCGACACTTCGGCCTTTGATGTTGTTTTGCGCTTTTGACGTACCTCCCCGTCTGGCTGCGCCGAGAAGCGCAGGGGACCCATCAATCACCAAAGGTGATTGATGGGCGCAGACATCGGGTCGCATTTCTTTTGGTTACTTTTCTTTGGGCGAAACCGAACTTTCACCAAGCGCGGTCAATGACCCGCGTGCAAGCGCGTACACCCAGGTTTCAGAGTGCTTAGGCGAAGCTCATCCGAAATCCAAGTTAGCTAAAACTGGATTCCCGCCTTCGCGGGAATGACGCTAGAGGTGAGTTCGCACTTGGCCCCTCGATACAAATCGCTGCGCGATTCACTCGGGGCGAACGGGGTTTGGGTCAGCTCTGAAGTTTACGGCGACGGTTCTGCGCTGATCTTGTGCCGAAAAAATCAGCGGTAGGTTCCGGATCCCTGGATTCCGGCTTTCGCCGGAATGACGATGGGGATGGGGTGGCGGGTGGCTCCTGCCGACTTTACCCAGGGGACGCCTTGAAAAGCCACGCGATGGTGCCAATGAGTCTGGTTGGCCGTGCGGAGCAGAGCCGGCCTGCCGCAAAAAAATTCCGAAATGCGTGTCGATTTCGGATAGGCTCGTCCGCCGTAAAAGGTGGACGAGCCTATCGTCCCCCTGACCGCCCGTTCAACTCCGGAGCAACTCTTGACGACCGACGTCGCCCAGCCCACCGCGCATTTCCTGCGCAATGCCCTGGTCCTGGGGCTGCTGACGGCGCTGGGGCCGTTCGCGATCGACATGTATCTGCCCTCGCTGCCGGTGATCGGCGCCAGCTTGGGCGTGGACGCGGACATGGCCCTGCGCAGCCTGACGGCCTACTTCCTGACCTTCGCCCTGGGGCAGATGCTGTTCGGGCCGCTGTCGGACCTGATGGGGCGCAAGCCGCCGCTGTATGCGGGCATCGCGCTGTTCCTGGTGGCCAGCATCGGCTGCGCGCTGGCGCGGGACATCCACACCCTGATCATCCTGCGCGCCATCGAGGGCGTGGGCGGGGCGGCGGGCATGGTGATCGCCCGGGCCATCGTGCGTGACCTGCACAGCGGGCACGAGGAGGTGCGGCTGCTGTCGCTGCTGATGCTGGTGTTCAGCGTGTCACCGGTGCTGGC
>JAQGNS010000302.1 GCA_028291705.1 Nevskia sp.
AGCGGGCGGCGCGGCAGGCGCATCTGGACCACTTCATTGCGCAACTGCCGGAGGGCTACGACACCCTGGTGGGCGAGCGCGGGCTGAAGGTCTCCGGCGGCGAGAAGCAGCGCATCGCCATCGCCCGGGCCCTGCTCAAGGACCCGCCGATCCTGATTCTGGACGAGGCCACCTCCTCGCTCGACTCGGCCGCCGAGCAGGCCATCCTCGGCGCCCTGCGCGAGGCGACCGAACGGCGCACCACCCTGGTCATCGCCCATCGCCTGTCGACCATCACCGATGCCGACGAGATCGTGGTGCTGGACCGTGGGCGCATCGTCGAGCGCGGCACGCATTACGAGTTGCTTGGACGCGGCGGGGCGTATGCCACGCTGTGGGCGCACCAGCGGGAGCAGACGCAGGAAGATCCCGCGGCGGAGCCGGCACCGGTGGCATAACGCGACACCAGGCGCCTGATATCAGGAGGTGATTGGGAGATGTTCGAAGCGCTTGGTCAATTAGGAGCACTCGACCCATGGCTGTTTCGTGGCTGGCTCTTCCTGTTCTCGCCTGGCCATCGTGCCGAGCGGCGTCGCGTATGGAAAAGCCGGGGTCTGCCCTACATCGCCCTGGACATCGCCTTCTCCGCTACCGTCATGCTCCTGGAACTGGCCGTTATCGGCGTTCTCGTCGCCTGGGGTATTGTCCACATAGTGGCGTAGGGCTGGCTTGGGTTGACCTCTCTCTCGCGACCGGGGAAAGGGGATTCCATAGTAGGGCGGCCTGTGGCCGCCGCTTGCGCGCCATCGAAGCAAAAAGCCGGCGGCCACAGGCCGCCCTACTATGTTTGCCTCCTTCTGCAGGAACAGAGTCCGGCACATCGATGACGAGGCGCAGCATCAAGGCTGCCGCAGGAACGTGCGCTAGCGCACAGATACTGACGCCCGCGCCACAAAATAATCTCGCATCGTACCTTCCACCTTCCGGAATTTTCGTCTACTTTGTCAGGGCGATAGGAGAGATTCCTGACACGACTCGGGAGTCGGTAAACAATGCTCAGTTTTGGCAAGCTGGACCTGAAGGACAAGGCGCTGGCGCACCTGGTGACGCCCGAGATCGAGCATCTCGTCGCCAGCATTCCCAAGCCCGTGGGCAGCTTCGGCTATGACCCCTGGGGCTATAACGAGGATCGCTTCAAGTTCGCCCTCGGGGCGGCGAAGTGGCTCTACGACAAGTATTTCCGGGTCACCGTGCACGGCCTGGAAAACATCCCCGCCAGCGGCCGGGTGCTGATCGTCGGCAACCACAGCGGCCAGTTGCCGATGGATGGCGTGCTGGTGGGCGTGGCCGCGGCCACCAACCCGGACGGACCGCGCCTGGCGCGCGCCATGATCGAGCGCTTCTTCCCCACCGTGCCCTGGCTGGGCAACTACCTCAATGCCCTCGGCGGCGTCATCGGCGACCCGGTGAACTGCGCCAAGATGCTGGAGATGGACGAGGCGATCATCGTCTTCCCCGAAGGCGTGCGCGGCTCCGGCAAGCTCTACAAGAAGCGCTATCAGTTACAGCGCTTCGGCAACGGCTTCATGCACCTGGCGATGAACCACAAGACGCCGATCGTGCCGGTGGGCATCGTCGGCTGCGAAGAGACCATGCCGGCGCTGGTCAACCTGAAGCCGGTGGCGAAGCTGCTGGGCCTGCCCTACCTGCCGCTGGTGCCCTCGCTGCTGCCGCTGCCGGCCCGGGTGTACCTGAACTTCGGCAAGCCGATGCATTTCTCCGCCTGCGGCAACGAGGCGGAGGTGACCGAACGGGTGGAGCAGGTGAAGGCGGAATTGCGCCTGCTCATCGACAAGGGTTTGCAGGAACGTACCAGCCTCTACTGATATGGCGACCGCCAAAAACTCTACCAAGAAGACCGTCCTCATCACCGGCGCCGCCGGCTCCCTGGCCAAGCGGGTCATCGCCCGGCTGCAGGGCAAGTACAACGTCATCGCCGTGGACTTCCGCCGCAAGGTGGACACCGACGCCGGCATCCCCAGCTACCTGGTGGAGCTGCATAAGCGCGGCTTCGAGGACATCTTCGCCGAGCACAGCATCGACGCGGTGATCCACATCGGCCGCATGTTCGCGCACGAGCGCGACCGCATGCAGCGCTACAACGCCAACGTGCTCGGCACCAAGCGCCTGCTCGACCTGGCGCGCAAGTACAAGGTGGGCCAGGTCATCATCCACAGCACCTACATGGTCTACGGCGCTTCCGCCTACAACCCGGCGCTGATCGACGAGGAAGCCCCGCTCAAGGCCAGCGAGGTGACACAGGACCTGGTGGACTCGGTGGAGGTGGAGAGCCTGGCCAACATCTACCTGTGGAAGCACCCGGAACTGAACATCACCATCCTGCGGCCCTGCAATGTGCTCGGGCCGGGGGTGCGCAACACCATCTCGATCCTGCTGGCGCGGCCGCTGGTGCCGGTGCTGGTGGGCTTCTCGCCGATGATGCAGTTCCTGCACGTCGAGGACATGGCGGATGCGATGGTGCTGGCCTTCGAGAAGAACCAGCCCGGCATCTACAACGTGGCGCCGGACGACTACGTGCCCTACCAGCAGGCGGTGACCGAGTGCGGCTGCCGCAAGCTGCCGATCCCCTCGATTCCGCCGATGCTGCCCCGAAGCATCAGCACCGCGCTGAACTGGAACAGCTTCTTCCCGCCGTACATGATCAGCTACTTCAAGTACCCGGTGATCCTGGACGGGACGGTGTTCAGCCAGACCTTCAACTGGAAGCCGCGGCGCAATCTCAACGACATCTTCAGCTACTACCGCAAGCAGAAGCTGGTGGCCAAGGCCACAGGTTGATAGTTTTTGTGCATAGACGGCACAATAAGATTCAATTTCAGTTATCGAGCGCGGGCCGTCAGAATTGGCTCCGCAAATCAAAGACAAGGAGTGCCTCATGTCCGCTTACGCCACCAAGATCGACATCCCCGCCGCCACCCGCGAGAAGGTGATCGCGCTGCTCAACCAGCAGCTCGCCGATACCTTCGACCTGTTCAGCCAGATCAAGCAGGCACACTGGAACGTGAAGGGCATGCACTTCATCGCCCTGCATGAGCTGTTCGACAAGCTGGCGGAAGAGACCGAGGACTACATCGACGACATGGCCGAGCGCGCTACCTCGCTCGGCGGCGTGGCCATCGGCACCGCGCGTGCGGCGGCGAAGGTTTCGCGGTTGCCGGAGTTTCCGCTGGACGGTGTTCCGGGCAAGGCTGCGGTTGAAGCCCTGGTCGAGCGTTACGGGATTCTGGCGACCAGCACGCGCAAGGCGATCGAGACTTCCGGCTCGCTGGGCGATGCCGATACGTCGGATCTGTTTACCGGGATTTCGCGTGGGCTCGATAAGAGCTTGTGGTTCCTGGAAGCGCATTTGCAGTAAGCGATCGCTTCGGCTGCTTAATGGCCCCTTCCCGTTTACGGGAAGGGGTTTTTGCTTTTCTGGCGCTTTGAAAGTGCTTCGTGATGCTTAGGCAAACGTTGGCGCGGTCATCCGCCTTCATCGTCATTCCCGCGTAGGCGGGAATCCAGTTTTGCTTTCCGCTGTCATCCTGAGCGTAGCGAAGGATCTGGCCTAGCAACTCTGAAACCTTCGTGTACGCGCTTGCGCGCGAGGCATTGACCGCGTTTGTTGAGAGCCCGGTTCCGCCTTGAAGGCGGGTCACTTTCTTGTCTCCAGCGACAAGAAAGTAACCAAAGAAGCGCCGCCCCGAAATCTGCGCCGACCAATCGCGGAGCGATTGGTCGGTACCCTGCGCTTCTCGCTCGCGGCGGGTTTCATGTACAGGCCATCCATGGCCTGTACATGAAATCTTCGGCATCCCTGCCTCGCCCGGCGCGAACACACGCGCCGGCCCCAACGCCGCGAGCTGCGATGCTCGGCGCAGCCAGACGGGGGAAACGTCAAAAGCGGAGAAGCAACCGCGAAAGGCGGCATTCGTTTTGCCGCTCCCGCCCTACCGTACTCAGCCCAACCCTGTTCATGGTCGCCCACCGACAATAAGCAGCATCTTCTGCCAGTCAGTTGCAGCTGTATCAGGTGATGGCTCAATCTTGATGCCATTTTCCCTAAAAGCTGCAAGTAGGTCAGCAGCACATTGTGGCGCTTTGTTCATGTCCTTTACGCCCAAATATAAACCCATCAATCCGGGGTCATGCGCTCCATTGATCTCCGTATTTGAATTGGCAGTGTCCCACCCTGATGCTTTTAGAAGCTCGATAAGTTGTAACCCATAGTGGGCAGATTCTGGTTCTGTCCCTAGGATGACAATGCTTACGCTGCAGGGTCCGCTTTTCCGTAGCTCAGAAATAATCTTGCTTTTTGTCTTAAGATCAATTTCTCGGTTCTTTGGTAATTTCTTGATGATTTCATCGGCTAAGTCTTTAGCCGATTCTCCGCTATAGATATGAGCGGCGTTGGCAATTCGCTTCAAATCAATGTCTAGATCAGAATTTTGCCTCTGTAACGTATCATTTTGATTTTGAAGCTTTGAGAGTTGTTCAGTCTCATTTATAAGATTTGACTGAATTGTCTGCTGCGACAATTCGTTTTTCTTTTGCGATTCTTGCGATCTGATTCCGCTCCACACAAGTAGCCCAACGCTTAGTAAGGTCACACCGCCAAAAAACCAACGATGCCCGCTTTCGCGTTCGTCGGTGCTCACGTGAAATGCCCAATAACCACAGGCGGATTGGCATAACGCAATAATGACTAGCAACGCTATATCCACGTGTACGTCCCTCTAGAAGAGAATCGTTTTTAGCGGGCGTAGCCTGGATGGAGTGAAACGGAATCTAGCTCATTGCAACGCCGATCCCGGATTCCACTGCGTTGCATCCAGGCTACTTGCTACCGAGCTACTCGCTTCTTCTCTTATATTCACGAGCCCACTTAATGAGCGCTCGTCGAACATACTCGATCTTCGATTCATCGTTTAGCAGCAGTCTTTCCCTGCACAGCACTGGCAGTTCGGAATACGGCATCGTGGATTTAATGACAACAATAGGTTCACCTATCGATGAATCAATAGCTGGCTCAAACACTATGTCGTGTTCATTCACTTTTGCTATGTGCAGGTTCATGGGATCTCATTGGCCGTTGCTGGAACACTCAGTATTTAGCAAATATGGAGTGTCCGATAGGGCAAACACGACGGTTTGCACTCAGCTAGCCCGGTAGGGTGAGAGCAGCGAAGCGTACCCCGCCTTCCGTGACTTCGCTTTTGACGTTCCCCCCGTCTGGCTGCGCCGAGCATCGAAGGACAAGGTGGAATAGCCGCGCGCAGACGCGGGCGAGGCATGGATGCCGAAGCCGTTTTAGACAGGCCAGGGATGGCCTGTCTAAAACGCCCACCTTGGCCGAGAAGCGCAGGTGATTGATGGGCGCAGACATCGGGTCGCATTTCTTTGGGCGAAACCCAAAGAAAAGTAACCCGCCTTCAGGGCGGAACCAGGGTTTCAGGCAGCGCAGGCAAGGAGCCGCGTGCAAGCGCGTACACAGAAGTTTCAGAGTGAGTGGCACGAACCCGCCATGGTGGAATGCGCTTCGCTTATTCCACCCTACGGTTTCACCCGAGCCCGAAGTTCGCTAAAACTGGATCCCCGCCTGCGCGGAGATGACGCTGGGGAAGGGTTCCGTGCTTGGCCCCTCCCTCGATACAAATCGCTTCGCGATTCACTCGGGACATTCGGAAAAGCACACCCGCTTCGCGGGAACTCGGGGCGAACGGAGTTAGGTGTTAACTGACGGGAAAGCGTCTCAGACGACGCCGGCGTCGGACAGATCACCCCGGGGGCGCGCGCCCTGCGGCAGCTCGCCCTTGATCATGAAATTGACCGTCTCGGCGATGTTGGTGGCGTGATCGCCGATGCGCTCGATGTACTTGGCGCAGAACAGCAGGTGGGTGGAGAAGGTGATGTTGCGCGGGTCTTCCATCATGTAGGTCAGGAGTTCGCGGAACAGCGCGGTGTAGAGGGCGTCGATTTCCTCGTCGCGCTTCCACACCGTCATGGCCTCCGTGGCGTCACGGCGGACGTAGCTGTCGAGCACGTCCCTGATCTGCACCAGGGCCAGGTTGGCCATCTGCTCGACGCGGCGCATCAGCTGGTTGGGGTCCGACTCGCTGCCGAGCGCGGTGAAGCGCCGGGCGATGTTCTTGGCGAAATCGCCGACCCGCTCGAGGTCGATGGAGATGCGCAGGGCGGCGACGATCTCGCGCAGGTCGCCGGCCAGCGGCGCGCGCTTGGCGATCAGCTGGATCGCCAGGTCCTCGATACGGCGCTCCAGTGCATCCACTTCACTGTCGGCGGTGATGACGCTGGCGGCCAGGTCCTGGTCGCGCCGGATCAAGGCGTCGATGGAGGCGCGGATCTGCCGTTCGGCAAGGCCGCCCATTTCGGCGACCAGTTGCGACAGGTCGTGCAGCTCCTCGTCGTAGGCTCGCAGCGTGTGCTCGGTCATGTCATCGCCCCTTGGTACTGATGATTACGGCATCCACTCGGTCGCCCGCGACGACTCGCCGCCGGCGGGAAGACCGCTGCAATGACCCGGCGCGTGCCGCGCCAGGATGGAGACCTCAGCCGAAACGGCCGGTGATGTAGTCTTCGGTGCGCGACTTGGTCGGCTTGGTGAAGACCTGGCGGGTTTCGCCGAATTCGATCAGTTCACCCAGATACATGAAGGCGGTGTAGTCGGCGACGCGCGCCGCCTGCTGCATGTTGTGGGTGACGATGACGATGGTGTAGTCGTTCTTCAGCTGGTAGATCAGCTCTTCCACCTTGGCGGTGGCGATCGGATCAAGCGCCGAGGTGGGCTCGTCGAGCAGCACCACTTCCGGCCGCACGGCGATGGTGCGGGCGATGCACAGGCGCTGCTGCTGGCCGCCGGACAGGCCCAGGCCGCTGGTGCCGAGCTTGCCCTTGACCTCGTCCCACAGCGCGGCGCGCTTCAGCGCGGACTCGACGCGGTCGTCCATCTCGGACTTGGGCAGGCGCTCGTACAGGCGGATGCCGAAGGCGATGTTGTCGTAGATCGACATCGGGAACGGCGTCGGCTTCTGGAACACCATGCCGATGCGCGCGCGCAGCAGGTTGAGGTCCTGCTTGGGGTCGAGCACGTTGCCGCCGTCGAACAGGATCTCCCCTTCCGCGCGCTGCTTCGGATAGAGGTCGTACATGCGGTTGAAGATGCGCAGCAGGGTCGACTTGCCGCAGCCGGAGGGGCCGATCAGCGCGGTGACCTTGCGCTCGTAGATGGGCAGGGTGATGTTCTTCAGGGCCTTGCTCTCGCCGTAGAAGAAACACACGTCCTTGACCGAGACCTTCTCGGTCAGGGGCTGCTTGGCGCCTTCGTGTTCGCGGACGCCGAGGTGCGGCTTCTGCGTCGTCAGGCTGCCGCTTGCGGGGCTATTGTCGTTCATGATTTGGACGTGCGGGTCGACAGGGCGCGTGCGCCGACGTTGAGGATGAGGACAGTGACGGTGATCAGCAGCGCGCCGGTCCAGGCCAGCTTCTGCCAGTCGGCATAGGGGCTGAGCGCGAACTGGAAGATCACCACCGGCAGGTTGGCCATGGGCGCGTTCATGTTGGTGCTCATGAACTGGTTGTTGAGCGCGGTGAACAGCAGCGGCGCGGTCTCGCCGGTGATGCGGGCGATGGCCAGCAGCACGCCGGTGAGCATGCCGGCGCGGGCGGCGCGGTAGGCCACCTGCATGATCACCACCCAGCGCGGCGAACCCAGCGCGGAAGAGGCTTCACGCATGCTGTCCGGCACCAGCAGCAGCATGTCTTCGGTGGTGCGCACCACCACCGGCAGCACCAGCAGGCCCAACGCCACGCCGCCGGCCCAGGCCGAGAAGTGGCCCATGGTAACGACCAGCATTTCGTAGACGAACAGGCCGATGACGATGGACGGTGCCGACAGCAGAATGTCGTTGATGAAGCGCACCACCATGGTCAGCTTGTTGCCGCGGCCGTACTCGGCCATGTAGGTGCCGGCAAGGATGCCGATAGGCGTGCCCAGGGCGGTGCCGATCAGGGTCATCATGACGCTGCCGTAGATGGCGTTGAGCAGGCCGCCGGCGCTGCCGGGGGGCGGCGTGTTCTGCGAGAACACCGCCCAGGAAACGCCGCCCAGGCCCTTGTACAGCAGGGTACCGAGGATCAGCGCCAGCACGAAGATGCCGGAGGCCGCGGCGAACCAGGCCAGCACCATGATGACGCCGTTGACGGCGCGGCGGCGGTTGTAGATGGCCGCGTTCATACCTTGCTCCCGCTGCGCATCTCGAGGCGCAGCAGCATCAGCCGCGCGGCGGCCAGCACGATGAAGGTGATGCCGAACAGGATCAGGCCCTGGGCCACCAGCGAGGAGGTGTAGAGATCGCCCTCCGCCTCGGTGAATTCATTGGCGATGTTGGCGGAAATGGTGGTGCCCGGCGCCAGGATCGAGGCGGCGATCTTGTGGGCGTTGCCGATGACGAAGGTCACCGCCATGGTCTCGCCCAGGGCGCGGCCCAGGCCCAGCATAATGCCGCCGATGACGCCGGCGCGGGTATACGGCAGCACCACCTTGCTGACCACCTCCCAGGTGGTGCAGCCCAGGCCGTAGGCGGATTCCTTCAACACCGCCGGCACGGTCTCGAACACGTCGCGGGTGACCGAGGTGATGTAGGGCAGCACCATGATGCTGAGGATGATGCCGGCAGTGAAGATGCCGATGCCGTAGGGCGGGCCGGCGAACAGCGAGGACAGCACCGGCACGCCGGCGAAGGTGCCGATGATCAGCGGCTGCACGTGGGCCTGCAGGAACGGCGACAGCACGAACAGACCCCAGATGCCGTAGATGATGCTGGGGATGCCGGCGAGCAGTTCGATCGCGGTGCTGATCGGGCGCCGCAGCCACAGCGGGCACAGCTCGGTGATGAAGATGGCGACGCCCAGGCTGACCGGAATGCCGATCAGCATGGCGATGAAGGAGGTGACCAGGGTGCCGTAGATCGGAGCCAGCGCACCGAACTTCTCGGTGACGGGGTTCCAGGTCTCGGTGGTCAGGAAGCCGAAGCCGAAAGCCTTGAATGCGGGAATCGAGCCCTGCACCAGCGACAGGATCACGCCGCCCAGCAGCAACAGCACGGTGATCGCGGCGGTACGCGTGGCGTTGCGCAACAGGGCATCCCAGATGCCATGCCGGCGCAGCATCGACGGCGAGATTTCCGATTGGGCGATGGAGTTGGCCACTTGGGCAGTTGAGTTCACGGAGCAGCCCTGAGTGTGACATTAAGAGGAGAGGCTGGCATAGCGCGCCAGCCTCTCCCGACATCAGAGGCTTGAAGCCCTTACTTCCAGAGCGGCTGGCCGCTGGCGTCCTTGATGCTGGACTTCCAGTTGGCTTCGATCAGCTGCACGACCTTGGCCGGCATCGGCACGTAGTCGAGGTCGTCGGCGGCCTTCTGGCCGTTCTTGTAGCACCAGTCGAAGTACTTGAGGGCTTCGAGCAGCGCCGCCGGATCGGACGGGTTCTTGTAGACCAGGATGAACGGTGCACCGGTGATGGGCCAGCTCTCGGCACCCGGCTGGTTGGTCAGCACCTGGTAGAAGCCGGGGGCGTTGGCCCAGTCGGCATTGGCGGCGGCAGCCTGGAAAGTCTCGCTCTTCGGCTCGACCGTCTTGCCGTCCTTGTTGATCATCTTGGTGTACGTCATCTTGTTCTGCTTGGCGTAAGCGAACTCGACGTAGCCGATGGCGCCATCGGTCTGCAGGGCGATGCCGGCAACGCCTTCGTTGCCCTTGGCGCCGATGCCGGCGGGCCATTCCACCGCGGTGGCGGCGCCGACCTTGTCCTTCCACTCGGCGCTGTTCTGCGACAGGTAGTTGGTGAACAGGAAGCTGGTGCCGGAGCCGTCGGAACGGTGCACCACGGCGACCAGGGTCGAGGGCAGCTTGGCCTTCGGGTTCAGCTTGGCGATCGCCGGATCATTCCAGGACTTGATCTTGCCCAGGAACAGGTCGGCCAGGGCAGCGCCGTCGAGGGTCAGCTCACCGGGAGCGATGCCCTTGACGTTGATCACCGGGACCACGCCGCCCATCACGGCCGGGAACTGGATCAGGCCGGCTTCGTCGAGCTCTTTCAGCTCCAGCGGCTTGTCGGTGGCGCCGAAGGTCACGGTCTTGGCCTTGACCTGCTTGATGCCGCCGCCGGAACCGATCGACTGGTAGTTGAGGCCGGCACCGGTCGAGGTCTTGTAGGCGTCGGCCCACTTGGCGGCGATCGGATAGAAGAAGGTGGAGCCGGCACCGGAGATGTCGGCGGCGAACGCGGCCGGAGCGGTCAGGGCCGCCGCGGCGGCGCCCAGCACCAGGCTGCGCAGAATGGTTTTTTTCATGAGGCTCACGTAAATCTCCCGTGTAAATCCAGGGTTTTGAAAAGTCGGAAAGGGAGCGTGATGAACGCTAGTCTCCCTGCCAAGGAGCTTACGGAGGGCAAATGACAGTTTTGTTGCAGCCCAGGCTCAGTTCCGTGGCAAGAAAATACCACTCCGGCAGCCCTGGGTGGGGCGGGACGCGGCAACGAACCCGGGCGGAGCACGCCCCGGCGCCCGACCGGCGCACTAAAAAAGTGCGCCCCGGCTGTTTACAGCCGGGGCGCATGAACACAAACTGCTCTAAGCGGACGCTTTCTTATTCGAAAATAAAGCTATCCACCGGCATCTTCATCAAGGACCTGGCCGGCTTGGTCATGGAGCTGGCATGGCCTTCGGCACGCGGCAGCAGGTGGTCGAAGTAGAAACGGGCGGTATACAGCTTGGCCTTGTAGAACTCGGCCTTCTCCGCCCCGCCCTCCGCCAGCTTCTTGCTCGCCACCGCCGCCTGCAGGGCCCAGAAGTAGGCCATGGTGACGTAACCGGAATACATCAGGAAGTGATAGCTGGCGGCGCCGACCACGTCGCGGTCCTTGCGGGCGCCGAGCATGATGCGCGTGGTCAGCACGTTCCACTCGGCCGCCAGCCGCCCCAGCTTGATGGCATAGGCGCGGATCTTGGAGTCGCCGACGTGCTCGATGGCGAACCTGGCGATGTGGCCGGTGAACTCGCGCACGGCCTTGCCGCGGGTCATCACCAGCACCTTGCGGCCGAGCAGGTCCAGCGACTGGATGCCGGTGGTGCCCTCGTACAGGGTGGCGATGCGCGCATCGCGCGCGATCTGCTCCATGCCGTGTTCCTTGATGTAGCCGTGGCCGCCGAACACCTGCATGCCCAGGTTGGCCGCTTCCAGGCCCAACTCGGTGAGGAAGCCCTTGAGGATCGGGGTGAGGAAGCCGAGCTTGTCGTCCCAGTGCTTGTACTTCTTCTCGTCGCCCTCGGTGATGCTGTTGACCATGTGGTCGGAATACTGCGCCGCGAAGTAGATCATGGCGCGGCCGCCCTCGGCGATGGCCTTCTGCGTCAGCAGCATGCGGCGCACGTCGGCGTGGTGGATGATGGCGTCGGCCACCTGATCCGGTTCTTTCTTGCCGGAGAGGGCGCGCATCGAACGGCGTTCCTTGGCGTAGGCCAGGGCGCCCTGGTAGGACAGCTCGGCATGGGCGATGCCCTGCACGGCGGTGCCGACGCGGGCGGTGTTCATGAAGGTGAACATCGCCTCCAGGCCCTTGTTCGGCTCGGCGATCATGTGGCCGATGGAATCCTCGAAGTTGATCACCGCGGTAGCGGAGGCCTTGATGCCCATCTTGTGCTCGATGGCGCTGCACACCACGCGGTTGTGCTCGCCGACGCCGCCGTCGGCCTTGACCTGCATCTTGGGCACGATGAACAGCGAGATGCCGCGCGTGCCGGGAGGCGCGTCGGGCAGGCGCGCCAGCACGATGTGCACGATGTTGTCGGTGAAGTCGTGCTCGCCGGCGGAGATGAAGATCTTGGTGCCGGTGATCTTGTAGCTGCCGTCGGCCTGCGGCTCGGCCTTGGTCTTGACCTGGCCCAGGTCGGTGCCGCACTGCGGCTCGGTCAGGCACATGGTGCCGGTCCAGCGGCCTTCGGTGAGCGGCGGCATGTACAGCGCCTTCAGCTCGGGCGAGGCGTGCTGCATGATGGTGTTCATGGCGCCCAGCGACAGGCCCGGGTACATGGTGAACGACCAGTTGGCGGTGCCCATCATCTCGGACTTGAGCAGGCCCATCGACATGGGCAGGCCCTGGCCGCCGTACTCGACGGGATGCGACAGGCCCTGCCAGCCGCCGGCGACGTACTGGTCGTAGGCTTCCTTGAAGCCTTTCGGCGTCTTCACCTGGTTATTGCTGAAGTGGCAGCCTTCCTCGTCGCCCGGCAGATTCAGGGGCGACAACACTTCTTCGCAGAACTTGGCGCACTCTTCGAGAATGGCGCTGACCGTCTCGGGATCGGCGTCCTTGCCGTTCGACAGTTCGGCGTAATGGCCGGGGTAGTCGAACACTTCATTCATCAGGAAGCGCATATCGCGCAGCGGAGCTTTGTAGGCGGGCATTGGGGGTTTGCAGCCAGAGGGGTAGACGGCGGCGATTCTCCGGCAAATACCCGCTCCCTGCCATTGGCCGAAAACGGGCGCGCGCCGTGGCGCTCCGGTTAATGCGGCGCGCAGCCGCGCGGATTCCGGCCCGGGTGGCGGCGCGGCGCCCTCAGTCGGCTACAACGCACTGATTCTTGCCGGCTTTCTTGGCGCGGTACATGACGCTGTCGGCGGCGCGCACCAGCGCATCGAGATCCCCGGCGTGCTGCGGGTAGAGGGCGATGCCGACGCTGGCGCCAACCCGCACCTCCACCGGTGCAGGGTGGTCGCGCAGTTCCAGCAGATAGGGTTTGCGCACGTTGTCGGCCAGGCGCTGCGCCGCCAGCAGGGCGTCGGCGATGTCGGCCGGCTCCTCCATGATGGCGGCAAACTCGTCGCCGCCCAGCCGCGCCACGGTGTCGACCTTGCGCATGGTGTCGAGCATGCGCTGCGACACCGCCTTGAGCAGTTCGTCACCGGCGTGGTGGCCGTAACGGTCGTTGACCGGCTTGAAATCGTCGATGTCGATATAGAACAAGGCGCAGGGCGAGCCGCGCCGCTCGGCGCGGGCGATCGACTTGGCCAGGCGGTCGAGGAACAGCATGCGGTTGGGCAAGGCGGTGAGCGGATCGTGCGAGGCCTGGTGCAACGCCAGTTGCTCCAGCCGCTGCCGTTCGGCGATTTCCGTCTGCAACTCGCGGTTGCGCTGGTCGAGCTCGGCCAGCAGGCGGCGCAGCTCCTGCTTGCCGCGGTACAGCTCGAGGAACACGCGCACCTTGGAGACCAGAATGGCGTCGTTGATCGGCTTGACGATGTAATCCACCGCGCCGCTGCCGTAGCCCTTGATGCGGTTCATGTCGTCGGCGTAGGCAGCGGTGACGAAGATGATCGGCGTGTCGCGGGTGTGCTCTTCCTGCGACAGGAATTCCGCCACTTCGAAGCCGTCCATGTCCGGCATCTGCACGTCGAGCAGGATCAGCGCGAATTCGTGGTCAAGGCTGGCCGCCAGGGCGGCGTTGCCGTTGGCTGCCTCGACCAGCTCGGCATCGACCTTGGCCAGCAGCTTGCGCATCACCAACAGGTTGGCGGGCGTGTCGTCGACCACCAGGATTTTCGGCCGGGGCAGGACGGCGCTCATGCGGATTCTCCCGGCAATGCCGCCAGCCTGGCGCCGATGGCTTCCAGGGACAGCACCTGGTCGGCGCCGGCCATGCGCAGCGCCGCCTGCGGCATCTGCGGCGCCTGCGCCTCTTCCGGGTCCTGCACGATGGCGAGGCCGCCGCGCGCGCGGATCGCGGCGAGACCGGCGGCGCCGTCGTCGTTGGCGCCGGTGAGGATCACGCCGACGGCGCCGACGCCCACCGCTTCGGCCAGGCTCTCGAACAGGACGTCCGCGGAAGGCCGCACGTAGGACACCTTTTCGTCGACGGAGAGGGAAAAACGCAGGTCTTGTTCCACCAGCAGATGATAGCCGGCGGGGGCGATGTGCACGACTCCGGCTTCCAGCGGCCGGCGCGCTTCCGCCTCACGCACCGGCAAGGCGCAGCGCTGGGCCAGCAGGGTATCGAGCCGCGTGCCGCGATAGCCGGCGCTGGTATGGAGCAGGACGATCACCGGCCAGGGATAGTCCGCCGGCAGCGCGCCGAGAACCTGCTTCAGGGCCTCCAGGCCACCGACCGAGGCGCCGATGACCACCACCCGCGGCGCGGCCGTCTTAGCGGAGCGCATGGCGGCGATACAGCCGGGCCGACTGGTCGAAGGTGTCGAAATCGCGCTCCACCGTGGTGTGCGCCAGCGTCTCCTTGCTGCCCAGGCAGAGGAAACCCTTGTGCACCAGGCTGTCGCGGAACAGCTGCAGCACGCGATTCTGCAGGGTGTCGTTGAAATAGATCAGCACGTTGCGGCACAGGATCAGCTGCACCTCGGCGAAGACGCCGTCGGTGGACAGGTTGTGGCTGGCGAAGGTGACATTGCGCTTGAGCGATTCGTCGAACTTGATGCGCTCGTAACGGGCGTGGAAATAGTCGGACAGCGAATGCCGCCCGCCGGCGCGCTGGTAGTTCTCCGAGAACAGGCGGGCGTTGGAGGCCGGATAAATGCCCTCGGCGGCTTCCTCCAGCGCCACGTCGTTGAGATCGGTGGCGAAGATCTGCGACTTGTCGTAGAGGCCTTCCTCCTGCAACAGGATGGCCAGCGAATAGACTTCCTCGCCGTGGGCGCAGCCGGCCTGCCAGATGTGGATGCGCGGGTACGAGGCGAGGATCGGCAGCACTTCGCGGCGCAGCGTCTCGAACACCCAGGGGTCGCGGAACATTTCCGACACCGGCACCGACAGGCCGGCCAGCACCTGGCGCAGGAAGGCTGGTTCATCCGTCACCCGGCGGCTCAGCGCGGCGATCGATGCGGCGCCGCTGCGCACGCGCAGGGCGCGCAGGCGACGCTTGAACGAGGCCGGCGCATACTGGGCGAAGTCATAGCCATGCCGCGCCTTCAGGGTGCGGATAAAGTCCCTGATTTCCAGCTCTTCGGCGTCCGTGTCGAGCATATTCTTCGGGCGCGGGCGGCTAGGCCTTGCGAATCCAGGTGCGCAGCATGGACAGCAGCTTGTCCATGTCGATCGGCTTGGTCAGGTAGTCGTTGGCGCCGGCCTCCAGGCATTTCTCGCGGTCGCCCGGCATGGCCTTGGCGGTGACGGCGATGATCGGAATGCCGGCCCAGCCGGCGCGGCCGCGGATGTGCCGCGTGGTCTCGTAGCCGTCCATGCCGGGCATCATCACGTCCATCAGCACCGCGTCGATTTTGCCGTCGCGCTGTTCCAGGTGGGCCAGGGCCTTGGGGCCGTCCTGCGCCATCAGCACGTTGAGACCGCGCGCGCGCAGCACCTTGGACAGGGCGAAGATGTTGCGCATGTCATCGTCCACCACCAGCACGGTGCGGCCGGCCAGGTCGGCGGCCTCGGTCTGGGTGTGCAGGGCCTCGGCGCGGCCGGCCGGGGTGCGCAGGCTGTGCAGGAACAGGCTGACCTCGTCGAGCAGGCGTTCCTCGGAGCGGGCACCGCGCACCACGATGCTGTCGGTATGGGCGCGCAGCCGCATCACCTCGTCCTGGCTCAGTTCGCGCTCGGCGTAGACCACCACCGGCGGCAGCGGCCCGCGCTGCGCGGCGGCGTCGAGGAAATCCAGGGCGCTCATGTCCGGCAAGCTGAACCCGAGCACCAGGCAGTCGCAGCCCTGCTGCGCCAGCCGCTGCAGGGCTGCGGCGCCGCTGGCCGCGGTTTCCAGGGTGGCGTCCCTGGAACCGAGCTGTTCCAGGATCGAAGCGCTCAGGGCCTCGTCACCGCCTACCGCCAGCAGGCGCCGCGCCGGCCGCGCGCCGGCGCGCTGCACCTGATCCAGCACCCGGTTGATCGACTCCTTGCTGACCGGCTTGACCAGGTAGCCCACCGCGCCGAGCTGAAAGCCGCGGGCGCTCTCGTCCACGCCGGAAACGATGTGCACCGGGATGTGCCGGGTGGCGGTGTCGCCCTTGAGCTTCTGCAGCACCGACCAGCCATCCATATCCGGCAGGTGGATGTCGAGCAGGATCGCCGTGGGCAGTTGTCGCGCCAGCGTCAAGCCGTTCGCTGCATCGTGGGCGAGCAGGGCGCGGTAGCCGCGCTTCTGCACCATGCCCGCCAGCACCTTGGCGAAGACCTGGTCATCCTCGATCACCAGGATCGCCGGGGCGACGGCACCGACGGGAACGGCAAGCGGAGGCAGCGCTTCGAACGCCGACTCCACCGCGCCCGGGACGCCCTGCCCCGCCGCGGTGGAAAGCTCCGCCATGACTCCGGCAAAACGTTGCGGCAGGTAGAGCTGGAAGGTGGAACCCTCGCTGTTGCTGCTGACCTCCAGTTCGCCGCCGAGCAGGCGCGCCATGCGCCGGCTGATGGCCAGGCCCAGGCCGGTGCCGCCGTACTTGCGCGAAGTGGAGGCGTCGACCTGTTCGAACGGGGCGAAGATCTTGTCCAGCTTTTCCGGCGGGATGCCGATGCCGGTGTCGAGCACTTCGAACAGCAGGGCCTCCTGCGGCAACAGCTCGGGAGCACCCGGCGGCGCGGCGTCCGGGCGGCGCAGGCGCAGGGTGACGCGGCCGCGCTCGGTGAACTTGAAGGCATTGGACAGCAGGTTGGTGAGGATCTGCTGCAGCTTGGCGCTGTCGGTGCGCAGGCTCTGCGGCAGACCCTCGGCCTGCTCCACCCGCAGGGCCAGGCCGCGCTGTTTGGCCACCGGGCGGAAGCGGCGTTCGCTGGTGCCGAGGATGTCGGCGAGGAGCACGTCCTCGGCCAGCACGTCCATCTTGCCGGCCTCGACCTTGGACAGGTCGAGGATGTCGTTGATCAGCTGCAGCAGGTGGGTGCCGCTGTCGTGGATGACGCGCGCCGACTCGGTCTCGTCGGCATTGAGGTGCTGCTCCTCGTTGTCGGCCAGGCTCTTGGCCAGGATCAGCACGCTGTTCAGCGGCGTGCGCAGCTCGTGCGACATGTTGGCGAGGAATTCGGATTTGTACTGGCTGGCGCGCGCCAGCTCGACCGCCTTCTGTTCCAACGCCTGGCGGGTCTGCTCCAGCTGGTTGTTGGATTCGTTGAGGATGCGGCCGGTTTCTTCCAGCTCCTCGTTGGTGGCGCGCAGTTCCTCGGCCTGGGCGGTCAGCGCCGACTCGGACTCCTGCAGCTGGGTGCGCTGCTGCTCGAGCAGCCGGTTCTTGTCCTGGAGTGCGTCGTTGGTGGCGCGCAGCTCTTCCTCGGAAGCCTGCAGCTCTTCGGTCTGGGCCTGGGCCTGGGACAGCAGCACGCGCGTTTTCTCGGCGTTGACGATGGCGTCGAGCTGCAGCCCGGCACTGCGCAGCAGCTCGCCCAGCAACTGCTGCTGGTCCGGCCCCGGCGTTTCGAAGCCGGCCATCTCGATCACGCCGAGGATGCCCCGCGCCCTCAGGGGATAGACCATCAAGGTGGTGGGCGAAGCCTCGCCCAGTCCCGAACCGATGCGCAGGTAGTTGGCAGGCACCGGGCTCAGCACGATGGGCTGGCCGTCGCGGGCGCACTGCCCCACCAGGCCCTGCCCCAGCCTGAAGTCCTGCGGCAGGTTGGCGTGGCCGGCATAACCGAAACCGGCGCGCAGGAACAGGCGCTGCTGCGCATCGTCCCAGGCGAAGAAGGCGCCGTAGCCGGCGTGCAGCAGGTAGCACAGGCTGGACAGCAGGGTTTCGGCAAACTCGTCCACCGTGGCGGCGGGCTGCAGCCCGGCATTGATGTCGAGCAGGTGCTGCCGTACCCAGCTCTCGCGGTCGGCGGCCTGCTTGACGCCACGAAAGCTCTCCAGGCCGCGGGCCAGGGCGCCGATCTCGTCACGCTGAACGGTGTTCGGCACTTCGATGGCGGTATCGCCGGCGGCGAGGCGGTCCATCAGCCCGGTCAGGCTGACGATGGGATCGGTGACCTGGCGGCGGGCGAAGAAGATGGTGACGAAGCCGATGAACAGGCCCACCGCCAGCATCACCAGCACGGTGATCTGCAAGCGCAGGGCATCGCGGTCGGCGGCATCCTGGCGGATTTTCAGCAGGCCCAACTCCTCCTGGCTGGCCTCATCCCCCAATGCGGTGATTTCCTCGAGCTGGACATGCCCGTACTCCGAGGACGCGGCGGCAGCGGTGGCGCGGGCCGAGATCACCGCGTCGTCGGCCAGCATCGGCTGCGCCACCGAGGAATACCAGGCGTTCATCGCCACCACGATACGGTCCAGGCGGTGCTGCTGGACGGGATTGTCGGCGGTGAGCTGCTTCAGGTCCTGGTAGCCGCGGTCGAAGTCCTCGCGCGCGGTTTCGTAGTCGGACAGGTAGACCTGCTTGCGCGATACCGAGTAGGAGACCAGGTCGACGCGCTGCTGCAGTACCGCGATCTTGACGCCGTCCAGCCGCGACATGACGGTGTAGGTGTGGCGCACCCAGGCGCGGGCGTCGCTCAGCTCCTGGTAGTTCACGAAGACCATCAGGCAGGTGAGGGTGAACATCACCAGGACCAGGCCATAGGCGAGCACCAGCTTGGCCTGGACGCTGAGATTGGCGAGGAAGGAACCGCCCGTATTTGAAGCCCCTGCTGCGTTCATGCGACTCCGGATCGACGATGGCCGCGCGGGCCCAGGGGGCACAACAGGCGGATGGCCATGCCAATATAACGCGGCGGGGCCGCGGGCCGCATACGGCGCAGGCCGCGGCAGCCCCGGGAGACACCTATAATTCAGGCACGGCAGCGCCTCCCCGTGCCGCCCCCACACAGGAGCACGACGTGAGCATCCAGCGGTCCGCCCCGGCTCTCCGCGCATCCGGCAGCGACTTGCCGTGAGCCGCGACCTCGCGCATCCGCCGCGGCAGGCCGGCGATTCCGGCCCGCCCGAGGTCAGCCTGGTGATCCCGGTGCACAACGAGAGCGCCGGGCTGGATTTCCTGTTCGGCACGCTGCTGCCGATCATGGACGCCGCCACCGCCCACTTCGAGATCGTGGTGGTGAACGACGGCAGCAGCGACGACACGCTGCAGCGCCTGCTGGAGCTGCAATCCTCGATCGCGCAGCTGCGGGTGGTGGACCTGTCACGCAACTTCGGCAAGGAGGCGGCCCTGACCGCCGGGTTGTGGCATTGCCGCGGCGCCTGCGCCATCACCCTGGACGCCGACCTGCAGGATCCGCCGGAGCTGATCCCGCAGATGCTGGCCAAGTGGCGCGAGGGCTTTGAGACGGTGGTGGCGGTGCATGCCGACCGCAATACCGACACCGCGCTGCGCCGCGGCTCGGCGCGCGCCTTCTATTTCCTGCTCAACGCCGTCTCCGAAATGCGCTTCGTGCCGAACGCCGGCGATTTCCGCCTGCTCGACCGGGTGGTGATCGAGGCCTTCCTGGCATTGCCGGAGCGCACGCGCTACAACAAGGGCCTGTTCGCCTGGGTCGGCTTCCGCCAGCACCTGATCGAGCACCAGCGGCCGGAGCGGGCCACCGGTGAAAGCAAGTTCAACTACCGCCGCCTGCTGAGCCTGGCCATCCAGGCCATTACTTCGTTCAGCTCGTTTCCGCTACGGCTGTGGACCTATGTCGGCATGGTCATCGCCGCCTTCTCCTTCTTCTACGGCAGCTTCATCCTGCTGCGCACCATCATCCTCGGCACGGATGTGCCGGGTTATGCCTCGCTGATCGTGGCGGTGATGTTCTTCGGCGGCATCAACCTGCTCAGCATCGGCGTGCTGGGGGAGTATGTGGGGCGGATTTTCATGGAGACGAAGCAGCGGCCGTTGTATGTGGTGCGGCGGTTGCATGAGCCGGGGGGTTCGGGCGGGGTTGGGCGGGAGTTGCGCTGAGGCTTTTGGGCTTTTGGGCTTTTGGGCTTTTGGCGTACGCGCTTGCGCGCGGGCTGGATCCTCCTGATCGACTGAACGAAGTTTTTCGCCTACGGCGAATTACTTTTCTTGACGCAAGAAAAGTAATCAAAAGAACATGCCCCGGAGTTTGCGCCGGACTATCGCAAAAGAAGAAGCGCGATAGCCCGGTGCCCTGCGCTTCTCGCTCGTGGCGGGGTCCACAGACAGGCCGTCCCTGGCCTGTCTGTGGACGCTTCGGCATCCTGCCTCGCCCGGCGCGAACACACGCGCCGGCTGATGCCGCCACGAGCTGTGATGCTCGGCGCAAACAACGGGGCGGAAAATCAAAAGCGCAAAGCACAGCAACATCAAAAGCAAAAACGTCGCTACCCCACCATCGTCATTCCCGCGAAAGCAGGAATCCAGGAGCCCAAGCGATGCGCTCCGCTACATACCCCTCTCCCTGGCCCTCTCCCGCAAGGGGAGAGGGGACTAAAGGCAGGGGGAGCGACGCTTTTGATGTTGCTGTGCTGTGGACGTTCCCCCCGTCTGGCTGCGCCGAGCATCGCAGGCCAAGGTGGAAATAGCCGCGCGTAGACGCGGGCGAGGCAGGATGCCGAAGCGTTTTCAGACAGGCCAGGGATGGCCTGTCTGAAAACCCCACCTTGGCCGAGAAGCGCAGGGGACCCATCAATCACCGCAGGTGATTGATGGGCGCAGACATCGGGTCGCATTTCTTTTGGTTACTTTTGGCGATTATGCTCTACTTGACGAATTGGAAAGTTCATTTTATACTAGCTCCATAGTCGGAAGTGGGGTGCGGAAATGACCAACAAAATCAAGATTCAGCAAATGAGCATTCCTCAGTTTGAGGCAATGTTCCCCGATGACGATGCCTGCAAAGCGTTTCTTGTTCAGACCCGCTGGCCGAATGGTGTTTGCTGCCCCCGCTGCGCCTCTGTGAACGTCTACGCGCTCAAGACAATGCCCTTCAAGTGGGAGTGCATGGACTGCGCCGATGGCACGTCCTACCGCTTCTCCGTCCTCGTAGGCACGATCTTCGAGAACACGAACAAGGGGCTGCGCCAGTGGTTTCGCATCATCCATACGATGCTGACCAGCAAGAAAGGCGTCAGCGCCCACCAGATTTATCGCACGATGGGCTTTGGTTCCTATCGCACGGCTTGGAGCATTTGTCACAAAATCCGTACAGCTCTCATGGACGGCGAATTTCAGAAGCTCATGGGCATTGTGGAAATGGATCAGACCTTCGTCGGTGGCAAGGCCAAGAACCGGCACAAGGACAAGCGCGGCGACGGCCCCGGCACGGGCGGCGGGACCGGCCGTGGACCCACTGGCAAGACTGCTGTTATCGGTGCCGTGCAGCGCAAGGGCAACGTCGTGGCGCGCGTCGTAGAGCGTCTGGACGGCCCTGCGATCCACAACTTTCTGCGCGCGAGCGTTTCCGACAAGGTGAGCCTGCTTTGCACGGATGCGTGGAAGGCCCACCGCAACATTGGCAACGAGTTCCCGCATCACGCCATGGTCAATCACCGCGCCGGTCAGTACGTCATTGGCGCAGTGCACACGAATACCATTGAGGGCTTCTGGAGCCTTGTTAAGCGCGGCGTGATCGGTACCTACCACAAGGTCTCCGCCAAGTACCTGCCTCTGTACGTCGCTGAGTTCCAGTTCCGCTACAACAACCGACTGAACGCGGACATCTTCGGTGCAGCCGTAGCAGGATGCTGAGACGCCAGAAGCCACGGAAGCCGAGGCGGACTCAGTCATAGGAAGAAAAAATGA
>JAQGNS010000305.1 GCA_028291705.1 Nevskia sp.
TCGAACAGGGTGACATCGGCGACCCATACCGGCTGATGACGCGGCATCTGCACTACCTGCTGAACGGACTCGACTGGCAGCCGCTGTTCGATCCCTCCGACGAGGCGGCGCTGGACCGGATGATCAAGGGAATCTGCACCGAGGTATTCAATGACATCGTCTGCCAATAACGGCACTTCGCGCACACTGCGTAACGGCCTGCTGTTTTCGCTGGCTGCGGCCCTGGCCGCCGGCTGCGCCGTCGGCCCCGACTTCAAGCGGCCGGACGCGCCGCAGGGCGACAGCTACACCGCCACGCCGCTGCCGCCGAAGACCGCCGCCAGTGTAGGTCCCGCCGGCGTATCGCAGGCCTACGCCAACGGCGCCGACATCCCGGCGCAGTGGTGGACCCTGTTCCACTCCGACAAGCTCAACGGCCTGGTCGAGCAGGCGCTGAAGTCCAGCCCGGACGTGGTCGCGGCCCAGGCCGCCCTGCGCCAGGCGCACGAAAACCTGCTGGCGCAGGAAGGCAGCTTCTTCCCCTCGCTCGACGGCAACGGCTCCGCCGCCCGCCAGAAAATCTCCAATGCCTCCTTTGGCGCGCCCGGCGGCGGCAGTTCGATCTACAGCCTGTACAACGCCACCGTCAACGTCTCCTACACGCTCGACGTCTGGGGCGGCATCCGGCGCGGTGTCGAAGCGCAGCAGGCGCAGGCCGACTACCAGAACTTCCAGCTCGAAGCGACCTACCTGACCCTGTCCTCCAACGTCGTCACCACGGCGATCCAGGAAGCCTCGCTGCGCGCGCAGATCGAAGCCACCAACCAGATCATCGAAGCCGACCGCAAGCAGCTCGAAACGGTCAAGCGCCAGCTCAGCCTGGGCGGCGTGTCGCGGCTCGACGTGCTGACCCAGCAGACCCAGCTTGCCAACGAAGTGGCGACCCTGCCGCCGCTGCAGAAGCAGTTGCAGCAGAACCGCGATCTTCTATCCACGCTGCTCGGCCAGTTGCCGAGCCAGCAGCCGGACGCGCAGTTCACGCTTGAAGATCTGCAGCTGCCGCAGGACCTGCCGCTGAGCGTACCTTCGCAGCTGGTGGCGCAGCGTCCCGACGTGCGTGCGCAGGAAGCCCTGCTGCACCAGGCCAGCGCCCAGGTCGGCGTGGCCACCGCCAACATGCTGCCGCAGATCACCATCAGCGGCGAGTTCGGCGGTACCAGCACCAACATCTCGGACCTGCTGAAGAGCAGCAGCAATGTGTGGAGCCTGACCGGCGGCATCACCCAGCCGATCTTCCATGGCGGTGAACTGATCCACAAGAAGCGTGCCGCCGTCGCCGCCTACGACCAGGCCGCCGCGCAGTATCGCGGCACCGTGCTGACCGCCTTCCGCAACGTCGCCGACGCTCTGCATGCCTTGAACGCCGACGCCGATGCCTTGCAGCAGCAGGATCTCGCCACCCAGGCCGCCGCCGATACCCTCAAGGTCAGCCGCAGCCGTTACCAGACCGGTTCGATCAGCTCGCTCGACCTGCTGGTGGTCGAACGCACCTATCAGCAGGCGCGCATCGCCCAGCTGCAGGCGCAGGCGGCGCGTTACGCCGACACTGCGGCGCTGTTCCAGGCGCTCGGCGGCGGCTGGTGGAATCGCAACGACACCGTCGCCCAGGCCGCCCCCAAGCCCTGAAGCGCCCTGCTTTAAAAGACACGGAATAAAAGTTTGAATACGGAGACAACCATGCAAGGCTGGTTTTCGCGCAATAAAGCCTGGTTCATCGTCATCGCCCTGATCCTCGGGCTGGTGCTCGTGCTCGGCGGTATCAAGGGCTACAGGATCTACAGCATGATCCAGGGCTTCAAGGCTCAGGGCGTGCCCAAGCAGACCGTGTCCAGCATGAAGGCCGGTTTCGAGGACTGGCGTCCGCAGCTGACCGCCGTCGGCAGCCTGCGCGCCGAGCGCGGCGCGGACCTCAGCGCCGAAGTGTCCGGCATCGTCGACAGCATCCAGTTCAAGTCCGGCGATGACGCCAAGGCCGGCCAGCTGCTGGTGCAACTGCGCTCCGCCGACGACGTCGCCCACCTGGAGTCGCTCAAGGCTTCCGCCGCGTTGGCCGAGACCGTCTACAACCGCGACAAGGCCCAGCTCCAGGCCGAGGCCATCAGCCAGGCCGTGCTCGACACCGACTCGGCCAACCTGCGCAGCGCCAAGGCCCAGGTGACCGAGCAGCAGGCAATTGTCGACAAGAAGTTCATCCACGCGCCTTTCGCCGGCAAGCTCGGCATCCGCGCCGTCGATCTCGGCCAGTACCTCTCGCCGGGCACCAAGATCGTCAACCTGCAGCAGCTCGATCCGATCTTCGTCGACTTCTACCTGCCGCAGCAGGCCCTGGCCCAGATCGTCATCGGCCAGAAAGTCGCCACCGTCAGCGACACCTTCCCGGACCTGACCTTCAACGGCGAAATCGCCGCCATCGACCCGCAGGTCGACACCGACACCCGCAACGTGCAGGTGCGCGCCATGGTGAAGAACCCCGAGCACAAGCTGCTGCCCGGCATGTTCGCCAAGGTCACCATCGAGGTCGGTGAGCAGCAGCACTACCTGACGCTGCCGCAGAACGCCATCACCTTCAATCCCTACGGCGAAGCGGTGTTCATCGTCACCACCGCCGGCAAGCTGCAGCAGGAGAGCGACGCCAAGACCAAGGCCGAGGGCGGCAAGCCGGCCGAGGCGGCGCCAGGCGCACCCGCCACCGATCCGCAGCAGCTGGTGGCCAAACAGGTGTTCGTCACCGTCGGTCCGACGCGCGGCGACCAGATCGCCATCCTCAAGGGCATCGAGGAGGGCCAGGAAGTCGTCACCAGCGGCCAGCTCAAGCTCAAGACCGGCACCGCCATCGTCATCAACAACTCGGTGCAGCCGGCCAACGACCCGAATCCCAAGCCGGTTGAAGAATAACCGGGGCGCCAGGACATGAAATTCACCGATATTTTCATCCGCAACCCGGTCCTCGCCACCGTCATCAGCCTGCTGATCCTGGTGCTGGGCCTGCGCGCGCTGTTCGGCCTGCCGGTACGCCAGTTCCCCAAGTCGGAAATCGCCACCGTCACGGTGACGACCACCTACTACGGCGCCAACTCCGACGTCATCGCCGGCTTCATCACCACGCCGCTGGAAGCCGCCATCGCCCAGGCCCAGGGCATCGACTACCTCAGCTCCACCAGCCTCAGCGGCGTCAGCACCATCACCGCCAGCCTGCGCCTGAACTACGACGCCAACCGCGCGCTCAACGAGATCAACACCAAGGTCAGCTCGGTCCTCAACCAGCTCCCCTCCGGCACGCAGCAGCCGCAGCTCACCGTGTCCACCGGCGAGACCACGGACTCGATGTACATCTCGTTCTCCAGCGAAGTGCTGCCGGCCAACAAGATCACCGACTACCTGATCCGCGTGGTGCAGCCCAAGCTGCAGACCGTACCCGGCGTGCAGCAGGCGGAAATCGTCGGCACCAAGCAGTTCGCCCTGCGCGCCTGGCTCGACCCGGACCGCCTTGCCGCCATGGGCCTCACCGCGGCCGACGTCTACACCGCCCTGAGCAAGAACAACTACATCTCCGCCCTGGGCAGCAGCAAGGGCCAGATGGTCAGCGTCGACATCACCGCCGGTACCGACCTGCACTCGGTGCAGGAATTCAAGAACATGGTGGTGAAGAACAAGGGCGACTCCATCGTGCGCCTGCAGGACGTGGCCAACGTCGTGCTCGGCGCCGAGGACTACAACTTCAGCGCCCTGATGAACGGCAAGCCGGCCGTGTTCATCGGCATCAAGGTGGCACCGGACGCCAACCTGCTCAGCGTCATCGGCGACGTGCGCAAGGCCTTCCCGGACATCAAGCAGCAATTGCCGGACGGCCTCACCGGCAGCATCGTCTACGACGCCACCGACTACATCAACAGCTCGATCAAGGAAGTGGTCAAGACCCTGGCCGAAGCCCTGGTCATCGTCACCCTGGTGATCTTCCTGTTCCTCGGCGCGCCGCGCTCGGTGGTCATTCCCACCATCGCCATTCCGCTGTCCCTGATCGGCGCCTTCTTCGTCATGCTGGCGCTGGGCTACTCCATCAACCTGCTGACCCTGCTGGCCCTGGTGCTGGCCATCGGCCTGGTGGTGGACGACGCCATCATCGTGGTGGAGAACGTCGACCGCCACATCAAGGACGGCCTCAAGCCCTTCGACGCGGCGATCCAGGGCGCACGCGAACTGGCCGGGCCCATCATCGCCATCTCGGTGGTGCTGATCGCCGTCTACGTGCCCATCGGTTTCCAGGGCGGTCTGACCGGTTCGCTGTTCTCCGAGTTCGCCTTCACCCTGGCCGGCGCCGTGGCCGTGTCGGCGGTGATCGCGCTGACCCTGTCGCCGATGATGGCCTCGCTGTTCCTGCGCGCCGACCAGCACGAGAGCAAGCTGGTGCAGCAGATCGACCGCAATTTCGACCGGGTCCGCGGCATCTATGAAAACATGCTGGGCGGCGCACTGCGCACCTGGCCCGCCGTGGTGGTGTTCGGCTTCGTCATCATCGGCCTGATCTTCGTCATGTTCAAGTTCTCGCAGGAAGAACTGGCGCCGCAGGAAGACCAGAGCTTCATGATCGTCTACGGCTACGCCGAGCCCAACGCCACCGCGCAGCAGATGGATGCTTACGGCAAGCAGATCCGCGGCATGGTCGACAGCCACCCGGAAAAGCAGAACCTGTTCCAGTTCACCGGCGCCAACGGCAACAACACCACCCTCGGCGGCATCATCCTCAAGCCCTGGAGCGAGCGCAAGCTCAATGCCGACGCCCTGCAGAACGCCATCCAGCAGCAGGTCAACACGGTGGCGGGAGCCACCGTCTACGCCTCGCAGCCGGCGCCGCTGCCCACCGGCACCGGCGGCGTCAACACCTCGGTGGCCTTCGTCATCGGCACCACCGAGCCGTTCAGCAATCTGGATGAAGTTGCGGGCACCATGCTCGACGCCGCGCAGAAGAGCGGCAAGTTCTACTACATCGACACCGACCTCAAGCTGAACAAGCCGCAGGTGACGGTGGAAGTGCAGCGCGACAAGGTGGCCGCGCTGGGACTGACCATGCAGGACGTCGGCTCCGCCCTCGGCGCCATGCTCGGCGGTGGCTACGTCAACTACTTCAGCATCTCCGGCCGCTCCTACAAGGTCATCCCGCAGGTGGCGCAGGTCAACCGCATCAACCCGGATCAGCTCAACAACTACTACATCCGCGCCGCCAACGGCACGGTGGTTCCGGCGTCGACCGTGATCTCGCTCAAGACCGAGACCATTCCCACCCGCGTCAGCCACTTCCAGCAGCTCAACTCCGCCACCTTCAGCGGCGTGCCCTCCGGCACCCTGGGCGATGCCCTGGACTACCTGCAAGGCCTGGCCAAGCAGATGGCGCCGCGCGGCTACAGCGTCGACTTCGCCGGCCAGTCGCGCCAGTACGTGCAGGAAAGCAGCTCCTTCGCGGTGACCTTCATGTTCGCCGTCATCATCATCTTCCTGGCGCTGGCGGCGCAGTTCGGCAGCTTCCGCGACCCGCTGATCGTGATGATGTCGGTGCCGATGGCGATCTTCGGCGCCATGGTGTTCATCTTCCTCGGCTTCGAGAAAGCCACCCTGAACATCTACACCAAGGTCGGCCTGGTCACCCTGATCGGCCTCATCGCCAAGCACGGCATCCTCATCGTGCAGTTCGCCAACGACGAGCAGCGGCGCGGCAAGCCCAAGCTCGAGGCCATCATGAGCGCCGCCGGCGTGCGACTGCGCCCGATCCTGATGACCACCTTCTCCATGGTGCTGGGCGTGGTGCCCCTGGTCATCGCCAGCGGCGCCGGCGCCGTCGGCCGCAACCACATGGGCCTGGTGATCTTCACCGGCATCTCCATCGGCACCCTGTTCACCCTGTTCGTGGTTCCCGCCATGTACCTGTTCCTCGGCGCCGACCACCACGAAGACGGCAAGAAGGCGGCGGCAGCCGAACCCGCCGCGCACTGAGGCCACCACGGCGGCGCGAAATCGCTCGCGCCGCCGTCCTCCCCCCATATCGACCAGAACCGGCCGGAACCGGCCAGGGGCGGGCACTTTCGGCCTGTTTTCATGGTCAAATCCCGGTACGCTGAAGCGTTCTGCCGCAAGGCCTGTGCCGCCGGATCCGCTTCCGGCCGCATCGGCCCGTCACGGCGCCGCGGCTTTGACTAAAATAATGTGACAAAGCCGTGACGGCGCAGCGCATCGAGCGCCGGCACCGGTAACAGGAACCAGGACCGGGACTCCGATGCAAACCGCTGTCGAAATCAAGCAGACCATCGAAGCGCAGGCCAAAAAGCCTGACCTGCACACGCGCGCCCATACCCTGGGCGGCAAGACCGCCTTCGGCCGCTTTGCCCTGCGCCTGCAGGACCGCCTCGAGCGCGCCGTGGCGCGGGTCTCGGTGCTGCCGGATTCGGCCGTCTACAATCCCGCCGACTTCCCCTGGACGCGCAACTTCGAAGCCAACTGGCGCACCATCCGCGCCGAGCTCGATCAGGTGCTGCAATACCGCGACCAGATGCCCAGCTTCCATGAAATCATCAAGGAAGTCGGCACCATCACCTCCGACGACAGCTGGAAGACCTTCTTCCTGCTCGGCGCCGGCATGGATTGCAGCGGCAACGCCCGCCGCTGTCCCGAGACCATGCGCCTGCTGCAAGGCATCCCCGGCGCCAGCACCGCCTTCTTCAGCATTCTCTCGCCGGGCAAGCACATCCCCGCCCACCGCGGCGCCTACAACGGCGTCCTGCGCTTCCATCTCGGCCTGCTGGTGCCCGAGCCGCGCGAGCGCTGCCGCATCCGCATCGGCAACCAGATCCACTCCTGGAACGAAGGCGAATCGCTGATCTTCGACGACAGCTTCAACCACGAAGTGTGGAACGACACCGATGGTTGGCGCGTGGTGTTGTTCGTCGACTTCGCCCGTCCGCTACGCCAGCCCTGGCACTGGCTCAACCGCTCCCTCATCGGCATGGGCCCTCTGGCGCCGTTCCTGCGCGAAGCGGGGCAGAAGCAGAAAGCCTGGGAAAAGAAGTTCTATCCCAAGGGCTGAGTTCGCGGCGCCAAGCGGTCGATCGCGAACATCCGCTTTCATGCAGTCGATTTATCGGTGCACCGCCAGCGCCTGCGCACGGTCAGCAATCGTCGCCCAGCTCCGTCCCATCGGTTAACAGTCGATCGACCTCTTCCCGGCTCGGGGCGTAGGCACCGGCATGCGTGCAAACCACCGCGGCTGTTGCCGCGGCAAAGCGGAGATGCACCGCCGGGCTCTCCTGCCGGGAGGAAAGAAGGCTGGCGATGAAGCCGCCCAGGCAAGAGTCCCCGGCGCCCACCGCATCGGCCACGTCGACGCGAAAGGCAGCCTGCCGGATCTGCCTTGCGCCCTGGTGTAGCGCCAGTCCTGCCCCGCCGCGGGTATAGAGCAGTGTGGCGGTGGGCGCCAGCGCAAGAATGCGCGCCAAGGCGGCGTCGGCCGTCAGCCCCGGATAGATTCCCGCCATATCTTCGTCGGAGATCTTGAGGATGTCGGCAAGCGCCGCCATGCGCTCGAACAGCAGGGGATAATCAGGCCCCATCAGGTTGCGATAGTTGGGATCGAAGCTGATTCGCACCCCACGCGCCTTGAGGCGCTCCGCGATCTGCACCAGGCGTGCGCCCAATGGCTGCCGCACCAGGCTGATGCAGCCGAAATGCGCCAGTTCGCAGCAGTCCTCCCAGCCTTCGGGCAACCGCATCTCGTCGAACGCAAGATCCGCCGAATCGCCGCCCAGGAAAAAATACTGCGGCGGCTGAATCTGATGTACGACGGCAATCAGGGGCGGTTTGTTCGCCACCTGGAGGAAGCGCGGATCCAGGCCGGCCGTGCGGGATTTCCGGACGATCTCCTGTCCGAACAAATCATCGCTGACCGCGCCGCACCAGGCCGCGGCAACGCCGAGCGTTGCGGCCACCCGTGCGACATTCCAGCAGGAGCCGCCCGCCACGCTGTGCCAGGTCTGCTCGCCGGTGCGGACAAAATCGGTCAGCGCCTCGCCAAAGACCAGAAAACGCGGCAAGGCTCTATTTTCCGCCATGGGGATTTCCTTCAGTCAAAGGCCGACACCGGGTGCGGAATCGATATCAGGCCACGATCAGGGAATGACATTCAGCACCTCGTAGCAAGCGCCCATGGTGTGATAGTCGGTCTTGCCGGCCGGGCTCTTTTCGTCGCTGTACTTGCGGTTGTCCGGACTCAGGATCCGATACCAGCCGCCATCCCGATGATCGATCATGTGTTGCCAGCTATAGCTCCAGAGCCGTTCGTACCATTGCCAGTATGTCGGGTCGCCGGTGCGATCGGCCAGCAGGGCGGCCGCCGCAAGCGCCTCGGCCTGGACCCAGAAATACTTGTCCTCATCATAAAACCTGCCCGCACGATCGAAGCCGTAGACCAGGCCGCCATGGGCTCCATCCCAGGACAAGGGGATGGCTTGATCGAATAGTTCACGGGCGCGCGTCAAGTGCCAGCCCGACGGCGAGTGGCGATCCAGAATCAACAGCAGCTTGGTCCATTCGGCCTGGTGTCCCGGCTGAAAGCCCCAGGGCCGAAAGATGTTGCTGCGATCGCCCTTGTTGTAGTCCCAGTCCGGCGTCCAGTCGCTGCGGTAATGCTCCCACACCAGTCCACCGGCAAAGCCGGCCTGGCGGTTGACCATATGATCGGCGAGGGTGCCGGCCCGCTCCAGGTAACGCGGCTCATGCGTGGCCTCGAAGGCGGCCAGCATCGCCTCGCATGCATGCATGTTCGCGTTCTGGCCGCGGTAGGCGGAAACCCGCCAGTCGGCGCTCGCCTCGTCCGCATAAAGGCCATGCCGGGGTTCCCAGAAATGACGCTCCAGCAAGTCCCAGGTTTCATCGAGGAATTCCCGCGCCTCGGACATGCCCGCCTCGATCGCCTTGGCATAGGCCAGCACGACAAAGGCCAGGCCGTAGCAATGATTGGTCCGGTCCACGGCTTCCCGGCCTTTGAGTTGCCAGGCGTAGCCGCCGGTGGCGGGATCGCGATGCGCGGCGCGGAGAAAGCGCACGCCGTGGCGGACCGCTTCGAAATAGGCCGGCTCGCGAAAGCGTTGCCAGGCCATCGAGTAGTTGAAGACAAAACGCGTACTGCTGACCAGGTGGCGCGTCTCGCGATCGTAGATCTCGCCGTTGTCCTTGAAGAAATGAAAGAAGCCGCCGGCGGGATCGATGCAGCGCGGATGGTAGAAGGCCATCGTCAGCTTGATCTGCTCGATCAGAAAACTGCGGGAGCGGAAATCAATCTGGTTGGCGGTTTGTTTCGAGAATGCGGCCATGGTGAGCGGAGCACCTGCGATGGGTGGGTACTTGCGGTAAAGGTACGCGGGGACCGGCGTCTTTGCAGCCCGTCATCCAATGACCAACACCGGGTCAGGCCCGGCGCTGGGGAGTCTGGACGATTTCAAAAAAAATAACAAACAGACTGTACGTTCTGTTTTATTGGTGATAGGCTTTCCCCATGGCGACATTTAGATCGCCTGGAGGAGAACCAAGGTGTCAGTGAAAATCGCTTGCGTATTGATGGGGTCGGTATTGGCGGGCTTCGGACAGGCCGCGATGGCGCAGGACGCCGCCGCGCCGGCCTCCCCGGCGCCATCGGCGTCCTCCGGAAACGAGTCGCTCCAGGAAGTCGTGGTGACGGCGAACAAACGCGTCGAGCGGCTGCACGACGTCCCCATTTCGGTGGAAGTGGTCGACGGCCAGCGCCTGACCGATCGGGGCATCAACCAGGTGTCCGATCTGACCAACGTCAGTCCGGCCGTGAATACCCCGGGTCCGTTTGGCGCCCTGAGTGTCCGCGGCCTCGGCAGCGTGGCGTTTTCGCGCTCCGCCGAGGGCAGTGTGGGCGTAGTGCTGGATGGCGTGTCGCTGGCGAACACTTCAACGACCCCGCCGGCGATGTTCGACGTGTCGCGGGTGGAGGTGCTCGAAGGCCCGCAAGGCACGCTGTTCGGCCGCAACTCTTCGGCGGGCCTGATCAACATCACCACCAACGCGCCGGACCCTTCCGCCTTTTCGGTTTCCGGCCACCTCGACGGAGGCACCCGCTCCACCTACGACGGCAACGCCGTGCTGAATGTGCCTGTGGCGCACAACGCGGCCTTCCGGCTGGCCTTGTCGGATACCCAGTCGCCGGATTCGCAGTACAACCGTTACGACGGCACTTACTACAACAACGAAACCAGAAGTGCCCGCGGCCGCTTTCTCTGGCTGCCGACGGGTAGCCTGACGGTCAATCTGATCGCCGACTATAGCCGTGTACACAACATCGGCGGTGCACCGTGGGCGGTCTACTACTCGACACCCGGCAGCAACCTGACCTCCGAGCTTCAGAAGTGCGGCGTTACCATCTGGCAGAAGAACCAGGAAAGCTGTATCGACGGCGGCAACGACACCAGCAGTACGTCTTTTGGATTTTCGGGCCAGGTCGACTGGGCGCTTGGCGGCGATTACACGGTGACCTCGATATCCTCGGTACGCGCAGCGCAGGCAGGCAGCAAGGCGAGCGATGCCGACAGCGTTCCCGTCAATATCCTGAACCAGAACGCGTCGACCGGAAACATCCGCAACTTCAGCCAGGAGCTGCGCCTGACCTCGCCCAAGGGGCATCTGTTCGATTACGTGGCCGGCCTCTACTATTTCAGGAGCCAGCAGGCAGCAACCAATGTCCAGTCCGGATTCCTGCTGATGGATCAGGGCGTCCCGCTGCCGCTGGGCCAGGGGCTGTCCACGGAAACATCCAACACCAGCTATGCTGCCTTCGGTCAGGCGACCATCAACGTCACGCACCGCTTCCGCTTCATCGCCGGAGGCCGCTGGGGGCTTGAATCGGTCAACGCCAATACCAATGGATTCGTTGCGCCCGGCGCCGTTGCGAATTTCGCCGGCATTGCCCCAATCAACGGCAGCATCGGCGCCTACCATTTCTCGTATCGCGCCGGTGCGCAGTACGACTTCAGCCGTCAGACGATGGCTTATCTGACCTATACCGAGGGCTTCAAGGGGCCGGCGGTCAACGATCAGGCGGGCAGTCCCTCCATCCCGCTGCTGGTCAGGCCGGAAATCCCGCATGCCTGGGAAGCCGGCATCAAGAACTCGATGTACAAGGGCAAGCTGACCACGACGCTCGCCGTCTTCCATACCAGGGTCGATAATTTCCAGGCCCAGTTCTACGATCCGACCGCGCTGGCATTCGTCTTTGGCAACGCGCCGAAACTCATCAGCAAGGGACTGGAGCTGAATATTGCGGCCCGGCCCGCAGCGGGTCTCCGCACCGGCCTTGCGGCGATCTACAACCAGGCCACTTACGGCAGCGGCTACCTGGTGTCCTGCGGCCAGATGCAGAGCGAAGCCCAGGGCTGCACGCCCGTGCGCAACGCCCTCGGTGTGCAGACCGGCTCGGTGGCGGACGGCGCGGGCAACCAGCTGGTCGGCGCGCCCCGCTGGAAGATCAACGGCAATGTCGAGTATCGCAGGAGCCTCAGCGAGCGCCTCGGTCTGGAAGGGTTCGTGCAGGCCGAGGCGCTCTATTCCTCCAGCATCTTCTACAACGCGGCCTATGATCCGGTGGACTCCGTTGCACCCGCGACGATCTTCGACGGCCGGCTCGGCGTATCCACTTCGGATGGGCGCTACACGCTGGCCCTGTTCGGCAGGAATCTGCTGAATACCTATCGGCCCATCGTGCGCTTCGAAACGCCCACCGCGGCACAGCAGAACGATCCCGCATCGTATTCGCAGATCGGCGGCGCGGAATCGCGGCGCGTCATCGGCGTGTCCCTGGATGCCTCGTTCTAGGGGCTGGCGCAAGGGTGAAAAGGACTTTATCCGATATAGTAATCGTCATGAAAAAGAGCAATGAACCAAAGGCCGCCGTCCGCACTTCTCCTCGAAAGCAGGTGCCCGCAAAGCCGCTGACGAAGAAGCCGTCGCGCCGCAAACCCAAGCCACAGGCCCAGCGCAGCGCCGATACCAGGAACCGCCTGATCGATGCCGCCATCGCCTGTCTTGCCCGGGTTGGTTACAGCGCCACGACCGTCACCCTGGTTGCCGAGGAAGCCGAGGTCAGCCGCGGCGCGATGACGCATCAGTATCCCGCCAAGAATGACCTGATGCTGGCGGTGGTGGAGGCGGTGTACGAGCGGGACGGCGAGCACTACCGCCGCACGGTGGCCGAGAAGTCGCCGATGCGCTGGATACAGGACCTGCCGGCGACCATGTGGGATGTCATCAGCCAGCCTTCCGGCATCGCGGTGATCGAGATCATGCTGGCCTCGCGCTCGGACCGTGAACTTGCCGACAAGCTCCGCTCGGTGCAGCGCAACATCGACATGACGGCCCATCAGTGGATCGTCGAACGCCTGGAAAGCGCGGGCCTGCGGGATCGCCCGGACGGGGAGGCGGTCCATCGCCTGTTCGTTGCGGCAATACGCGGGCTTTCGCTGGAAGGCCTGTTCCGGCGCGATCGGGCGGGGGTCGAGAAATCGGTGGCCGTGCTCAGCGAGATTCTCGGCATTCTCTATCCGGCAACCGCCGTCCGATCCTCATCCCAATCGTAGAGTAATCAGCCTTGAGCGGAAAATTGAATGGCCGTGCGGTGCCGGAAGGATTCCTGTGGGGCGCCGCAATCTCGGCGCACCAGAGTGAGGGCAACAATCTCAACTCCGACGTGTGGCTCGCCGAAAACGTTGCGTCGAGCACATTCCTGGAGCCCTCTCGCGATGCCTGCGACAGCTACCACCGCTTTGCCGAAGACATCGCCATTGCAGCCGGCCTCGGCCTGAACTGCTACCGGGTCGGCATCGAATGGGCGCGGATCGAACCCGAGCCGGGGCGATTCTCGAGTGCCGAACTCGATCGCTATTCGCGCATGGTCGATGCCTGTCTTGAACGCGGGCTGGCGCCGATGATCACCTACAGCCATTTCACCGTGCCGCGCTGGTTCGCCGCCCGCGGCGGCTTCGAAGTGGCGGACGGCGCGGATCTGTTCGCGCGCTTCGCGGAGCGGGCCACCCGGCGGCTGGGCGACCGCCTGGCTGCCGCCACCACGTTCAACGAGGCGAACATTCAGCGCCTGATCAAGCTGTTCTTTCGCACGCCCGAAGAACAACCCGGCATCGATGCGATGATCGCGGCATGCGCGGAACAATGCGGGTCGGAGCGGTTTTCCTCCCTGCTGTTCGCCGACATCGAAAAAACCGAGTCCATTCTTGTGGATGCGCACCGCAAGGCGGCGGCGGCGATCAAGGCCGGCCCAGGCAGCTTTCCGGTCGGCCTGAGCCTGACCATGCAGGAAGTGCAGGGCGTCGGCGCGGGCAATCTTGCGGACCACGTCGTCGATGCACTCTATGGCCCCTGGCTGGATGAGGCCGCAAAGGCGGATTTCATCGGGGTGCAAACCTATACCCGTGTCCAGATCGGTCCGTTCGGCAAGATCGATCCGCCGGCGGATGCGGAGATGACGGCGGCGGGTTACGAGTTCTATCCGCAGGCCCTGGGGCAGACCATACGCTTGGCGGCGGCCCGCAGCGGTCGGCCTGTCTACGTCACCGAAAGCGGCATCGCGACCGGCGACGATACACGCCGTGTCGCCTATATCGACGCCGCCCTGGCCGAAGTGCGCCGCTGCCTGGACGAAGGCATCGACGTGCGCGGGTACATTCACTGGTCCCTGCTCGACAACTTCGAGTGGACCTCGGGCTATGGCCAGCATTTCGGCCTGGTCGAGGTGGATTTCGAGACCTTCCAGCGCAGGCCCAAGCCCAGCGCCCACCATTTGGGCGCCATCGCCCGCAGCGGGAGAATCGGATGAGCGATAAAACCATTGTGGGCATGGTCGATCGGCTGGATTCGGCCGGAAGCGGGCCGAGCGAAGCTGAAATCGCCTTTGTGCGCGCCTATTTGGCACCAGGTCCCATGCCGGCGGAGATGTTGAGCCTGCTCGGCAACCCGGAGGTGATGGCCGCGCGCGAAGCGGCGCAGGCGGCCTTGCGCGAACGGGACTGGGCCAACCTCGGCCAGTACCGCGAAGCCAATGTCGCGCTGGGCGGTGTCGCGCAGAAAGCGGTGTTCATGGGGGACTCCATCACCGAGTTCTGGTCGGCCGGCGATGCGGAGCTGTTTACCGGCGGTGTCGTCTGCCGTGGCATCAGCGGACAGACCAGCCCGCAGATGTTGCTGCGCTTCATGGCCGACGTGATCGCGCTGAAGCCCGCGGCGGTGCACCTGCTGGCCGGCGGCAACGATATGGCCGGCAATACCGGGCCGACGACCCTGGCCGACTATCAGAACAACATCACGGCAATGGTCACCCTCGCGCTGGCGCAAGGCCTGCGCGTGATCCTGGGCAGCATTACCCCGGCCAGCGGCTTTTCCTGGCGCCCCGGCATCGATCCGCGGTCACGCATCGCCCAGATCAACGCCTGGCTCAAGGCCCTGGCGGGAGAACGCGGGCTGATCTATGCCGACTATCATTCCGCGCTTGCCGCGCCGGATGGCAGCATGCGCGCCGAATTCGCCCGTGACGGGGTTCATCCCACTGCGGCCGGCTATGCCGTGATGCGCCCGATTGCACTCGCCGCGCTTGCCTTGGCCATGAGGTGAGATTGCGGGCCAACACTCCCGGCATCCTGGCCGGAATTGCGGCCCATGATTCCACTGATCACGGGCTGCAACGCAGCCCTGTGGATGCAGCCGCTGGCCAGTGCTCGCGGAACTGCCTGGTTCGCTGGAAGTGACAATCCGAGCCGGCCGAAGCCTACAGGCCGAATATGTACGCCGCGGTTGATGTTGCTTAACGGAAGCGACGGCTGACCGGATGCTGGCCGTTCGTACTGGGAACGTCAACGGAAATACCAGCTGGTTGACGCCGGTTACCGATGCTTGCGGCGCGTGGTAGAGCCGTCTTTGGCAGCAATGCATAGGCCCCGGCTGCCGCAGGAGCAAGGTCCTCAGTCCATCCGAACTCAAGCCCCGTTCGCCGGCGTGCCGACGACTGGGCTATGGCCACGTCCAAAGCGGTCGTTCACGGATGTCCGCTTCAGGTTTGCAAGGGACGATTGCGTCAGCTTTCCCCCACCGGACGTGAGCAAAGCCGAAAGCGCCACGAAGCGGCGAGACGGAAAACATCCCCAACCGCAAGGTAGGGGGGCGGCCGTACTGCCCGTCCTTATTGACAGGCCGGAGTCTTTTCGTCGTGGCGCTACGGCGCGCGGTCGCGCACGACCGGCGCCAAGGCCCGCCTGAGACGCAGCATTGGGTTCCGGGGCGAATCCCGGGCGCACACCTATAGTAGGGGAGATTCGAATGTCGATCCGTATAACGGCACACGTGCTGCTCGTGTCGGCGGCGGGGCTGTTTGCCAGTGCAACGCCGGCCGCGGAGTTCCACCTCAAAGAGGCCACCATCGACAGCATCCACGCCGGGATCCGCTCTGGCGCGACGACCTGCGAAGAGGTCGTCAAGGAGTACGTCGCTCGCGCCAAGGCCTATAACGGCATGTGCACCGCGCTGGTCACCGCCGACGGCAAGCCGATTGCCCCGGCGACCGGCGCCGTCCGCGCCGGCGTGCCGATCAAGTTCCCGACCGAGACATTTGCCTTGAGCAATCTCGTTCCTGACTTCGATCAGTACACCGGCTCGACGCCGGACTACGGGCGCATGGAGCCGACCATGTCCGACCCTTCGGTCAAGATGCAGTACGGCATGGTCGCCGGCATCCCGAATGCGGGCAAGGTCGACGCACTGGAAGTGTTGAACATCCGCGGCGAGCGCTCGGTGACCTGCAAGGGCAAGTTCGACGCACCGCCAGGGCAGCCGCTGCCCGCCGGCGCACCGGCGCCGTGCGAGAAGTTCAGACAACAGCCGGACGCACTGGAAACCGCCGCGGAGTACGACAAGAAGTTCGGCCGTAATTTCGATGAGAAGGCGATGCCGATGTATTGCGCGCCGATGTCGTTCAAGGGCATCTATGACGCAAAGGACATGCGTACCACGGCCGGCGCGGACGTCAATTACGCGATGGACGTGCCGCCCGCCGACTCGACCCTGGTGAGCCGGCTGCGTTCCGCCGGGGCAATCATTTATGCACAGGCGCAGGAGGCCGAATACAACGCCGGCAGCGGCGATCCGGGCGGCGCCGCCAAGGTCGAGCACCCGTATATCGGCGCGGGCGGCGCCCGCGAATCCTGGGGTGGCCCGGCGTGCAATCCCTATGACACCGAGCGCGTCACCAGCGGTTCGAGCGCCGGCTCCGGGGTCTCCGTCGCCGCCAATCTCGTGGTCTGCTCGATCTGCGAAACCACGGGCGGTTCATGCCGCGGTCCGGCGAACTATCAGGGCGTGCCGCTGATCGTTCCGACCAAGGGCATGATCTCCTTCGGCGGCGCCATCGGCGCGAATCCTTATCAGGATCGTCCCGGCATCATGTGCCACACGATCAAGGATGCCGCCACCGTTCTCGATGCCTTCCGCGACACCAGGACCGGCTCCTACTTCGATTCGCGCGATCCGTATACGGCGCTGCCGCGCGTGATTGCGACCAAGGACAGCTATGTCGGCGCGGTCAGCGCGCCTGGCCAGGCCAAGCCACTTGCCGGCATGCGCATCGGCGTGATTCGGGCGTTGATGGTCAAGAAGTCGCCCGCCGACGCCGCGGTCAGCGACGGCATCAACCGGGAGCTGCAGGTGCTCAAGGATCTGGGTGCGGAACTGGTGGAGGATGTCGATCCGAATTATCCCGACGATCCGTCGATTCCCAACATGGCCTACGGCTTCAACGATGCGCTGGCCGAAGTGCTGCCGTTCCAGATGCCTGAAATTTTTTCGTCGAAGAAGGACGGCAAGCCGGAATTCGAGGTCCCCGGTTGGGATGTCACCAGCCGCAAATACCTGATCGCGCTGTCGGTGCACAAGGCGCCGCTGCCGGCTGGCCTGGGCTTTGTTCGCATGTTCAGCAATCCGCCGGCCAACCCCGATGCGGTGACCGGGTACACCTTCGCCTACCAGTTCGGCCAGTACCTGAGCCTGCGCGGCGACAGCCGCGTGTTCGATTGGACGAGCTTGAACGCCAATGCGAAGTACTTCAACGACGTGCGGCGCACGGCGATGAAGAACTGGGAGAACAAGGAGATGGACATCCGCACCGACGCCGTCACCTACACCATGAAGCGCCGCGACACGCTGCGCATGGCGATGACCAAGGTGCTGGAGCAGAACAAGCTCGACGCGTTCGTCAATCCCGTCAACCTGACGCTACAAGGCAAGATCGGCGGCGCCGCGGTGCAGGCCGAGGGCGGCGGCGGCTTCGGCTATGGAGCGATGCTGGGTATCCCGGAGACATTCGTGCCTGCCGGCTTCGTCACGGAGATCTACGACGCCAAGTTCAAGCTGGCCAAGGACGGCAAGAAATACGAGGGTGTGGAGGGCGCTGAAGCGACGAAGCTCGGCGGCATCGGCCTTCCGTACAACATCGCGTTCTGGGCCGAGCCTGGCCAGGAAGCGACCTTGATCAAGGTTGCTTCTGCCTACGAGGCTGCGACGCACCATCGCAAGCCGCCTCCCGCCTTCGGCCCGGTCAAGGGCGAGCCCTAGGCCGAGCCTCCTCCCAGCGAGATGCGGGGAGGAGGCTCCGGCTGTGCCGCTGCCATTGGCGGCGGCGCGGGTCCAATATGAAAGGCTGCATCCCTTACTTCGCTTCCGATTCGCTTGCTTTACCGGGGATTCGGGCCGCAGGTCTTTGATTCGGCGCCCCGCCCGGCGCAAGGTCGGCAGCCTCCGCCTCAGTGCGTTTTCGCTTCTCTAGAGGCGCCGCCGGCGGAAGGCTGCTTCCGGCTGAATATCGCTGGTCGACATCGCCAACACGCTTGCCAGGCTCCCACGAATTCAGCGGCGAGTCCTTCCGACGCCCACGGAAACGCCTAAAGCGCCGCCGTCCCCGCGCCGCCGAGATGGCGGGCCAGGAAATCGGTGAAATCCCGCACGCAGGCATCGGTCTCCGGCATGCAGAAGCCCGTGAATCCATGGGGCATGCCTTCGAATACGCGCAGCTCGTGGGCAATCCTTGGGAAAGGCGTATTGCAAACTAACGGAAGGACGATGCCTTACTGACTTTGGAGGACTGACGCGGCCACTTTTCAAGCGCCATGTCCACCACTCGGCTGAGTTCCCTGCGCCCACCGCCAGCTTTGGCCTGAAAGGCTAGACCTTGATAGATCACGGCATAGAATCGTGCGAGGTCCGCAGCCGACCCGCGTGGAAGCTCGCCGTCGTCTATAGCACGTGAGAATCGCTGCCGCAGGGCCTTTTCCAGCGCGACATGCATGTCCTCGATGTGCTCTTTAAGTTGTGGCGACACGTTGGCGCACGTCATTGCACCTTGCATCCCAAAGCATCCACCGTTTGGATTATTCGGGTCGGTAAACCGCATCACCGCATCGCGTAGCACGAGTTCGACGCTTTCACGCGAGGTCGGAGCGCCAAGATACTCGCCAAGGTGTTGGCTCCTGGCCTCCACATAGCGCTCCATGGTTTTGGAGTACAGATCTTCCTTGTTGCCGAAGGCTGCATACATGCTCGGGCGATTAATGCCCATTGCATCGGTCAGGTCGGTGAGAGAGGCGCCGTCGAAACCCTTTTGCCAGAACACCCGCATCGCGCCATCCAGTGCTTTTTCGACGTCGAAGCCCCGCGGCCGGCCGGCGGAAGTTTTTTGAATGGAGTCTTTCATACCAATCAATACAATATATCCTTGACCTCCCGGTTTCAATCTCCCTATTATAGATCGATCAGTACAGATTGTTGGCCGGCATCCCTTCGGTCACCAATGTCAGGACAGTGCTTGGCGGCGTTCGCCGCAAGCGCGGCGCGGCAACAACCACTGGAAATTGGCTGCGTCCCACAGGAAGTGCGATATGACCGACGGCGGCTGGCTGCTTTACGGTGCCAAGACGGGAAACTGCCTGCGTGCGGCGATTGGACTTGAAGAAGCAGGGCTCCCGTACGAAATCAGGCGTGTAAACCTGCAGTTTGGAGAGCAGCGCGGCCCAGACTTTCTTGCATTGAATCCTGCTGGAAAGGTCCCGGTGCTGGTTGGTCGTGCCGCGGCAGTCGGCGGCCGATTCGTGTTGACACAATCCAACGCTATTCTGCTGTTCGCCGATATCCAGGCGCCGGGTAGGCTTCTGCCCACTTCAGTCAAACAACGAATCCAGGCGCTTGAGCGCTATTTCTACTTCATCGCGGACGTCGTCGCTCCGATCATCGCCGGTTCCTACCTGAAACGTTCAGATGTCGGCGCTGCGGCGCCACTCTTCGCGCAATCGATGGACGCGATCGTTAGAGCCGAGCGTTTCGTTGCATACAGCGAATACATGGGCGGAGATGCGTTTTCGCTTGCCGACATCGCCGCATACGCCATCATGATTACGGTTCGTGATGAACTACCCTGGAACCAAGTGCCCCTTCTCGAGCGTTGGTACGCTCGCATTGGAAGCCGGCAGGGGGTTCAGCGGGGCATGTCCGCATTCGACTATCCAGGCACCCGATAGGCTTCTGCCGACTTCAGTGGTGCGCCCGTATCAGAAGCCGGCCGGGTGTCAGCGGCGCATGGTGCCGTTCGACTGGGTGCAACCAACGGCTGTCCGGCTGAACGCTGCCAAACTGTAAATCAGCAAGATGTCGTCGTCACAGGACGAGGTGACGTCTTTTGTGGGGGCTATCTCTCCAGTCACCTATTGATCAAAAAACTGTACCAATCGATACATATTTGACGCAAGGTGTCGCGCCGCCTATATTCTGCACTGATCGATACAGAATTGCTCTACACGGCGATTCAATAGTCTGCGTTTCCCCCAACTGAACGGGAAGTACCAATGAGAAAATTAAGCGGCAAGGTGGCGGTCGTCACTAGCACGATCTCCACCGTCAATGCCTTCGATAGCTCGATCAAGGGCAGAACGGATCGTTTCGTTTATCGCTTCGTCAAGTCATGACCACGCGCAGAATGTGCATTTCCTCGACCGGTACCCCGGCAAAGTTTCAGGATCAGGCCAGTCAGCCGGCTTATAGCGTGCTGGCGATTGCCGGACTGACCGTCGCCCTCTGCGCCTGCGTGCCGGACCTTGGTCCGATGACCAGGACCAAGTCGGCCGATGTCTATATATCTGGCAAAAGCCTGGCCGCTCCAGAAGGTGTCTGGCCCGAATCCGAATGGTGGCACGCCTATGGCGATCCTCAGCTCGACCGGCTTATTGCAGAGGCATTGGACGGGTCGCCTGATCTACGGATCGCCGAGGCGCGGTTTCGTCAGGCAGAGGCTGCGGCGGGGCAGGCGGGCGCGGCGCTGTGGCCCGAAATCAGTGCCCAAGGCTCGGCGACGGCCATCCACCAAAGCCTGCATCAGGGATTCCCCGACTCCTTCCAGTCGTTCCTGCCTCATGGGTGGCGCAGCCAGGGAACACTCACCGCCAACCTCGACTACGAGATCGACTTGTTCGGAAAAAACCGGGCTGCGCTGGCAGCTGCGACCTCGGCGGGCGAGGCCGCGCAGATCGACGCCGTCGCGGCACGCCTGGCTCTGTCCGTGGCGGTGGCCGAGGCATATGCCGACCTGGTGCAACTGGACGCCGATCGACGGGCGGACGAAGACGCCCTACGCGTACGCAGTGATAGCGCCAAGCTGGTCAATGATCGCGCACAGCAGCAGTTGGAGAACAGTGGCGAGGTCTCGCAAGCGCGGTCCCGGGTTGCCACCGCTCGCGCCGACCTCGACGTTGTCCACGGGCAGCTGGCTCTGACGCGTAATCGGATTTCCGCCCTGGTCGGCCAGGGACCGGATCGCGGCCTGGACATCGTCGTCGCAGATCTTCCCAACCTTCACGCCTTTGGCGTTCCCAAGAACCTGGCCGCCGATCTGCTCGGGCGGCGTGTCGATATCGTCGCTGCGCGGCTGCGGGTGGAAGCCGCGGCCAAGCGTATCGACGTGGCCCGTGCCGACTTCTATCCGAACGTCGACCTGAC
>JAQGNS010000318.1 GCA_028291705.1 Nevskia sp.
TGCGGGCGCGGAAGTACAGCTTGTTGTTGATGTTGTAGCCGTTGAGCCGGAGGTGCCAGCGCTGCTTGTCCCAGCTCACACCGGTGTTGATCACCAGGGAGTGGGGCAGCACGATGGTCTGGGTGCGGTCGAGGTAGGCGGAGGACAGGTAGACGCCGCCGAGGCGCACGGTGAAGCCGTCGCCGAGGACATAGCTGCCGTTGAGGCCAAACTGTTTCTCCGGATCACCGGTGCGCTTTTCGTATTGCTGGAGCAGCGACGAGGGAATGCTGAGCCAGGTGCGTCCGCCGTAGAGGAAGGCTTCGGCGGGATAGACGACCTTGCCGGTCGCCGGGTCGACCACGTCCTTGAAGCCGAGCTGGCGGGCGTTGAGCTCGACCATTTCCTGGCTGTTGTAGACGTATCTCGAACTCTGGAACAGGGCGTAGCCGTAGATTTCGGTGGCCGCTGTCGGGTTCCAGTGGAACTGGCCTTCCAGGCCCTTGGCCTGGGTCTGGGTGCGATAGACCAGGCCGGTGGGAAAGATCGGGCCCTGCAGGTCGGCGCGGTCCTGCTGGTAGGCCGACAGGCTCATGAACAGCTTGCCGTCGAGCAGCCCCGCCTTGATGCCGGCCTCCTTCAGTCTGGAGTTGCCGATGTAGCCGCCGGGCGTGGTGATAATGACGGTGCTCATCATGTTGTTGGTGTCGTCGAGCACGTCCGCCGAGTGCGCCAGGGTGAAGTAGGGGTGCAGGCCCCAGGGCAGGCGCTGCGACAGGCTCAGGCTCCAGGAGCGGCCCGAGCTCCAGCCGCTGGCATGGTCTTGCGGCGAGGTGCCGCCCGGCGTGGCGGAAGTGCCGGTGGCGGCGTTGAAGCGCTGGTCGTCGGTGCTGCTGGCATGAGAGCCGTCCCAGCGTCCGCCGGCGAGCAGGTTGGTGTTGCGCAGCAGGTCGATGTCGAGCATGGCGCCGACGCCGAACTCGTCGTAGGAGCTGTAGCGCGACACGGTGGGCGGCGCGCCGGTGGCGACAGTGGGATTCTCGACCCAGTTCCAGAAGGTGGTGTTGGGCACCAGTTGTCCGGAGTTGGCGCCCATCACGTCCTGGCGATAGTCGAAGTCATCTCCGGAGTTGATGAGCCGGGCGCGGGTCAGGCGGTAGTTGAGTGAGGCCACTGAGTTGACGGCGAGCCAGCCCGGCAGCAGGTTGGCGGGAATCCTGCGGTCGACGGTGAATTTTTCCTCGAGCGCATGGGTGTCGAGGAATTCGCCGTAGGGCAGGTTGGAGTCCTTGGTCTCCGACAGGTTGTCGAGGAAGACCTGGTTCTTCAGGGTGAAGTCCGGGTCCTTGTCGTCGATCAGGTCGAAGTAACACAGCCACAGGTCGGCGTTCTGTTGCCGCTCGAAGGCGCCGTTGCGATGCCAGTCGATGCGGGTGTAGCCGACGCTGCGCGGATCGAGCACGAAGCCCACCGGCAGTTGCCCCGAGATTGGCAGTGGGCCGCCCGCGCCCTGCGCACGCAGCAGCCCGGTGGGATCGGCTTCGGGATGGGCGTTGAGGTAGTTCAGCATCGTCTGCGGGATGCCGGCGATGGTGGGGAATTTGCCGGCGGGATAGGGATTGCCGGTGACCGGGTCGGTGGGCCAGGCGAAGTATTGCAATAGGGGCTGGTTGCCGGTGCTGAGGGCGCCGGCCACGGGGGAGTTGCGCTGCGTGTCGAGGTAGCCGATGCGGCCGTCGCCGTCCGCGTCGAGATTCACCAGGGGCATGCCGCTGACGTAGCGGCCGGTGCTGATCAGGTCCTGGGTCACCCGGTTCATGTAGGAGCCGGAGGTGATGGAGTTGGAATACTGCGCGCCAGTTTCGAGGCGGAAGGGGCCGACGAAATTGTTGAGGGTGTTGCTGGCCTGGAGGATCTTCTGCCGGACCTTGACCTGCTCGACGAAATCGTCGGAGTCCTCGAACAGCCCGAACAGGTAGAAGCCGCCGTTCCTGCCCGCCACTTCATAGGGCGCGCCGACGCCGACCTGGGCCTCAGTCTTGCCGTATGAGCCGGCGGTGGCCTGGACGAAGCCCTTCAGTCCGGACAAGTAGGCGCCGGATTGATCCCGCGCCGACTTCGGCATCATATTGGTGTAGCCGCCCATGGCGCCCATGCCGTAGATCGGCGAGGGCGGGCCTTCGACAATTTCCAGGGAGTCCACCGCGTTGAGGTCGGTGCGCGCGTGGCCTTGCAGGGTCAGGCGCTTCATGCCGCGATAGAAGGCGTCGGAGGTGAAGCTGCGCACGTTGACGCCGCCTTGCAGATCGTAGCGCGTGGTGGTGAAGGTGCCGGGCACGACGCGCAGGATGTCCTCGATGGTGGTCACGCCCTGGGTATCGAGCTGGTCGCGGCTCACGGTTGAAATGGTGCGCGGCGTTTCGATCAGGGGCTTGTCGAAGCCCAGGGCGAAGTCGCTGGTCTGCGTCGCCGGGGTGCGGGTCGCTTGTCCGATCACTTCGATTTCGCTGAGTCGCGCGGCGTTGTTGCGCGCGGGCGTGGATTTTCTGGTCGGAGTGCCGGGCCTGGGCGCGGCATCGGCAAGCTCGCTGGGCTTGCTGGCATCGTACAGGGCGATGGTGCGGTGATTGACGTAGCGCCAGGACAGGCCGGAGTTGGCGATCAGCATGCCCATGGCATCAGCCGCCTGCATTGCTCCGCTGACGCGCGGGCTGTTCCTGTTCTCCACCGTGCCCGTGTCGTAGACGATCTGGAGTCCGCTTTGTTCGCCGAAGCGCTCCAGCGCATCGGCCAGGCGGCCGGCGGGGATGTCGAAGGCCACGGCCTGCGCGGATTCGTCGGCATTGACGTTGGCCTTGGCATCGGCGAGGCAGGCCACCGCGGTGCAGACCGCGAACAGCAGGTGGGCGATCAGGCCCGCGGGCGCGATGCGTGCCGGGCCCCGCGCAGGCACGGCTTCAAGCAAGCCGGGCCCCCGCCTTCCGGCCGGTAGCGCAGCGGACATTCGATTCTGTGAAGGACATGAGGCTACCGTCGGCTGTTGCTGTCGCGCACTGGCCTGTGTGCCAACGTGGTATTTCGCGGCGGTGCTTCAAACAGGTTCGACGCAGTGTCCAAGACGCCTCCGGATGAACCGCTGGCAATGAAGCGGCGCTCCGGCCAATGGCTTCGGCCGGATCCGTGGCCGCTTCGCAGGCACGTGGTTATGCAATAAACAGGCCCTCGCGCCGCCGGGAGGTGCGCGGCGGCGGCCGTTGCGGCCGTATTCCGCAAAGAAAAAGGCAGGGGCGAGGTAGGGGTCCGGGTCTCGCCGGCGTCTGGCTACAGGAGGGACTTTTCGTCCCCGACCCAACCCCCGCCCAAGGAACGATAGAACGACATGGCGCGACTCCGATTGCTGCTCACTGTGCCGGCGGTGCTGTGCACGCTGGCCTTCAGCCTCAATGCCGCCGCGGCGGATCTGCCGCAGGTGAAGCTGTTCACCACCGGTGGCACCATCCAGAGCCGCGCCAGCAACCGCGACAAGATGATGGAGTACACCGACGGCCGCAAAGTGGAGCCGCAGGAA